>CAYZHB010000017.1:0-34323 GCA_964478245.1 uncultured Desulfobacterales bacterium | reverse complement strand
GTTCCGATTGAAAAAGTTCAAGCGTTTCAATCCACGCTCCCGCGAGGGGAGCGACTAATCGAGTCTTGCCCAGTTGTCATACATAACGTGTTTCAATCCACGCTCCCGCGAGGGGAGCGACTCGGTGTTGACAGGAGCGCAATTTTGCGGTTGGCGTTTCAATCCACGCTCCCGCGAGGGGAGCGACACATGGGCTGTACCCGGCGGCGGCTCATCTCCTGTTTCAATCCACGCTCCCGCGAGGGGAGCGACTTCTTTTTGTTCTTCGGAATACATTTAATATGCTTGTTTCAATCCACGCTCCCGCGAGGGGAGCGACTTTTGTTACCCTGTATAATTCCTTTGCTATTTGGGTGTTTCAATCCACGCTCCCGCGAGGGGAGCGACCTCGTTGTAAAGGTCTATTTGCAATAAGCCGCATTGTTTCAATCCACGCTCCCGCGAGGGGAGCGACTAAAATAGCATATAACCATCCTGCGACTTTTCCAGTTTCAATCCACGCTCCCGCGAGGGGAGCGATCCTTTGTGAGTGACAACACAGACATCAATCTTGTGTTTCAATCCACGCTCCCGCGAGGGGAGCGACACAAGAATCTCTCCGTCCGGGGCTTCGATTATCCGTTTCAATCCACGCTCCCGCGAGGGGAGCGACTTCAAGTCTCTCTGTGTCAACATCAAGTATCGAACGTTTCAATCCACGCTCCCGCGAGGGGAGCGACTGTTGCTATGTTAACTATCTATAATTTAATGCAAACAAATTGTCAAAGAGCGATCCTGATGGAATACACATAGAATACATTCGGAAAAAGAGAAGCAAATTTTAATATTCTATGTAAAAATAAGCTGTTATTAAAATGCGAACCCACCAGTTTCTGCCGCCTCAACTCACCAACTGGGCTGGGGATACAGCCCAGTTGCCCGAATATTAGCTTATAGTTCGCAATCTTGTTATACAATCAATGGTCCCTCCGGATGAATTCCCGGTTTTCCCCCGACATGCTCAACTCTTCTTTCCCATTTTGAACCCAGAAAATAGAATCGTAAACTGTCCAGTTCCGGATTAATTTCATCGAGAAGCTTTTGCCGGAGAACTGTCCATTGGGCCGGGTCAACAACGCATTCAAATACCGAATACTGTACTCGCTGCCCGTAATTCTGGCAGGCCTTAGCGACCCGTCGCAGCCTTTTCCGGCCGTTTGCTTCCACAGATACGTCATAACTGATGAGAACAAGCAACGGTATGCTCCCTTATTTCCAGATAAAAGGCGGATACCCATCTATATCCCCCCTGATAAATCTTGCCAAAAGTAAGGCCTGAACAAAGAACAGGTTCCCGATTTCCATTTTTTCATTTAAGAAAGAATGGACTATCACCTCCTGTTTTCTTTTCTGATAGGCCTCCAGAACCGTCTTTCTCGTGGCGTCATCCATATAAACCCCGCCGGATTCCTTTATAAGGAACCCCTCCGGGTGCACCTGATTCCGGTTGATCAATGACAGCACCAGCCTGTCGGCAAGAAAGGGGCGCAATTCTTCCATAATATCCAGGGCCAAACCGGGCCTGCCCGGGCGATCCCGGTGAAGGAATCCAACGGCCGGATCCAACCCCGCCGTTTCAAGCCCTGACCGTACATCATGAACAAGAAGGGTGTAAACAAAGGAGAGCAGGCAGTTCACCCTGTCCATCGGCGGCCGTCTACTCCTGCCGTCAAACAAAAAAGGCGCTTTTTGTGACAGTATCAACTCGTTGAAAACGCTGAAATACTGATGCGCCGCATCCCCTTCGATTCCCCGTAAAAGATCCACATCTTTTCTTTGCAGTTCTTTTTGAATGTAGGCCTTGAGCCGATTCGAGACTTCTTTGACCCGTATTTGATCCACTTTATCCTTATGGTCCCTGATTGCCCGTTCAAGGACCGCCCGGCAATTCAGCAGCTTACCGGTTAGAATGAATCCAGCCATCTGCGCTGAAATTTCCATTGAGTCGGCCATCCGGAATTGTTTTCTCCGCAGCAGCACATTTCCAGATACAGGTCCTTTGACAGAGGCAAGGAACCTGCCGTGCCTGGTGAGGAAACTGACGGAGACATCCTTTTCAGCACAGAAACCCATAAGAAACGGGCTGCATGTCACCGTCCCGAAGCAGACAATCCCGTCCAGGGTATGGATAGGGATCCTGAGCCTTGTTTTCTGCTCGATCTTAACAGCAACAGTTTCCCCCTCTTTGAATAGATATGATCCTTGCGTAGTGACAAAGAGGGTATTCAAGTGTTTTTTCATTCAATCCAGCTCCTTGTGGACAATGTCATTCAGCCATGATGTTACTTTTCTTTTCTTTCCGATGGCTTTGGACAGGCAGAGATTCAGAAATGAACAAGTATCGCATTTTTTCTCATAACGAGCCGGCGGAGTGATTCCGGTTGCAATCAGGCCATGAATCTTTTCCGCTGTCTCAGAGGTGAGCCGACGTAACTCATTATCAAATTGCACTTTCAGCCTGCGCCGGGTTTTTCCATAAAAAAGTGCGCCGTTTTCAATTTTTCGATCAAGCATCTCTTCAAGGCAAACAGCTTGTGCGCAGAGCTGGACCTTGTCAGAAAAATTTTTCTTGGGTTTTCCCCGTTTGTATTCAACCGGAAAAGGCACCCAATCCCTTGTTCCATCCTTTTCAAGATGAAACTCCACCACATCGGCTTTTCCGGTAATGCCAAGGCGCCGTGACTTCAGCGGCAGACTGTATGCCACCCGGATCCGGCCTTTATCTATCCTGTCGCCGCTGTCCACCCGTTCATGTATTATCCGGCCCTCGGCGGTAAATTTGTTTTCAACCCAGAGTTGCTCAACATGGATCAATGCACACTGCCGCGCACAAAACAGCATATGCTGGAGGGCTGACAACTGGATATATTCACTTTCACGATACACTTTCATTTCTTTCTGGTATTTCTTTTTTCCTGGGTTTGCCGGATCTTATCCACGAGTGATTGCGACACCTCCCATGCCTGTTCACAAAATGAGGTGAAAGGGGTAAGGGCCTCCGGACAGGGCAGCAGTTCATCTCCTTTTTTTATCTGCCCTGCAGCATGATGATACGCAGACAAGGCGTCAATGTATGCTTTGCGCTGCTCTTTGGGGATAACCACCGGCGGGAGGCCGGCTTTCAGGACCGGAATATTGGCAATGAGCCTTGCCAACCTGCCGTTTCCGTCAAAAAAAGGATGAATACGGACAAAGGACACATGAAGGGAGGCGTAGCCGTCCAAAGCATTCCGGCTGTCATCAGGCGTAACGGCATTGATTATGTCGCGATACAGGGAAAACCATTCTTCCATGAGATCCGGTACATCTTCCGGGGGCGCATACTCAAAAACCACCTGCGTGTCGTCGACAACAGCGACCGTCGAATTGGGCTCTTTCTTCCAGGCCCCTACAGGCTTGTACACATCCACAATCTGGTGGGTCTGCACGGCTTTGTGCAGGGAGAACAACTGATTTTCGGTAAAATCCTTGCCACTTTCGACCAGCTCATATAAAAGGTCAATGGCTCTGGCATGACCCACCACCTCCTCATGGTCCTTTAACGGTTTTCCTGAAACGGTCAATCCTTCTTCCAGCACAAAGGCCGTTTCTCCAAGTGTCAGTGTATTGCCCTCGATAGCCGTGGAAGTATGAGACCAAAGGTTCCGCAGCTGGTTTATCAGGGCCTGCTGCAGGTCTTTGTCCAGGTTGTTCAGAAAGTTCATTATTTAACTCCGGCTTAAAATCCATCAATAATTTCAGGCCTCAGGCCGTCTAATGCGCTTTTAACTCCAGTTTCATCAAAACTACCGTCTGCATTGACCTGCAACGTCCTATGAACTTTAGCAGAAGAATATTGGCCGGATTTGCTGTTATGTTCCCACCAGACCACTTTTTCAACAGTCATACTGCCTTCCGGTCTTGCAGAAGAGGCATCACCTTCAAAAAGTCTTGGTAGTAGTTCTTTTATAATTCCGGCATCTTCATCGCTGAATCCTGTTCGTTCGGCAAGCTGAGGGCTCATGGCACCATAAGCCACATAAACGGCTTTGTCTACCCTGTGTTTCATGCCCATTCGATCTGAGCTGATATCACTTTTTCCCTTCGCTTCTTCGGCGTTAACGCTTTTTACAATCTGGGAACTCGTGATACTTACGGGTGTTCGACTAAAAGCAGATTGAATAGTTACAGGTCCTCTAATGGGAATTGAGATACCAGAAGCATCCTCTTGTTTGCCGAAAGCAAACAGTTGTCCGAAAGCACGCACATCAAACCATTTCTCACAAGCTTGTTTTGCTGTTTCTTCTTTTTTCCGTAAATGTTTTTTGTCACTTTTGAATGCCTCTTTTCCGAGACCCAATTCATTAGATTCTGCTCTGGCTCTCAGGTTCGGCATACCGTCATTTTTTTTTTCATCTGACTGAACAAAAATAGGTTTCCCTTTTTCCTGTAGGCGATCCCGAATCTTTCTTTTCAGGCAGACATCGGAAACCTCCCCAAAACCTTCATAGTTCACTCTTGGCCTGTTGCCATTTAAAGGATCACCGTTAGGATTGGCGTTTTTAACACTGAAAATAATGGCAAAATCAATTTTGTGCTCAAGACTCATAATTCATTCTCCTTTGTTTTCATCGGATTGTTTCTTCCAAGCCTGTTTCTGGCAATGATACCCAAGCAAAAATTCCCCGGACAGTGATTTTTCGCTGGTGAAATCGTCAGGTGAAAATGCATCAAGTATTGCATCCAGTTCCTTTTTACGATTTACCAGAAAACCTGCTCTGTTGGCCTGAAGCCTCTGCATATAGGGTTGAAGGGCAAGCTCAATACTGCGCCAAGTCGAAAAGGGCCGATCCGCAAATCTCTGCATCAACCTTGCCGCTGTTGTTGGTCTTTGCTCTCCCCCTACATATAAAGCAGTCTCCTCAATCTTTTCAGCAATAGCCAGTAAACGGCCATAAAGATAATCCCTTGTTGTTCTTTCTTCTTCCAAAGCCATTCTGTATTCTCTCCTTTTGTTTTTTTGGGGGTGCCGCAGATAAAATCCTTTGTACAGGGCACAGGCAACGCCCAGATTTCTTTCCCATTCCCATTTTTCATAATTGTTCCGGTTGCAAACCCTGTGAACCGCGGACGCGACAAGGTCATGGGGGAAGTGTCTGCCGTCGATAATGCAGGGAAGGATCCGTTCAATCACTTTTTTCTTCAGAGTATCATTGCTTTTAAGAATGTTGCCGTAAGCTGCCTCTGCAATAGCTCTTGGAGTCGGACTTGAAGCTGGCCAGATAGTTATCTTTGAAGGCTTCTTCTTATTGTTTAGATCGGAACTCTCCTTGGTAAACCGCTGGGGCCAGGCAAACTGACTGTGCCATTTTTCAATCCGTTCCAAGAATTCACTAGCCAGCAATTCCCTGTAATAGATGACGCCCATCCGGCCGGGAGTAGCAGAATCCAAACCCATGATGATGATCTGTTCATTCGGCGATAGCTTTGCATGGTAACCAGCCATATATTTTTTTAACTGCCGGGCAAAAGACTCACCCAGATCAATGGAATGGTCCAAGGATTGTTCCGTTTCAGATTTTGTTTCTTCCTGGTGGTCAAAATCTGCATTGAACAGTTCCCAGGCACTTTTTAAAGGTTCCGGTGCTGTTTTTCCTGAAGTCGCCCATGACACATAAACCTGGTCTCCATTGCGGAAACCCTGCCTGGAAATTAGCCATCTCAGCGCATTATGGGCCTTTTGTGTAACTTTATAGCTCACACTAGCAGCCTGGATTCCGTCAGAATCTGTAAAGCGGCCCCGGAATGTAAACCCCGACGAATCATTTGCCGAAACCAGTTTGGCTTTATCCCCTGTATGGCGTAATTTAGCGGGATGATTAGTGGCTGCGGGTATGAACTCTCCCCTTATAAAACAAAAATCGGTTTTTTCACATGTCTGTGCGTTATATTCGATCCAACTTTGCTGCAGGCTTTCATCCTGCCAAGTGGCACTGTCGGGCGCTCCCTCTTTTTCAACAGACCAGCAAACCAAGGCATCTCCCTGCTCAATCTCCGGCTTGTCTTTATTAATTCTTTTATTTTTTGGAAGGGCGGGCAACACTTTAAATATTAATGGAGGAGATGTGTCTTCTTCATCCGGCCAATAGGCCAACAATTCGTTATCGTAATCAACATACAGCACATGATTCGAAACCAGATCCGCAATAACCTGCCCCTTTCTTATATATTCATATACGGCTACTGCTTTTTCATGACGATATGTCGAAGAACACCACTCTGCCAGTTGTTTTTCATAACTTGGGAAATATGATTTTTTTTTGCCCCCGTAATCAGGATAATCCTTGGCAATATATTGAATTTTATCAGATAGCGGATGAGGCGCTTCACCACTGGAACGGCCCGCTGATTTTTCCGTTGCAGGCAACACTACCTGAGTCTTTTCAAGAACCGATCCCCGTTTGAAGTTACCTTTTTCATCAATAGCAATATTGATGTGGGCATTTTGTAAAGTATGGCTAATGGGCATAAGCTTGGCCCCACTGGTTGGCTCTAATCTCATTCCTTGCTCATAGGTTTCATACAATTTTGCCATCCAGCTCATAGCAACGCCTCCTCTTTTTCCACCGGCCGGGCATTTTCATCCAAGCCAAACGGCTTGGGGGTCATTTCCCGGACAAACCGTCTTTTATCGCATGCATCAGGCCGGGGGAAATAAAGGACTCCTTTTTTCATGACGGCTTCCCAGAACCGGCTTGCCAGTTCATTTTTCCCTGTTTCATCCGGATAGTCGAAACTGTGGAACATGAGCCCGAAGCTGAGTTCATCAATCTCATCGAAAAAGCCCTCTCCTTCACCGAACCGGCAGGGTTCCACATAACCCTGACAGTCTCTGACTCCCAGAAAAACATCCTGGCGACCACCTTTCTCAAGCATTCTCCTTGCAATATTGAAATGCTTGCCTTCAATTCGGTCACGTGCCAGTTCCGGGCGGAACTTGTTCCATTCAAAATGGGCCTGGATCTGATACTCGACTTCATGAAGAAACGTATAGATGGCCAGGGAGTTACCCCCGCTCCAGACCAAGGGTTTTGTTCCTTTGGTCTGTGTCCGGATTGGCTTAATTACCCTGACCCTGTCCACATACCAGATAATGGTGGGCTTCCAGTATATTGACTTCAGCACTCCTTTGATGGACTCATAAGTGGGGACATGGTAAGAACTCTTTTCACCGCCGGTTTTGGTTACGGGATCGGTGAACAGGGCATATCGTCCCCATAGTCTGAAACTGATGTCATTTCTCATATAATCACCCTCCTTTTTATATTATTGTTGCCTCCATCTCTTTAACGGTTTCAGTGGACACACCAAATTCCCTACTGTAATAGCGTTCATCCAGATAATATATCTCTTCTCCCTCCTGGATCGGATGTATTGCATTCTTCTTTTGTAAAATGTCCCATGCATTGGGAAACAGATTGACAGAGTATTGCTGGGCTTTTCTAAATAAAACAAGTGCCTTGGCAGGTGCGGGATCGGCGCAGAGCCCGGCAACAATTTCCCTGCCTTCTTCGTACTGAACAATCACCGAACGGGTCGGTGCGTCAATGACCTTAAAGGCTTTGCCTGCCGCTTTAAACGACTGCTGAAGACCAAATGCTGCCTTTTGCCTGTTTTTTTCCCTGCCTACATTAAGGGGATTGTCACTCAACAGGTTTAACAAGGTATCCCGTCTTCCGGCCTGTTGTTCAGTAAGATCGTATTTCATGTCTTTAGCCCGTTCATAAAAATAATAGAAAAAATAGCGTTCCATGGCTGAAGGGCTCAGAAAGTCTTCATGATTGGCCTCATCAAGCACCCTTTTTGTCTTATCCCGACCGATTTTAATATCTTCGAGAAAATTTATGGCCTCTTTATCCGGATTGACCACATAGACTTCAGAAATGAAGTGATTTCCGTTACGGTTACAGCGACCGGCAGCTTGGGCAATGGCGTCAAGGCCGGCCAAGAAGCGAACCACTGAATTAAAATCAACATCAACCCCGGCCTCGATAAGCTGGGTTGAAATGCAGAGTACTGAAGATTTTTTAGATAGGCGATCTTGAACAGCCTCAAGAATCTTTTTGCGATGGGCAGGACAAAGGTTTGTACTCAGATGAAAAATGGCTTTTTCTTCAACCTTCGGTCGGCATTGCTCGTATAGTTTTTTTGCCCAATCCTTTGTATTCACGATTACCAGACAATTGTCTTTTTCGCGCATCTGCTTTAAGGCCATGTCAGCGATCTCTTCTTTTTTCCATCCACCCACCCGCGTTAGGTCTTGAATCTCCACCCGTTTCAGTTGTTGAAAAAGAGCGGCTGTGTCCCCGGCAAGTTCATTCCCATGGGGGATTGTAAGCGCACCATAGTCAGAATTAACGCCGTCCAGCAGCGGCTGCGTTGCAGTACAAAGTACCGCTGTCGTATTGGCATGGTCTGTCAAAAACTGCAAACCATTGCAGAACAAATGGACGCAGTTGACCGGGAGGCTTTGAACTTCATCAAATATAATTACAGAATTCGCCAGATTATGCATTCGCCTGGCCCCTCTTGTCCCTCCGCCGAATAATACTTCGAGAAATTGAACCATCGTGGTAAAAATAACAGGCGCATCCCAGTTTTCAGAAAAGAGTTTAGAGTGCCAAGTCTGCAGTTCAGGTTCAAGATTGGAATGGTGCTCCAGCACCCAAACAGAATTCTCCCCATGTCTTTCCAACACTTTGCGAATTTCCCGGGCGTTCTGGTCAATGATCGAAGTATAGGGAATGATATAGATGATATGGTCCAGTTTGTGCTTCTTTGCATGGTAAAGGGCGAAACGCATGGAAGCAAAGGTTTTTCCTCCTCCGGTAGGTACGGTTAACGTATATATCCCCTGTGGACCGGAAGATCTGTCAAGGCAATGGTGGGAAATTTTATTACGGATTTCATCCACATGATTTCGCACCTCAAAACCAACTAGTTTTTCTTCCAGGCGATTTATTGCGATTTGCCAGTCAACCCCTTTTTTCCGTCTCAGTGCATTATTTTCTGGCATTTCAAAATCGGCACTGTCTATACGATCCGCATCTATCAGGCAACTGAACAAAAACCGGGTGAAAAAACCGAGTCTCATATGTTTAAGACGACCATGTTCTTCTTTATCAGGGGAGACAACAGCAGTAAGTGTTTTTAATACTTGTTTTAAAAAATTTTCTGTTGCGATTGATTCCAATGAATCGATCAGACTTTTATCCGCCGCTTTCAGGCATTCCTGCAAATGTGTCCTTTCTTCACTTTTGTCTATTCTTTTCAAAAAGCCGTTTGTACCTTCCACCCGTAGGCAGTCGATCATGCCTCCGTGATGGGAAGCCAGACAGACCGATAGGATCTGTCCAACCAATTCCCCTTTGAAGCCGCATTTGCTAAACCGCTGCCATATCCATTGAGCGCCTGCTGTTGAATGATCGATTTTACCCTTAAACGCCTTTACATCCACGAATTCATCGTCAATATCATAGTTTAACAACCCGGTCGCCGATTGAATATAAGTTTGAAACGATTGACTATACTTTCCAAGATCATGGAGCAAGCCCAGAATTTCCCCTGCCTCTGGCAATCCGATTTTCGCGGTAAATTCTTTGGCGATGGCGGACACCCCTTTTAAATGCTCATACACCGTTTGGACTTTCCAGTCATCGCTTTGGTAATGTGCAACAAATTTGTTTTGCATTAACGCCTCGCTAAAGCTGGGTGATTCTTTTCTCCCGCACCATTTTATCAATTTCATCCACCTCCTGCCGGGCGGAGTTTATGCTCCGGGCCGTGAGCAAAAGATCGAAGAACCTGCCGTTGGGGGTCTGGCAGCGCCTTGATGCATCCGGCTCCGCATAATTGGTCTGGTTGTAAAAGATGTCTATTTTGTTTTTAAATTTTTCTGCCAGGTGGTTTGAGATCAGGCCGAGTTCTTTTAAGCGGTAAAGGAAGCTTTCCGATGACACCCCGAACCGGTGCTTGATCCTTAAGATAAGTTCCCAGGACCAGTTGTCCGGGGAGACGCCCAGTTGGCTCACTGTGCTTTCAACGGCCTGCTCGGGCATCAGGAACGTGGCGGCAAACCGCCTGGCTGCCCTGTCGGCATTTATGGGACGAACATCTCCGTCGTTGTCCTGAAAATCCGGAAACAGGGACACGTTACTCATTCGCATCTGGTTTAAAATAAGTATTTTACCGAACTCGGTTGAAAGGGAGAAAAGCTGTTTTTCCGCATTGTTTCGGGAATTCAAAAAGAAAAAGGCATTGTGAAAGGCGGGTTCATAAAAAGAGACGGCATCCAAGTCTGCTGCCGCTCTTTGAAAAGGGAAGAGAATGATCCTCAAGCCGTGGTTTTCGAACAGCTCAAAATAATCAAATACAACCGAGTCTCCTGTGCCCATATAGTGTCTGACCCGGTGAGCCAACCTGTCCATTCCCGGGTAATCCGGTTCAAAGGAAAGAGACAGAGGCAGCCAGGCGTTTTTCGGCACACCGCAGATATCTTCCAGGGCATGGAAAGCAGACATAATGTCGTGACAGTCCGAGACCAATATTTTAGGCGGAGGGGCTGGCTCGGCATCCAGGGAGACAAAAAAGGCTTCATCCCCGGCCGCCGCTCCGGCCGGGGCCGATTCCCTGGCAAAGAAGGCTTCGGCAGACACTCCGAACGCCTTTGTCAGGTTATAAATCACGGCGGCGGAAGGAAGATTGACACCCCTCTCGATGCGGCCCAATGGGCCTTCCCTGATACCGATTCGAGATGCAAGGCTGGCCAGGGTCAAATTTTTTGACCGCCGCAAGAACCGAATGTTTTTTCCAATGAATGTGAGATCATCAGCCATATTGTTTAAGAATCATATAGTTCTATTTTTGTCAACAAATTTAATTAATTTATAAAATTTAAGAATCATTTGGATGTTTTTTGTTCCAACAATAAAATCCTGATGAGGGAAAATCAAAACGAGGTTCTGTAAAGCAATTGTTGGTATATAGTCGTTCACAAAACAACGTTCGGTTTCCCATGGTCAAAGGGCTTATTTGTGAAGTCTTTTTGACTGTTTGAAAATCGTTCTTCATGAAGCGTTGCAAAAATTTGAAACTGTCTGAGGGCGTTTACGCCCGAGTTTTTCAAATTTGCAACGCAAATGATAGAACGATCAAACAATCAAAACCAACAAGCAAATGAGTTCCTTGACCCGCGTTAAATCCGAATATATTTCTGAGAACAGGTATAGACCATTTTTTGAGAGGCCGGTAGCGAAGCGCAGGGTTAATCGGGATCGGATGATGTCGCATCCCAGGTTGTCAAGACCTGTTCATACTGTCGGTTTCTTTATGATGGTTTCGGCCGGTTCCTGCTGTTTATATATTTTTTTATGGTCCGCCTGTCAAGGCCTGTCCGCCTCGCCGTCTCTTCGTACGTGCCGGAATGCCGGTACAGAAGTGCACAGTAGCCGGAAACAAGGGTGTTGACATCCATGTCCATGTTTTTGATGCCGCTGACAAGCGTCCCTGCCAGGTCTCCGGCAGCGGTGGCCGTCATGTGCGACCCCTTGTAGTCTTTTCTCAGAAGTACGCTTCTGGCACACTGCTCGAGCTCTCTCACATTGCCCGGCCAGTGATAGGCTTCCCCGAGCTGTTGGTGAATCACCCGCTTTATCTGGGAAATGAGCTTTTCAGACCGCCTGCCCGTCATCCGTTCCACCGTGACGGTCAGCAGGCTGTCAAGTTCGCCCGGATCCTCGCGTATCCGTTCCCGCAACGGGGGCACCTCTATAATGTCGGAACAGAGGCGGTAATAAAAATCGCTCCGGAACACGGTGCCCTCGAGTATATCCTGTATGGAGCGGTTGGTGGCGGCGATCACCCGCCCGTGAAACCGGGATCGCCGGTGGCTGCCCACCGGGGTGAAGGTTCTTTCCTGGAGCACCTGCAGCAGTTTTATCTGGACATGGTTGGGGATTTCACCGATCTCGTCCAGAAAAATGGAGCCGTGCGGGCTGCACCGGTCAAAAACGCCCTTGTGGTCCTCCACCGCGCCGGTGAAAGCCCCTTTTTTGTGTCCGAAAAGCTCGGATTCCAACAGGGATTCGGGAAACTGGGACAGGTTGAGGGAGCTGAACGCGTGTTTGAAACTCTCCTCAAAGCACCCTTTTTGCCGGTTGAAGGGAATAAAGCCGCTCCGGCCGATCGCCATGGCCGCCGTTCCCTTGCCCGTACCGGTCTCTCCGAGAAGCAGTGTGGAAAAATCCTCCATCTTGTTCCACATGAACTTGTCGTAAAGTTCGATATTGTGGGTAAACACGTTGTTCCAGAGATGCTTTTTCAACCGCTGCATACAGGTGCTCGTGCCTATAAGGGACTGGGAAATAAAGTAAAACGCCCGCCTGAGCTGGAAAGAGAGGGCGAAATAGTGACGGGCGCTCTTTTCCGAAAACCCTCTGTTATGAAGGGCGGAAAGCGCCGCTTCAGCAAAGTCCACCGCCACCGGGGTATCGTCTTCCGCATTGATCTGATCCGCTATGAGCCGGTCAAAACTGTCCCTGAACTTGTGAAAAATGTCAAAAAGAAAGACGATGCGCATCACCGATTTGTCCTGCCCCCTGAAGGCATTTATGCTGCCCCTGTCTTCCCGCTCAAGCCGCTTTATCCGTTTGTCCACTTCAACAATGCATTGGTCCGTACTCTCCCTTCTGGATACGGACGGAAAAAGACCGGCAATTTTCTGGTCAAGCGTCTTCCGCAGGTCGCTGAACGGGTTGGCAAAGGCCGCGTGATAGACCGTCCTGAAAAATTCCCGCTCCGCCGGGCTCAACCGTTCTTTTTTCAATGCCCGCCTCCTTTATATTCATTTTATGTACATGAAAGCTTCATTTTATGCCGATACTCTCTTTTGTAACACAGATGGCCGGGCAACTCAACAAACAAATTTCCTTTTGTTTCAGGAGGTTGAAAATCCGGGCCTTCCTGGCATGATTATTGAGTAGATTGGGAGAACTGTACTGTTTTTTTTAATTTTATATACGACGGAGATATAGAATGATAACAAGAGTGATCAATTCCAGACTGCCTTTGATGGTAATGAATCCCGTAAAGGTATTTGATATAGAGTATTTTACCCGTCTTTACCAGGCCGGGGCGCTCCCGGTTTTCGATACGGAGTTTCTGGATTCGGACCTTATCCTTGAAAATGCGGCCGCGCTCGAAGCGGACGGCATTCTTTTCGGTCTGCGGCTGAAAGCCCATGACGGCAACTTGATAGAAGCGTTAAAGAAACGGCGCTTCACAAATCTTGACGCCATTGTGGTGCCCCTTGAAAAAAATGATACCCCGGCTGATTTTTCACTTTTTGCCGATACCCGGATCGTGCTCGAGGTCAAAGACATTGACATGGTGAACGCTATAGATGCCGTTTCGCCGCACGCCCTGCTCTTAAAAGGAAACGAGGCGGCCGGAAAGGTCTCGGCTTACTCGTCGTTCATACTGATGCAGTGGTACCTCGAGAAGACGGGTTATCCCGTGTTCGTTCAGGGCGGGGTCGGCATGCACACGACCGCCGGCCTGTTTGCCGCCGGGGTATCGGGCATCGTGCTGGACAGTCAGCTTCTCCTGGCAGATGAAGCGCCCGTGGCGAAAAAATTCAAGGAGCTCCTGGGTACCCTGGACGAAAACGACACAACCGAAATTGCCGCCGGTGGCGACCGCTACCGGGTGTTTGCCAAGCTGGGCACGAAAATCGTAAAGAAACTGAAACAGAATGCCGCGGCCCTGCCGGAAGACAAGGAGGGAGAATCCGCCATATACCGGGAGATCGAACAGCATATCATCGGCCTCGACGACCCTGAGGCCGCCTTTGTTCAGTCCCTTTTCTACCTGGGCCAGGACGCGGTTTTTGCCAAATATTTTTCAAAAAGCACCACCGCCCTCGAAGATATGATCGCGGACTTTTTCAGGCAGACGGGTGAACATCTCGACTTTGTGGATGCCTTTGACCCGGTTCAACCCGGCACGGCGCTTGCCGGGGAACACGGGACCACCCTCCCGCTCATACAGGGCCCCATGGCCAATATCAGCGACAACGCAAAATTTGCCGCAAAAGTTTTCCAGGCCGGTGCCCTGCCGTTCCTGGCCGTGGGCAGCCTTCCCGAGGAACTCGCCGACCCCATGCTGAAAGCGGGCGCGCGGAACCTGGAGCGCTTCGGCGCCGGGCTGGTGGGCATAGAAGCGTTCAACCCCTGCGCAAAAAGCCACATAGAGATGGTCAAGAAATACAACATCCCCTTTGCCCTGTTTGCCGGGGGCGTGCCCTCGCAGGTGGCCGATCTTGAAAAGGCGGGCACGAAAACCTACCTGCACACCCCGTCGGTCTCCATGCTGGAAAACGCCGTAAAAAACGGCTGCACCCGCTTTATATTCGAGGGAACCGAAGCGGGCGGACATGTGGGGTCCCTTTCCAGCCTGGTGCTGTGGGAGGCGGCTGCGGCCAGGCTCCTGGAAAAATACGACCGGGATCTGTCCAGCCTGTCACTGGTATTTGCCGGCGGGATATCCAGCTGTTTCGCCTCGTACTTTATGTCGGGCATGACATCCCATCTCGCCGCCAGGGGCGCCAAAATCGGGCTGCAGGTGGGAACCGCCTACCTTTTCACAAGGGAGATTACTGAAACCGGGAGCATGACAAAACAGTACCAGCAAATTATTTCAAAGGAGAACAGAACCGTCGTGGTGGGCAAAAGCGTGGGGCTCGCCTCCAGAACCGCTCCCACCGAGTTTGCCAAGATGATGCTCGAAACGGAACAGGAAATGATCGCCGGCAATGACAGCCTGGACAAGCGAAAGCGCTCCTTTGAGAAGAAAAATCTCGGGTCCCTTTTAATCGGGGCGAAAGGGTTTCTTCCTGATTTTAACAATCCCGGGCCTGAGCACTACCAATACTTTGACGACAAAGAACACCGGGAAAGGGGAAACTTTCTGGTGGGCGACAGCCTCGCCTTTCTGCAGGCGCCCCTTGCCATCGCCGATGTCCACGCCCGGTACTTCAGCGACAAAAACACTCTTTTTGAAAACCTGAACCAGCTTGAAACCTTTTCTTCGGAAACCAGCAGCATCCACGATGAAATCGCCGTGGTGGGCATGGGGTGTGTGCTCCCCGGTGCGGACACGCCTGAAAAACTCTGGGAAAACATTATCACCAAACAGTACGCCATCAAAGAGATGCCCGAAGATCGGCTGGACCGGACGCTTTATTACGATGCCGACAAAAAAGCCGAGGATAAAACCTATACCCTGCTCGCCGGCATCGTGGACGACTACGAATTTGACGGGGAGCGGTTCGGATACAGCCAAGAGAAGGCGGCCAGGCTGTCGAGAAGCCAGATGATGGTCCTCGAAGCCGCCTACAGGGCGGTGGAAAATGCGGGCTGCCTCGGGGAAGACAACCGGCTGATCTGTGACAACCCTGAAAGAACGGCGGTGATAATCGCCACCTGCCTGGGGAACGAACTGGGCAACGACCTCCAGTTTAAATACTTTATGCCGGAAATCCTGGAAATGCTGGGAAAAACACCGGAATACGGCGATCTGAGCAGCGGGGAGAAAGAGGAGCTGAAAAACACCCTCAGAGAAGGGTTTGAAGGGAAAAACCGGGATTACGACCCGGTCCACGGCATGCTTCTCAATATCGAAGCCTCCCGGATCGCCCGGCATCTCGGTGTCCGCGGCGTCAACTACGTGGTGGATGCCGCCTGCGCCTCCTCGTTCGCCGCCTTTGAAGCGGCGACAGGCGAGCTGCTGTCCGGGGAACACGACCAGGTGATTGTGGGCGGTGTCAACACCCACCTGGCACCGGAGTCGTTTATCGGCTTTTCCAAAATGGGAACTTTGTCCGCCAAAGGGTCGTTCCCGTTTGACGAACGGGCGGACGGCTTTATTCTGGGAGAAGGGTCGGCGGTTTTCGTTTTGAAACGCATGAAGGACGCCGTACGGGACAACGACCATATCCTCGGCGTCATCAACGCCATCGGCGCCAGCTCGGACGGCAAGGGCAAGGGCATTGCCGCCCCCAATCCGGAAGGCCAGCGGCTCAGCATCGAGAGATGTTTCGAAAATGCCCGCCGGGCCATATCCCCGGCGGAGATCACGTTTATCGAAGCCCACGGCACCGCCACCATCATCGGGGACCAGGCCGAACTCGGAACCCTGAAAAAGACATATGGAAACGCCACTGCCGGTATCAGTTCGATTAAGTCCCAGATAGGGCACCTTCTGGGATGCGCCGGGGCGGCGGGATTCATGAAGGCGCTGCTGGCCATCAACAACAGGACACTGCCGCCCAACGGCCGGTTCGACACACCTTCCCCGGCCGCCGACACGGACGGGTCTTCCCTCTTTATCATCAAAGAGTCCCAAAAGTGGGAAACCGACGGCGGGCCCAGAAGAGCGGCCGTCTGCTCCTACGGGTTCGGCGGCATCAACTATCACATGATCGTCCAGGAGATGACCGAAGAATACACCCCGCTTCCGCGGCAGATATTTACAGACCCGGCCTACGATTTCAACGACGACCGGATCGTCTTTGCCGGGATGGGGGTCGTCCTGCCGGGCGCACAGAACACGGACCAATTCTGGGAAACGCTCGTCTCCGGCGAAAACCAGCTCTCTGAAATACCCGAAGACCGGTTTTCCAACCGGGCGTATGCCAAAGAGGGAAAAGACTCCTTCTATCGGCTTCCCCTTGTAAAGGCCGGCATTGTCAAGGATTTCAACTTCAACAACCTCAAGTACAAAATGCCCCCGGCGGTGGTCCGGTCCATCGAGCGGGGGCAGCTTTTCGGGCTCGAGGCCGCGGATGAAGCGATTGCCTCTTCCGGTCTTTCACAGCACCTCGGAAAAGGGAACAGGACCGGCGTGATCCTCGGCACCATTTCCGGCGAACGCCAGAACAAAAACATTCTCCGGGTGAGAAAGCACCTGGTGGAGCGGATCATCACATCCTGTAAAGGGATTGATAAAAGCAGGCTGACAGCGATGGCCGAGCGGATCGTCTCCGATATCAAAGAGAAAATACCGGCAAACAACGGCGACACCACGCCGGGACTTCTGTCCAATATCATATCCGGCCGGATCGCCAATATTTTCGGCCTGAACGGGGCCAATTACGTGGTGGACGCCTCCTGCGCCTCCGCCGCCATCGCCATCCGGAACGCGGCCCGGGATGTCGCCTTTAAAAACCTCGATTTCGTACTGGCCGGCGGCGTGGATACGAATCTGTTTCCGCCCGTCCTGATGGCATTCAAGCGGTTGGGACTTCTCTCCGAAGGTGACTGCCGCTTCTTTGACGAGAGAGCCGACGGCTACATCATGGGAGAAGGCGCGGCCGTTCACGTAATGACCACCCGCAAAAAGGCAAAAGAGGCGGGCATGGAGATATTGGGCGAGCTCAACGGATTTTCCGTTAAATCCAGTGTGCCGGACCACCTTCTCTCCCCGTCCGGTCCGGTATTCGCTTCCGCAATCAACGCGTGCTACAGCAAAAGCGGCGTCCGGAAACAGGACATCTGCCATCTCGACCTGTTCGCCTTTTCCAATGTCTTCGGCGACATGGTGGAAAAGCAGGTGGTGGAATCCTGCTTCAAAAACCCGGTTTACTGCGGTAATATCAAACCCCAGCTCGGATACTTCAGAGCGGCCAATCCGGCGGTGGCGCTTGCCAAAATGATGCTGATGAATAAAAAAAGCCGGATCCTGCCCGATTTCAATTATTCTGAAAAGCACTCCACCATAACCGGTGCCAGCGTTTTAAAACCGGCGGGCGAGTTGGTATCTCCGCCCGACGGCCGGCAACTGAAATTCGCGTCCAATGTAAACGGTATCGGCGGTAACCACTGTCATATCATTGCCGGCGCCCTGCCCGCCTTTCTCGACAGGCAAGCCGAAAGCGCCGCAAAATCGACAGAGGAGACAATCCAATTGAGAAACTATTCCTATTCGGCGGACAACAGCGGGGAGAAACTCAGGATGGTGGCCCTGCTTTCCGGTCAGGGCGCCCAGAGAAGCGGCATGATGAGGCTGCTCTTTGAAAACGATCCCCATATCAGAAAAATGATGGAAAAGGGCGAGGATCTTTTCAGGCAGGCCCGGGGCTACTCCCTCCTGGACATGATGTTCGCACAAGACGACGACCGCCTGAACCTCATGGAAAACACCCAGCCGGCGGTTTTTCTCTCTTCCGCGGCCCTGTTCGACCGGCTGCACATGGAAGGATTTTCCCCGGATTATTTCATCGGCCACAGCCTGGGAGAGTACACGGCGCTGTTCTGCAACGGCATGCTGTCATTTGACGATACCATGCGGCTTGTCATAAAACGCGCCGATCTCATGAGCGAGGCCGGTCAGAAGTATCCCGGCCGCATCATGGTGGTCTTCAAGAATGAAAAGGAGACTGAATCCCTCATAAGGGAATCTTTCCTGTCCCATATTTACATCACCAACAAAAACAGTGAAAAACAGACCGCCGTGTCGGGAAAAACAGGAGAAATCGACCGGTTCTGCACCTTTTTACAGGAAAAAGAGGTGTTCCACAAGAAACTGAACCTCTCCGGGGCCTTCCACACCCCACTCCTGAACGAGGCCTCGCAAAAACTGAGAGCGTACCTCGACACCGTAAGGCTCAATGAAACCCGGTTCGGCCGGATCATTTCCAACACGTACGGCCGCCCTTACCCGGAAAGGCGGCATGAAGTAAAGGATATCCTGGCCGGACAGATCGTGTCGCCGGTGGAGTTTATCAAGTCGGTGGAACAGGTCTATGCCCAGGGACGCACCCACTTTATCGAAATCGGGCCCTCAAAACTTCTGGTCACCCTGCTGAAAAACATCAATATAGCCGATTACGGCACAGCGGTAACAGTGGACCATAAAATCGGTGAGATCGAGTCTTTCAAAAAATGCCGGGACTATTTAAAATCATACAACGCCATCTTCACCGAACCCGCGCCGGCACCGCCCCCGGACAACACGGCGGAGAAAACCGAAGCGGCAGCGGACACGGATGTCACCGCACCGGAAATGGCACACGGGGAGGATTTCGAGACCTTCAAGAAAAACAATGCCGACCTTGTGAACAGCCTGCTGTATGAAGCGTATCAGCGGCAAAAGCGGGAAGCGGCGATCAAGGCCCTGGAAAACTACGATTTCAACACGGGCCGGATCGTCATTTCCGGGGTTTCCGTGGGGCTGCCCGGCAAAACCCGGAAAGTGTTCGCCCGGGACAACTTTGACGCGATCCTGGAGGGCCGGAATTTCATTGAAACCCTCTCCCCGGAAGACCAGGCGCGCATAACCGACAAAAACATCACAAAGCTTTACAAGCAGCCGGACGGCAGCGCCAAGTTCGTGAAAATCACCAAAACCGAGGATGTGATCCACCTGGCCGGGCAGCTAGGCTATTTTGATCTCACCGACGAATACGGGATCAAGGAACAGTACGATATCAGCATGGCCCTGGGCATTGCCGCGGGTATCGAGGCGCTCAAGGATGCCGGCATCCCCCTGGTGATGCAGTACAAGGCATCCAACGGCGGCAGCCGGATGATTCCCGACGGGTTTGCCCTGCCGGCCGAAATGCAGGAAGAAACCGGGGTTATCATCACGTCGCTCTTTCCCAACGGTGAAACCCTTATCAGCGAGATGGAAAACTATTACTACCAGAAACTTTTTTTAAAACCGTATGAAGCGTTTGAAAAAATCTACTACTATCTCATGGAGAAGGTGGGGGATATCGATGTCAAGGAACAGCTGACCGAGTGGTTCTTCAAGGCCAAGTCCGGAAAAAGACGGGATTTCAAAGAGTACAAATTTGACCGGAACTTTCTGGTGAACGCCTGCCCCCTCGGGTCGGCGCACCTTGCACAGATTATCAAGGCAAAGGGCCCCAACACCCTTGTCAGCAGCGCATGCGCCTCCACCACCCAGGCCATCGGGATCGCCGAAGACTGGATCCGGGTGGGCCGGTGCAGACGGGTGCTGGTAATCGGCGGTGAAAACGCCACCTCCGAGGCCCAGAACCAGTGGATCGGCTCCGGATTTCTGGCACTCGGGGCGGCCACCATCAAAAAGCGGGTGTCCGAAGCGGCCAAGCCTTTTGACGAGGACCGGAACGGCACCATTCTGGGCAGCGGTGCCGTGGGACTGGTGGTTGAAAACGAAGCGGATGTCAAAGCAAGGGGCATGAGCGGCCAGGCGGAGATTCTCGGCACCCACATGGCCAATTCCGGATACCACGCCTTTAATATCGATGTGCCCCACATGTCCCGGGAGATGAAAAAATTTATCGGCAAGGTGGAAAAACGGCACAACCTTAAAAAAGAGGATTATGCGGACAAACTGCTGTTCATGTCCCACGAGACCTACACCCCGGCACGGGGCGGCAGTGCGGATGCCGAGGTGACGGCCCTGGAAACCTCGTTCAGTGATCATCTCAAAAACATCTGCATTTCGAACACCAAGGGGTTCACCGGGCACACCCTCGGGGCCGCCATCGAGGATGTGGTGATGGTAAAGGCGCTCCAGAAAAGGAAGGCGCCCCCCATCGCCAACCTCCAGAAAATACCCGCCCATTTCGAAAACCTCAACTTCAGCAGCAAATCGGATATCGCCTGCGAATACGGGCTGCATCTGGCAGCCGGATTCGGGTCCCACTTTGCATTTCTCTTTGTCAAGCGGATAGAGGAGAACGCGTTTGAAAACAATCCCGGGTATACGGCCTGGCTGAAAAAAATCTCGGGTGTCCCGACCCCTGCGCTCAAGATCATTGACAACACCTTGTGTGTGGTGGCGGGTTCGGAAGTGCCGGAAAGCCGGGAACCGGCGGCGGCACCCCGGGAGATGCCCGCTCCGCCCAGGGAGCCCCGGCCTCAGCCTGAAACCGCTGCAGTCGAACGGGCTGAAACACCGGCACCGGTTCAGGCCGCTGAAGCGAACGCTTTCTCCGGTACCGAAGACTCTTCCCGGCCGGCAGCAACCGTAAAAAGCGTAAAGGAAATCATTGCCGGCCAGACCGGATACACCCGGGACATGCTCGAGGACGACCTCGACCTCGAGGCCGATCTCGGCATCGACACCGTCAAACAGGTCGAAATCTTCGGCAAAGTCGCGGCCACGTTCGGCTTCGACGTGCCCGAAGACCTCCGGCTCAGTGATCTCAACACCATTGCCAAACTCTCCGACTACATCGCCGGTAAAACCGCAGACCACGCAGCCGCCCTCGATGCCGCCGGACCGGCAGCCGATACTGAAACGGCCGAAACCGGCGACGCGGCTGAGGGCGGACAAGCCTTTGCTGGCGGAGCACCGGCAGCCGAAACACCGTCGGATGCCGCGGCAAAGGTGAAAACGATCATCAGCGTTCAGACCGGGTACCCCGAAGACATGCTCGAGCACGACCTCGACCTCGAGGCCGATCTCGGCATCGACACCGTCAAACAGGTCGAAATCTTCGGCAAAGTCGCGGCCACGTTCGGCTTCGACGTGCCCGAAGACCTCCGGCTCAGTGATCTCAACACCATTGCCAAACTCTCCGACTACATCGCCGGTAAAACCGCAGACCACGCAGCCGCCCTCGATGCCGCCGGACCGGCAGCCGATACTGAAACGGCCGAAACCGGCGACGCGGCTGAGGGCGGACAAGCCCCTGCTGGCGGAGCGGCGGCAGGCACGAAAGAAACGGCTGAAGTGCCGGCCCAAGCGGATTCCCCCGATCCCTCTCTGCCGGTCAAGCGGCTCACCCTCAAAGCGGTTGAATCGGACACCCCTGAACCGGCTGCAGCGGATTTCAACGGCAAAAGGATTGTGGTGTCGGTTGACAGCCACGGTTTTGCAGAGAAAATTGCCGAAAAAATCAAGGGCATGAACGGCCGCGTCATCACCGTGGGCCAAAACGATAACTGCGACTTCCAAATGGATTTTACCGATGTCAGCCAAACGGAAAAAGACGCTGCCGCTTTCCGCCAGTCCTACGGGGAGGTGGACGGGTTTGTCCACCTTTCGCCCCTGGACTTCTACTTCAAAAAAGGCAACCGTTTTGACGCCGAACTGAACACAACCGTCAAATCCCTGTTTGTCATGATCAAAGCCCTCTTTGACACCCTGAACCGGCCGGGCAGCCTGATCGGCACGATCACATTCGACTCGGTGGTGCAGCCGTATCTCGAGGACTGCGGTCCCGTTCACCCGGCTTTCGGCGGGGCGGCCGGCCTGCTCAAAACGGTGAACAAGGAGATGCCGGAAACATGCGTTAAAATCGTGGATTTTTCATATAAGCAGCCGAAAAAGAGCATCAACCGGATTGCGGCGCTCTTTCTGAAAGAACTGCTCATTGCCGATCCCAAAACCGAGATCGGCTACAGGCGCGGCCAGCGGTATGTCCTCTCCATGAAACCCGAACGGGCACAAATGGGAGACAAAACGGTTGCAAAAGGCGATACCCTGCTTGTCACCGGCGGTGCCGGCGGCATCACCTATGAAATATTGAAAGCGGTGGTGGACCGGTACGCCGTGAACCTGGTAATCCTCGATATCAACGATATCTTTGCCACGCCGGAAAAATACCTGGACCGGCATATCGGCCGGGCCGATCTCATGGAGATGGTGAAAACGGACATGCCGGGGGCCAAACCCCTCGACATAAAGCAGAAAGTGGACGCCCTCATGCGGGTGCGGCAGACATTTGACAACCTGGCGCATCTTGAATCCCGCGGGATTGATGTCACTTACCACTGCACGGATGTGACCGATGCCGACGCGGTTCAGCAGGCGGTTGACAGCTGCGAAAAAATCGACGGCGTTCTTCACGCCGCCGGCCTCGAGATGAGCCAGTTTATCCCGAAAAAAACACTTTCGAGCTTTGAACTTGTGGTGGACGTCAAGGTAAAAGGCCTGATGCATCTTCTCCGGGCCCTTGAAGACAGAGATTACCGATACTTTTTCACCTTCTCTTCCGTGACGGCCAAGTTCGGTAATGAAGGCCAGTCGGACTACACGGCCGCCAATGATCTGCTGTGCAAAACGCTTTTCCGCGAAAGGCAGCTTCATCCGGACAGGACTTACAAGGTGTATGCATGGACGGCGTGGTCGGATGTGGGCATGGCCACCAATCCCACCGTGAAAAAGGTGCTTGAAGACAAAGGGGTGGCGTTCCTGCCCCTTCGGCAGGGCATCCATTTTTTCATGGCCGATCTGCTGGATAAAACGGAAACCGAAATGGTGTTCTCCGGTCTCGATTACGAATTCGACCGGGACGGTATTTTACAGAATCCTTACGACACGGCGTATCCGTTCCTGGACGAGGTGGTGGAAAAAACCGACAAAAGCGTTACGTACTCACGGGTGCTCGATCTTGAGCGGGACCTTTTCCTTTACGATCACACCATGAACGGGGTGCCGCTTTTTCTCGGCGCCACCGGCATCGAGGCCATGGCACAAGCGGCGAGAACCCTGACCGGTGACGACCGGCACCTCGTGGCGGTGACGGATTTTTCAATTCCCTACGGCATCAAGATCCTCAAAGGACGGCCCAAGGCGCTCCTCATTACCGGCGAAAAAGCCGGGGACGGTGTTTACAACTGCCGGATAACCTCTCAGTTCAAAAGACCGGACGGTGCGGCCATGGGAGATCCCATGCTGCACTATCAGGCGACCTGCAAATTTGCAAAAACGGCGCCGACCCCTGAAAAAATCGATTTGCCGCCTTTCAACCCGGTGTACTATGACATGCCGATCCAGGAGCTTGTGTACAATCCCCAACGGCTCTTCATGTTCGGTCTTTTCAGCACCATCGCGGATATCAACTCCTTTGACGGGACCACCCTGGTGACAACCGTGAAAGATGCCAGCCGCAAAGCGTTTTTCAAGGGGGTAACCCAACCGAACTTTATTGCGGCGCCGATCCTGGTGGACGCCATATTTCAGACCGGCGGCCTGGTTGAATTCTTCTCCACCAACCGGACCGTGCTGCCGTATAAAATCGGCACGCTTCAGTTCTACGGGAAGCTTTCGAAAGGCACGCCGTACTACTGCATCACCGAGAAAGTCGATGCCAGTGAAGAGACCAACTGCTACGATCTCAAACTTGTCGATAAAAAGGGCAATCTCTTTATCTCGGTGGACCGCTTCGAGATGGTGAAACTGCACAAGCTCGCGGCCAAAGATGCGGTCTCGGACAAGATTACCTATTGAAAGGAGGGGGGCCTCGTCCCCCCTATGTATTTACATTAAGGGGCCGATGGCAGATACAGTCGTAAAAAAATTATATAAGGAAGCCATGTATTGAAAAGCTCAGACCAGATTTAAAGAAAAAATGGCAAGATTCCCCGCCATATGGATGATGATTGGGGCGGCAAGGCTTTTCGCTTTTTCAAACGACAGGGCAAAGACCGCGCCGCCGATCAGCTGAAAAAAGGGATAAGGGGAATCGGGAAAATGGCTTGCGGCAAAAAGCAGGGTACTGACCGACAGGGCCGTCACAATGCCGAACTTCCGCAGGTATGTGTAGAGAATCCCCCTGAAAAAAAGCTCCTCGGAAACCGGCGAAACGAGACCGCCGGTCACCAGAAAAACAAGCAGGCGGCCCCGGTTTTCCGGCAGCGTTGTCTCGATCCACTGCAGGGGATCGCTTCCGGCCAGAAAGAGGACCGCAGCACAGCCCAGCACGGCCGCACCGAAAAGGCAGGACCACAAAACGCCTGTTGTCACCCCCCCGGGAAAATCCGCCGGCGAGAGGCCGCACGCCCGGATACTGCCTGAACCAAAGGTCACAACCAGTAACAGCATGCCGGTCTGTACGATCCGGGTCACCGCCGTCACCGAAACAGCGGCAATGTAAGGGGCCAGTGCCAACGTTAGAAGCGCCTCTGAAAGAAATATCAAAAACGCCGCCGTGAGGACGGTCCCCACTGTTACCCGCTGCTGCTGATTCTCCACTGTTTCCAGGCCTCCCAGGCACAGTATTGCACGTACCACTCTTTGGCATTTTTCATGATATTTTTCAACAGCTCCGGGACTTCCGGTGCAAAAGCAGGCTCGGGCAGGCTCCTGACAGCGGCGCACCGTACATTGATCTGACTGTCGGCCAGCAGTACCTTGAGATAGTGGAGATTTTCTTCCCCCCTGCCGTGGCCGAGAGTGCGGGCAAGCCAGTACCGTTCCGGAATGCGGCCCTTCATCAGGGCGGCAGCCGCCTCCGGAAAAGAGGTGATGCTTTTCCCCTGCCGGCACAGGGCTCTCAACGCCCGCACTCTTTCAGCCCTGTCCCCGGAATAGAGCAGAGCCGAAATGGTTTCCCTGTCCGTCTCTTTGGCCGCCGGTTCGCTATTGATAAGGTAAACAGGGCCCAGGCAGAGCAAAACGGCAGCAATAGCGGAAAGCGCTGCTGCCCGTTTTCTGGAGAAAACCCCCGTTAACACCCGTTTTACGCCTGCATATAGCAATGATACCATAACAGCCGGAATCCCCGCCAGAAGAGATATCCGGCACAGCAGCCGCAGCACCTTCCGGTTGTCGGTTTTTTCGGCGTAGCGTTGGAGAAAGGTTGCGGGTCTCCTGTAAAACCGGTTCGCCCGTGCGGTTACGACCGGCCGGTCCCCCTTTTTCAGGACCACTGTATTCTCTGAGGCGCTTATCACAAGGGCCGTGTTTGAAGAAGCCCCGCTTTTCAGCCACCCGTAACGGAAAAGCGCGTTTTCGAGCCACGGCATTTTGCTTTCGGCCGGAGGATCCGTCCGGTAGGACTTTATCTGCCTTGCCATGGGACTCTGCAGGGCGTTTGCCGCATACAGGGTATGGGTATAGTAAAAACTGTTTAACGCAATACCGGCGCTGTTGGTCAGGAGAAGCCGGTTCCGCGCTTTAAGGAAAAATCCTTTATCCGCAACGAGACACAACCCGCTTAAAACAATAAGGGCGCAGGCGGCCGGGACGGCGAGCGGGTTCAAAATTTCGGAGAATACCATGCCGTCTCTTTTTTTGAGCACCGCTGTCACCGTTATGGACACGGTAAAGGCGGACACGAGACCCAATGTGAATGTAAAGAAGAGAGACCCGGAAAAAGCGCTTCTGTAATCCGGCAAAAGTGCGAGAACGTGCGCGTTGGGCACCACGGTATGACCGGCCTGTTTCAGGACCCGGATATCGGCATACAGTTCCGTGTTGGCGTGATACACAAGAAAAAAGAAAAGGGCCGCCGACAGAAAAAAGACCAGGAAAAAAGCGGGGCGATTGAGAACACGCCGGGCTTCAGGGCCGCGTCTTGTCAACCGTTTTGTCTCAAGGCGCATAGTGTCACAGCCGTTTCAGCCGCTCCTGAAGATTGGAGCGCCTGAGATCTGTCCTGTTGTTGTGTAACGCAATGTCGACCGCTCTTTTCGATCCGATCAGGATCACCAGGTCTTTTGCCCGGGTGATGGCGGTATACAGCAGCTTGCGCTGCAGCAGGGGATAATGCCGGCGGGTCATCACCACAACGACTGCGGAATACTCGGAGCCCTGGGACTTGTGGACGGAAATGGCATAGGCAAGGGTCAGTTCGTCCAGCTCCAGGGTGTCATACGTTACGAGCCGTCCGTCGTAATCCACCCGCAGCTCACCGAGAGCCTGGTCGATTTCATGGACAATCCCGATATCGCCGTTGAACACATCCTTTTCGTAGTTGTTTTTCAGATGCATAACCTTGTCCCCGGTTTTAAATGCGGTTTTTTTCCCGTTGACCGCTTTATCCCCCGGGTTCAAGACCGCCTGGAGTTCCCGGTTCAAATTGATGGTGCCGGTCCGGCCGCGGTGCATCGGTGTCAGTACCTGGATGTCCGCCACATGGGGAAAGGCCCGGGGTATGCGTTCGGAGCAGAGCACCCGTACCGTATCCACAATTTTATCCGGATCGCTCATTTCTATGAAGTAAAACTCGGAAAGCCGGTCGGATTTTCCGTTTTCCATTTCCGGCGTCTCGCCGTTACGGATGGCGTGGGCGGCCAGTACGATGGGACTTTCCTTTGCCTGCCTGAATATGTCGGTCAGAAAACAGGTTTTGACACGGCCGGCGTTGATGATGTCCGCCAGAACGTTTCCCGGTCCCACCGACGGCAGCTGGAATGTGTCCCCCACCAGCACGAGCATCGCCGTGGACGGCATTGCCGACAGAAGCCGGTACATCAGCAGGAGATCCACCATGGAGGCCTCATCCACAACCAGGACATCGAGATCAAGGGGATTGGCATGGTTTTTCCTGAAAAAGTGTTCCTCGGGGTCGTATTCGAGCATTTTGTGCAGGGTGCTGGCCTTTCGGTCCGTCACCTGGGAAAGTTTTCTGGCCGCCCTGCCGGTCGGGGCTCCCAGCACGACCTGCTGGTGAAGTCTTTCAAACACGGCGCAAAGAGCCCGGACCAGCGTGGTTTTTCCCGTGCCGGGCCCGCCGGTGATCACCACCACCCGTTCTTCCAGCACGGCGTCCACAACGGCCAGCTGGCTCTCGGAGAGCCTGATGGCCAGGCGGGACGCGACCTCGCTCACGATCTCGTCTCTGTCGATTGTTCTTTCCGGCACCGGCAGCGACAAAAGCGCCTTTATCCTTGATGAAACCCCTTTTTCAGCGGCGTGGAGGTGTTTCAGATAGACGGCGGTACAGGAAGGCGCTCCCTCCGTGACGATCTCTCCCTGTTCATCGAGAGACGTGAGGGCCGTTTCGATCTTGACGGTCTCCGCACCGGTGAGTTTTCCGCATTTTTCAACCAGTGCGTCCTTCAGGTCGTATGCATGGCCCTCCTCTTCAGCGGTCAGCAGCAGATAAACAAGGGCGGCTTTCAGCCTTTCGGGATGGTCTTTCTCAATTCCGGACTCAAGGGCGATTCGGTCGGCTATCTGAAATCCGGCGCCGGGGAGGTCCCTTGCAACGGTGTAAGGGTCTTTTTCAAGTATCTCCAGGGCCTGGTTCCCGTAAAATTTCAGGATCGCCGACGCGTGAAACACATTGATCCCCTTCTCCTGGAGAAACCGCATCACCTGTCTTACCATATGATGCTGCCGCCAGGCGTGACTGATCTTGTCGGCTTTTGCCCGGCCGATCCCGGATATCTCCTCGAGACGCCGGGGCGTGTTTTCTATGATGTCAAAGGTCTCGCCTTCAAAATGATCCACAATTCTTTCGGCGAGGTGCATGCCGATCCCCCTGACGATGCCGGATGCCAGATATTTTCTGATGCCCGAAGCTGTGGCCGGCAGAATCACCTCGAATGCGTCGACTTTGAGCTGTTCCCCGTATTTCGGGTGGGTGACCCACTTTCCCTTTAAATCAAGGGTTTCCCCCTCTTTCACACCGGCCATGTAGCCGACGGCGGTGATGGTCTCTCCTCCCCTGCCGACTTTTACCCTGCCCACGGCATAATGGTTGTCACTGTTTTGAAATGTAAACCTTTCTAAGGTGCCTCTGATCTCTATCATCCCAGGTTTTCAACAATCCAGCCGGCTGCCTTGTACAGATTCTCCGCCTTGAAATCCGGCACAATGTTCCTTTCGGCGAGAAGGGGAAGAGCGATTCTGCCGTTTCCCGTCATGACCAGGATCGACTTGCCGCACCCGGCATTCGCGGCACACACCATGTCCTTTACACTGTCGCCCACCATGCAGGAGCGCGCCAGATCGATACCGTACCGTGCTTTGGCCTGGAGAATAAGACCGGGGCGTGGTTTGCGGCAGGTGCAGCCGGCGGACGGCCGATGCGGGCAGAAAAAAATATCTTTTACCGTCCCGCCGGCTGAGGCGATACCCGTTTTCATTTTTTCAAATATCTTATCAAGGGTTTCACTGCTGGTCAGCCGGCGGCCAATCACGGACTGGTTCGTTATGATGATAACGTCAAATCCGTTTTTGGAAAGCATGGCAACCGCTTCGGCACTCTTTTCGATAAACGTGAATTCGGAAACATCCTTGACATAGTTCTTCGAATCCTTGTTTATCACCCCGTCCCGGTCCAGGAAAACAGTGTACGCCATTCCGGGAATCACTCCGCCACGGCGAACGCGTTTTCCATTCCGGCAGAAACCAGTTTCCGGCTGAACCGTATGGCATCCTTCAGGTTGGTATACTGCCCCACCCGCACCCGGTAAAATTTCCCCCGGTGATCCCGGAAGGTGGAGATACGGACTTTTTTATAATCTCCGGAGAGCTTTACGGCCAGTTTTCTGGCGTTTTCAACCATCTTGAAGGCCCCGACCTGAACAGTGAAATCCCCCTTCCAGTAGTTTACGGCGGTATACCGCACGGGTTCCTCCCCGGCCGAACCCGTGCTCGCCTTGCCCAGGGCGACGATTTTCACGGGGGCGGTACCGTGCCCCACAATATCGATGCGTTTTGCCGCCGTGTAGGAAAGATCGATAATCCGTCCCCTGACGAACGGCCCCCTGTCGTTGACTTTGACAACCGCTTCCCTGCCGTTCCGGATGTTGTACACTTTCACCCAGGTCCCCAGCGGCAGCGTTTTATGGGCGGCTGTCATGTCGTACATGTTGTAAACCTCGCCGCTTGCCGTCTTGCGGCCGTGAAATTTTTTCCCGTACCATGAAGCAATCCCTTTCTGGGAGAAACCGCGGGCGCTGGCCAGGGGCGAATAGACCTTCCCCTTGATGCTGTAGGGTTTCAGGGTAGCCGGTGTTTTGGATGTACTTTTTTCCGGATAGGTGTCATCCAGTGATTTTTTGGTGCAGCCGGCAGCGGACAGGCAGAATAAAAGCACCAAAAACCACAGCAGACAGGCCGGTTGATGTAAACCTCTTTTCATACACTATTTACCCAGATCCAGCGCTCGTTTTAACACCCTTTCCATCTTGTCCGTAAAAAAAATGTCGATATTGTCTTTGACATTCCGGGGCACATCCTCCATGTCCTTCTCGTTGTTTCTGGGCAGAATAATGTGCCTGATCCCGGCACTGTGAGCGGCAATCACCTTCTCCTTTATCCCGCCCACCGGCAGAACCTCCCCTCTGAGGGTGATCTCACCGGTCATGGCGAGACTTCGCTTCACCACTTTCCCGGTCACGAGCGATGCCAGCGAGGTCAGCATGGCAACACCGGCTGACGGCCCGTCTTTGGGGATCGCCCCTTCCGGCACGTGCACATGGATGTCGTGCTCTTCAAAAAACTTGTCATCGATTTTCAGCTTGTCCGCTTTGGATCGTATATAGCTCAAGGCCGTATTTACCGACTCTTTCATGACATCGCCGAGCTGTCCGGTCAAGGTGAGGCGGTTGGTCCCTTTCATATAGGCGGACTCGATATACAGGATTTCGCCGCCCGTCGGCGTCCATGCCAGCCCCATCACCACCCCGGGGGCCTCTATTTTCACCCCCTTTCCAGGTAAAGTGCGGACCGGTCCCAGGTATTCCCGGATATCCTTCTTGGCCACTTTCACACTGTCGGCCTCCCCTTCAACGATCCGGCTGGCGACGCCCCGGCAGACCGTGCCGATCTCCCTTTCAAGATTTCTGACCCCTGCTTCCCGGGTATACCCCGAAATGATATGTTTGATCGCCCCGTGCGTAATGGAGATCTGGGAGCCGTTCAGGCCGTTTGTCCTGCGCTGCCGCGGGAGAAGATACTTTGTGGCGATCTTCAGTTTTTCATCGTCCGTGTATCCGTTGAGTTCAAGAACCTCCATCCGGTCCATGAGGGGGGAGGGAATCGTATGGAGCACGTTGGCCGTGGTAATGAACATGACGTTGGAAAGATCGAACGGCACGTCAAGATAATGGTCTGAAAACGAATGGTTCTGCTCGGGATCCAGGACTTCGAGAAGGGCCGAGGAGGGATCGCCGTGGTAAGAGGAATAGACCTTGTCTATCTCGTCCAGCATGAATACCGGGTTCTTGGTCCCCGCTTTCCGCAGCTGCTGGATGATTCTGCCCGGAAGGGCCCCTACGTAAGTCCTTCTGTGGCCCCGTATCTCCGCCTCGTCTCTTATACCGCCCAAGGCGATCCGGATGAACTTTCTGCCAAGGGCCCGCGCGATTGACATGCCCAGAGAGGTTTTACCGGTACCGGGCGGACCCGAGAAACAGAGGATCGGTCCCCTTGAATCGTTTTTCAGCTTCAGAACCGACAAATACTCCAGAATCCGCTTTTTGGGCTTTTCAAGGCCGTAGTGGTCCTTGTTCAGTATCCGGCGCGCCTCTTTTATATCAATCCGCTCTTCGGAAAATGTGTTCCACGGCAGGGACGTTAACCAGTCAAGGTATGTGGAGGAGACAATGTACTCACTTGAAGAGGGATGCATTCTCGAAAGACGGTCCAGCTCCCGTTCCGCTTCTTTCAGGGCCTCTTCGGGCAGATCGGCGGCATCGATTTTCTCCCGGTACTCTTTCAGCTCGACACTTTCATCTTCCGTCTCCCCCAGCTCCTCCTTGATCGCCTTGAGCTGCTGACGCAAATAGTATTCCCGCTGGCGCTTATCCATATCCTCTTTGACCTGCGTCTGGATCTTGCTGCCCATCTCCAGGATATCAAGCTGATCGTTTACAAGCCGGGTGACCTTGTTCAGCCGCTTTTTCACATCGGTCAGCTCCAGCACCTTCTGCTTTTCCTCGATGGGGGCGTTAATGGTGGAGGCCACCATGTCCGCCAGCACATCAGGCTCTTTGAGCGACTTTACGAGCTCTCCCATTTCCTGGGGAAGACCGGGGGAAAGATTCACGATTTTTTCATACTGATCCACAATATTGGACATAAGCGCCCGGGTCTCTTTATCGCTTTGGACATTCGTATCCTTCAGCACCCCGATTCTGGCCTTCATGTAAGCCTTTTCATTGATATATTCGATCACCTTGAATCTGGTGATACCCTGGATTAGCAGCTGGGCCTTGTTTTCCTCCATTTTGGACATTTTCAGGATAACGGCGGCCGTTCCTATCCGGTAAAGATCCGATGTGGCATGTTTCGTCTCCATATCCGTTCTTTTTGACAACAGCAGCCCCAGTATCCGGTTGCCGGCCATTGCTTCATCAATGAGCTCTATCGCTTCCCGCTGGACCAGCACCAGGGGGAGTACCATTTTGGGGAAAAGATTGGTGTCTACAATCGGGAGTATCGGAAGGTATTCAGGGATTTGTTCAGGCGTGATATTAACGGAAGGCTGTTGAAAACTGTCCATACAATAACCTCAGTTTATACAATTACTGGAAACCAGGCACATCAACCAAAATCTATCGGCACTCTCCTTTTCTCTCCATTGCCATACAGTTTTTCCATTTTAATTTCAAGAAAACCGTTTAGAAATGACGCCGAAACCGATTCCGTATCGATCATACTGGGCAGATACAGAACCCTTTCAAAATCGCCGAACTGAATTTCGGCAAGCCGGTACGTCGCAGCTGATTCCGGCTGGGTGCTTGATCTTTTTCCGGATATTTTGACCGCCTTGGCACTCACTTCTATGAGGATATTGTCCTTATCCACACCGGCTATCTCCGCGTGAATAATGATGCTGTTCCGCGTTTCAAAAATATCCATCTGCGGTTTCCATACGCGCTTCGACAGACAGAAAATCGGATTGATGGACTGAAACATTTCCTGGAAGGGCTTATCCCCCCTTGAATGGGTTTCAAAATCATCACCGAGTCGAATTTCTATGAAATCCATTTATCAACTCCTGAATCATGTAAAGATGTATGTCGCCCAAACCTTTTACCTTGGCCGGGACCCTATGAATAGTGTGCAGCTCTTCACATTCCTGAGAATAAGATCGTTTCCGCGTCAGCACAGGCCTCTTCCCTTGATTTTAGGCACGAAGGGAAACGCCTGTCCGGCGAAATTCAAAACCTTCCGTCTAAAATCCGCATCTCTGTTTCACTGAAATAACCCGCGCATTATCCAAAGGTTTATCTGCCATCTTCTGCTTATCCTGATTTTATCAAGTTACCATCTGTTTTTGCGCTTGTAAAGCTTATTTATAAAAACTTTCTATTTACTGTTTACGCCGGCCCATACGGCCCAAAAGGCCAAAACATTAAAAACCGCCGAAAACAGGCAGATTCCGGCGATTCCCGAACTTTTCCACAGGATACCGCCGGCGAATGCACCGGTCATCCGGCCAAGGCCCGTTGCAATAAAAAAAAGGGCCATCATGGTGGCCCGCTCTTTTGGGAAAAGTTCTGTGCACACGGAAAGAAAAGAGACAAAGCAGAATTCAAAAAAAAGAAACAGGAAAAAAAGGGAGAAAAGGGCATAAAGCAGGGAAACCGCCACAAAGGGGATCAGACCGTACACTGCAAAAGAGAGCACAAGGCCTGTCAGTACGGACCGCTTCAACCCGATCCGGTCGGAAAGAGTGGCGGTGAATATTTCGCCCGTCAGTTCAGACAGCCCGATGACCCCGGTTCCGATACCGACGGCCACCACGCTCAGTCCGAACGACTGCTCCAGCCAGGCACCGTAAACCACAAAAAGGTTGTCATTGGCCAGGCTTGCGAAAAAGCCGAAACCTGCTGCGCTCAAGGCGGTCCGACTTTTCAGGAGCATTTTGAGACGCCTTGTGAACCCGGTCTTCGTTTGCTTTCCGCGTCCCTTTTTGTAATCATTCTTCACGGTGAAGAGAACCAGAAGGATGCAGAGTACACCCGCGGCAGCGATCAGAAAAAAAGGCGACCGCCATCCGGCTTTACCGATGAGCACCCCGATCAGGGGAATGCCGATCAGTGTGGAACCGGCCCAGCTTATCTCCATTATGCCGATGACCAGCCCTCTTCTGCTGTAAGGGACCCGGTTGCTCACATAGGCCTGGACGGCGGGATCAAAAACGTTTTTGCCGAGACCGCACAGGAACATGCCCGCGAGAAGCGACAGGTAAACCGGCACGGCACCCGCCAGCAGCATACCGGCGACCACAAGACCAAGCCCCGACAGCATCATGATCCGGTATCCCTTCCGGTCGGCAAGGTGGGAGGCAAAAAGGGCGAAAATCGACGTGGCCTGATTCACCGCAATGACCGACGTGACATGGGACATGGGGATGCCCAGGCCCCTGCTGATGGCCGGGGCAAACGGATACACAAACCGCCTCGACGTGTTGATCACAATTCTCGTTATGGTGGACGTGGCGACGATACCGGCCACATCCGCGTTTTTCTCATCCTGCACGGCAGTCTCCTGGCAAACAGCCGACCCGTAATCGAGTAGGGTGAAGCGGGGTGATCAACTCCGCTTCATCCCTCTCACAGAACC
>CAYZHB010000016.1:0-34498 GCA_964478245.1 uncultured Desulfobacterales bacterium | reverse complement strand
TAATCTGGGTAGCACTGGGCATGCTGGGCGTGCAGGCCTGCTCCATGTCCGGGTCCATGCTCTACCGGCTCAATCTGCGCGGCATTCACGGCGCCTTCGGCCTGGGGCTGGCCTACGGCATTCTTTCCGGGTCCTGCACCTTCGGCTTCATCGCGCCGATCCTGGCCATTGTGACCGTGCAGCAAAAGATCGTGGCCGGTTCAATCATGATGATCCTGTTCGCTGTCGGTCACTGCCTGCCCATCGCCGTGGCCGGCAGTTCCACGGCCCTGGTGCGCAGAGTGACCGAAAACAGTGCCTGGCAGGGGGCCGGCATATGGTTCCGGCGCTGTGCGGGCGTGGTCATCGCCATGCTGGGCGCATATTTCATCGCCGGGCCGTTAGTCGGCTGGGCATGATTGGTTGTTTTCAAACCGGGGGCTATGCTCCCGGTTACAACCGTCAACGTTTGAAATACTTGCGTGTCTTGTTTTGTATGCATTCCAAGCCACCCGCTTCACGTGTGGTCGGTGACTTTTTGGAAAGGTGAAATAATGTTTCGGGAAAAAATGAAACAGGCCGTCCGGCAGCTTTTGCTGCTGGTGATCACGGCGTGTGTGATCGGTGCCGCGGTCAACCATTTTCGGGCCGACGGCATATCCTTGGTCGGAGACTGGTCGGTACAGGCGCTTTTTGGCGATGCCGACGGCGAGAGCCTGGTGATCGGACTTGAGGAGGCTGCCGTTCTGTTCGAGCGGCAGGAAGTCCTGTTCCTGGACGCGCGGTGCCAATGCCAATATAACGAGGGACATATTCAGGGCGCTTTGAACCTGCCCTGGCACGAGGTGGACCGCTATTTCATGGAACTGGCCGACCGGCTGGAAGGCGCGTTCACGATCATCACCTACTGCGATGGTGAGCATTGCGACCTGAGCCACGAGCTGGCCCTTTTTCTCAAGGAGATGGGGTTTGAAAACGTGCGGGTGCTGGTCAACGGCTGGACCGTGTGGCGGCAGGCCGGTCTGCCGACGGATAGACAGGGATGATGCCGTGATCGGAGGGCTGCTCTCCGGCATTGACCCTTTTTCCCCGCCGGGGGCATACGGTTTGACCTTAAAAGCCAATTCAAAAGGAGTGTTTCTCATGCGCAATCATTTACTGTACCACGCGGCCCGCATCATCCTGGGGTTGATATTCCTGTTGGCCTGCTATGACAAGCTGCTGCACCCTCAGGCCTTCGCCGAAGTGATTTACAACTACCAGTTGCTGCCGGACAGCCTGGTGAACATCACGGCGATCCTGCTGCCCTGGGTGGAGCTGGTGCTGGGCTTGTGTCTGATCTTTAAGGTATGGATTCCCGGCGCCACCGTTCTGGGGAATTTGCTGTTGCTGGCGTTTTTCACGGCCCTGCTTTTCAATCTGTACAGGGGCCTGGATCTAAGCTGCGGCTGTTTTTCCACCGCGCAGGGCGAAGAAGGCGCCGATTATTTAACGGTGCTCAGGGATCTGTCTTTTCTGCTTGTCTCCGGCTACCTTTTTTGCGCCGAGTTTCTGATGGCAGAAAAGGTGCCGGCAACGTGAAAGCCACCGCTTCAAAAGCGGGCATAGCCATATAGGAGGAGGTATTGTGTTATTGAAAAAGCGATCGCTGAGTGGAATGAGGCAGCCAAGAGCCTGCTTGAGATAGAGGAGTAAAGGGATATACAAGCGCATTCCTTGTCTCAAAAAGATTGCGCAGACCCGAACAATAAGTCGGTCCATCATGGCCCTTCCTGTCAGTCTGGTGATCGGCAGAGTTTCAACACCTCTGACAGCTTGAGAAATTTGGTTCCCGTTGTTATTCGGCGTCAAGCACCTCCCGTACCTTGGCTGCAAGATCATTAATCGAGAACGGCTTGCTGATAAAAGAGACACCTTCATCCAAAATGCCGTGGTGGGTGATTACGTTAGACGTATATCCGGACATATATAGGCATTTCAGCAAAGGCCTGGCAACGAGAAGCCTTTCAGCCAACTCCTTACCGTTCATTTCAGGCATCACCACATCCGTGATCAACAGGTGTATTTCTCCGGTATGCTCTCCGGCAAGGTGCAGGGCCTGGATAGGTTTCCTTGCACTTAGCACGTTATACCCAAAATTTCCGAGCAACTCTCTGCTGATGTCCAGGATCGACTCATCATCCTCTACGATGAGCACTGTCTCTGAGCCTCCCTCGATGGGATCCGAATCCTGCTTCTCCATTTCCGCATTCATCCGGGCGTGGTACCGGGGAAAGTAGACCTTAAAGCTTGTCCCGGCATCGGGCTCACTGTAGACATTGATGAAACCGTTGTTCTGTTTCACAATGCCATATACGGTTGACAGCCCCAGGCCGGTTCCCGTTTCGTTCCTCCACAGGAATGCCGTGGCCGGACTGACATTGAGAATCTTGTAAGCCTCATTTAAGGCGTTTTCAGCGTTTCTTCGTTCCGTAATTTCCAGTAGCACTTCAATACCGCCTACTATGCCATTTTGTGCATCGCGAACAGGATACCCCCGTATAAGCCAGCTCCTCCCGTCCGGGCTATCCTTTTCTACTTCTTGGGGTTTTCCTGTTTCCATGGCCAATTTCACGGGGCAATCAGGGCACGGATCCTCTCTTCCCTGCCAGATCTCATAACAGCAGCATCCAATAATTTCCTCCTGGCGTTTACCAACCGATTCGCATGCGGCACGATTGGCCCACACAATTTTCATGTCTTTGTCTTGATGAATGACATGTTCCATGAGACTGCTGAGGATAGCCCCTTTCTCCTGTTCTGCGGCTTTTAATTCTTCCTCTGAACGCTTGCGGTCCGAGATATCGCGAACGTGCTCACAGACCAGATCCACTCTGCCTGAAGAATCAAATATGGGGAAAGCCCTCACTTCTCTCACCCGGCCATCAGCAGGGTTGACCATCTCTCTTTCCACGATGCAACCGGTCTCGAAAACAGGCAGGGCGGTGCAATCTTCGCACGGTTTGTCAAGGAGCTTAAAACGGCTGTAGCATGTCCCTTGCTTTTCCGCATCCGTTTGTACGATCGAATCATGACCTTTTGCGTTGGTAAACTTGATGCGGTGTTCCCTGTCTATTACGATCAAAAGGTCGGGTACTGAATCGAGGATGCTCTGCAGTACTCTTCGCGATTCCGTCAATGCCTCCACCGAAACCGCTGCTTTGCGGGATTCTTCCAACTTCCTGACTCTGTTTTCCAGCTCCTCGTATGTCGGTTTCCCGGGCATCATTAAATCCTCCAGTCAATCTTCTATTGGTTGTTGAAAACCGGGGGGCTATGCCCCTGGTTATAACCGTCAACGGTTGAAACGCTTGCGTGTTTTTGTTTTGTATGCGAATGCATACACTCCAAGCCACCCGCTTTGCGGGTGGTCGTTGACTTTCGGAGTCGTGGTGGTCCTTCACATCCCCTCTGAATGTCATCCATACTTGCATTGGTCTTGTCAGCTCTAAAGCGTCATTAACAGAAGATCTTTCAAAAGGCAAATTATTAAAGATCTGTGACTTTCTGTCAAAAAAATCGCCTGAAAAAATGCCGGGAAAACTTGTTCATGTTTCCATATTCGGAGGCGGTCAGCGATTTTCTGCAAAGTCCGTTTTCAGGATGCACAAAAGCGCCAGAAAGGACAAACCGGCGGCAAAGCAGCACACGATTCTGAACGCATCCCCCTGCAGGTAAGCATAGTGGTCCAGAAACTTTCCCGCCGCCAGGGGCAGCGCCATGGCAAACGGCAGTGTGATCAGCGGCCCGATGGCGAAATAACTCGTGGCGTCCTTAAGACCGGACAGCTGCTTGACCGCCGGCGGGTAGACCAGCATGCGGATACCGCGGGAGACACCGAGCAGAACGCTGGCCAGGCAGAATCCCCACAACTGACAGGTGCCGGCCAAAAACAGCACGGCGGAAATAGAGGCCAGCTTGGAGAGGATGTATTTTGATTTCATTGAAAACAGACCAAAAGTGCCCAACGTGAGGTTGGCCAGTATGGCGCCGGCATAGATGCATCCCACAAAAACACCGGCGGCGACGGCCGGTTGGATCCCGCAGTGGGTGGTGGCATAAGCGGCATAAAAGGAAATGATGGTTATCACGACGAAAATTTCAGCGTCACCCGCCATGTAGGTTAAAAAATTTTTATTTTTCAGCAGATGCCGGCCGGTTTCCAGGATGTATCTGAAAAAACCGGGTTTTTCCTTAAAAGAGGCGTCACCGGGATGATGGATTTCCCTGGTCAGCAGAAAAAAGAGCGATCCCAGGGCGAATACGGCCCCAACCGCAATAAACACGGCCGCCGAAGAGCCCCGCGAAAAGGCGTAGTGGTCCACGATCTTGATCAGACCGATGCTGCTGATCAGCTTGGCGGCATTCTGGGCGATGATCATGAAAGAAAGGCCGGCCATGGATTTTTCTTCAGAGAAAATTTTGACCAGATAGTTCAGCCAGACCGGCAGGGTCATGCCCACACAGAGGGAAAACGCCGCATAGCAGATAAAGAAAGCCACCAGCAGGTGAGACATGTCGGTAAACACCAGCACACTGAAACCGATCGCCAGCAGAGAAAAGCCTGACACGAGATGAAGCCAGATAACGGCCTTGCGCTTAAACTCCATGTCCGCGGTAAAATAACTGGACAACAACGCAAACACGGAGATGCCGATGAAAAAGAAAAGCGGAATCAACCCGATAACCGTACTCGATGCCCCCAGGCTCTTGAGAAAAAGCTGCAGGAAAGTCGATTCGATCACTACGGGCAGTCCCAGACCCCAGAGGAATTCCACGCTGGAGATACCGATCACATTCTGAAGAAAAAACCGGTCCTTTTCCCGGGCTTCATGTATGGAGGGCTGGCTGTTCATCGGTGTCGACATCCGGAATTACCATGGAGAAAGCATGTTCCAAAATATGAATATCAGAGAAAGTCAAAGTAATCTGTTTGTGTTGAGATGTCAAACAAAAGGTGGTTTGGGTATAACGGCATGTCCGGCTTTTTTTACGGTTCCCTGGTGACAAAACGGGTCTGCAGGAGCCACACGGCCGCCAGGGTCAGCCCGATACCGGGCAGGACGATCCATTCGGGAGATGAAAGCCCGAGACCCCATTCAATTGCGGCCACGGCTGACGGTGTCAGGAAGGTATAGGCAATCACGCGGCTCGGACCCAGCCGGGTGGCCGTATGCTGGAGAATCCAGAAAGTCCCGGCCGTTGACGGGCCCGACAAATAGGCAATACCCAGCCAGACTTTTGGGTCGGGGAACGCCAGCGTTTTCGGACTTATCACAGTGGTAACAAACAATGCCGCGGTGGCGATAAGGAGGCTGTAAAAAGTGAAGTTGATTTTGGATTCATCCCGCTGAAGCCTTTTCATTGAATGCATATACACGGCCAGGCAGCAGGTTCCCAGGAAAAATATCATGTCCCCCCGCGAATACTGCAACCCGGCTAGCTGCTCCCAGTCCCCCCGGAATATTACCCACAGGGTTGCGATCATGGAAAGTGCCAGTACAGCCGTCTGGCGGATGCGCAAAGGCTCGCCGAGCGCCCTGCCCAGCAGCATGGTCAAAAGGGGTAACGTTGTATAAATCGTGCTGGTGTTCAGTGGCGAGGTGAACTTCAGTGCTTCGAACATCAGGATGAAAAAAAAGCCGTAACTGCCGCCCACAATACTGTAACGTCCCAGATCCCGCCATCCCGGCCGCCTCGAACCTTTTACAAACGGCAGCATCACGGCAAAAAAGACGGTCGCGGCAAGAAACCGCCAGAAGGTCAGTACCGTGGAATCCATGTTTTTCGTTATGGCTGCCGATACCGGAAACGACCCGGCAATAATCGATGAAAATACGATCATCCAAAGGTGGCTCTGCCTGAGTGATGTGTTCATTGCCGGCTGACAATCAAGCTATTCAAGGGATGACAGATGGGAATACAAGTTCACGGGTTTCCCGACAAGCCCCAGTTTTTTCCGGATTTTTATCCTGTGGTTTTTAACGGTTTCTATCGAGATGGTCAGATAGTCGGCGATTTCCTTGGAACTTTTTCCCTGTCTGATATAGTTTGCTATTTTCATTTCAGAAGGGGTGAGGCCGACAGTCTTTATTGACAGGTTTAAAAGGAATTTTGAGGTGATATCCAGTAAACTCGATTCAATGGTGTCGAGCAGCTCATTCTGTCTCTGTGTCAGGCTGCCCATCTTCAATTTTTCAATGTCCGGCAGGATGTTCTCCTCGATATTTTTTTGTATGCTCTGTTCAAGGGCGAGCCGTTTCTGATCCTTTTTTTCAATGAGCACATTCAGGGCGATATTTAAATCTTTTAATTTCTGGGCCTGCTGTTCAAGCTGGATATAAGCGGTGTTAAGTTCTTCTACCTTTTGGGCCAGGCTTTTTTTGTACGCTTCATTTTTCTGAATGAGCCGGTACTTTTTCGTGGCTTTTTCGACAAGATGTTCCAAAAACGAGATGTTCTGACCTTTTTCAACGTATCCCTCAGGTTTGAATCTGTTGATGATCTCCTGCAGGTCATGCTCGGACTGAAATGCTGTGAAAAACAATACCGGGACGTCAGGGCATTTCTTTTTCAGTTCCGGGTAGGTTTCAAACCCGTCCATGTCCTGCATCTTTACATCGAGAATCACGCAATGGCAATCTGTGTCCAGCCTTTCCGCTCCCTTTGTCCCCGACTCTGCGGTCGTGACGTTGTATTTATGGGCAAACGCCCTCTTCAATCCCCGCCTGATGGATTCGTCATCATCGATTACCAGAATATCGGGTTTGAATTGCTCGTGGGGTGCTTTTTCATCAACGGACTCAAACTTGTTCAGTAAACTTTCAAGTTCATTCATCAAAATTCTCCGGAAAAGTGATTTTAAATACAGTCCCGTTACCGGATCGGGTTTCAACCCCGATTTTGCCCTCATGCAAACGGACCAGCCTGTTGACAATGCTCAGGCCCAGGCCGGTACCCGTTGTTGGTTTTGTCGAAAAGAACGGTTCAAAGACTTCTTTGAGATGTTTTTCCTGTATGCCGGGGCCGTTGTCCTCTACGGCAATTTTGATCCGGCCGTCACTTTTTTCGACGGTAACACGTATCTCGGGATTCTCTCTTCCACAGTCTGCCAGTGCATCTTTCGCATTGAGGATGAGATTTGAGAATATTGAGTTCAATTGTGTTTCATCCCCTTTCAGGATGCACTTGTCAGGGCCTTCGAGTGAATATGCTATGCCATGCGCTTCAAAAGCCTGTTTGTATTCGCCGGCATACGCTTTTAGAATCTCTGCGATATCAACACGGGCATTGCCCTTTTTAAGTTCGGATATTTTCGCATATTCCCGAATCTTGTTCGTTATGGCAAGCCCCCTGTCTATGTCTCTGGCGACATCCGAGTGTATCTCGGAAAGGGAATCAGAGATTTCCGCGATGGTTTTAAGTTCCGGGATAAAATTGGACAGGATGGTGTCTTTGGGAATTTTGTACGTTTCGTGGATCTCGTTTATACTTTTCATCAACTGGGTTGCAGCATCTTTCAGCACTCCTGAAAAAGAGGTGCCCTTGCCTTGGTAGTTCAGGGCGTTGTTGAGTTCAAGCTGTGTCCCGGAAAGGGCGTTTCTCATCTCATGGGCAAATCCGCCGGTAATGCGGCGTTCAAGGGCTATCTTTTCCGCCTCGATGCGTTTCCTGTCTGAAATATCCCTGATGGCGGTCATCCGTCGTTTGCGGCCCTTATATTCGATCACACTGGCTTGTATCTCCATGGGGAACTGTGTCCCGTCTTTTTTTTGTCCGGTCACCTCATACGGGCCCAGATTACCCCTGGCGATTTCTTTTTTGATAATGTCGATGGATTCGGGAGTCGCCGTTAATGAAATGGCATCTTTGCCTTCCAGTTCTTCCGGGGTATAGCCGAACATGCTGTAGTACTGGGGGTTCGCCTGGAGAATCCGGCCGTTATCATGCAGAAGGATCGCTTCAAAGGTGCCGTCGGAAAGAATTCGGAAGCGTTCTTCACTTTCTGAGAGATTTTTCTGGATTTTTTCCCTTTCATGAATTTCCTGAAGCAGTTTCTCTTTCTGATTCTGGATCGTCCTGAACGCTGCTATTTTCTCTCTCTGTGCGGCATTTATCTTGTCCCCGACGCCCAGGGAGAGAAGAATCGTTTCAAGCAGCAGGCCGGCGGTCATTGAATGCTCGGTTACAAAACCGCTGGGCAGTATGCCAAACGTTTTAAGCCCGTAAACCGTTATCCCGAACAGCAGGGAAAGCCACGCCGCCAGGTAAAACCAGCCCTGCCGATTTCTGAAAGACAATTTGACCGAGATTATCAGCGGCAGAAGTGCGGCGAAAATCGCCATCAGTGTGGCAATCTGTATGGCGGAGGAGTAGGATAAAAAGGGGGTGACTACCAGAAAACAACAATTGAGTATAATATACAACAGAAGGGCTCTGTCCATGGCAGGGGTTGCCTGTTTCGTCCCGAGAAAGGACCTGGCAAAGATGACGCAGAAAATGTTGCATAAAAAAATCAGGACAGGGATGCAGTTGTTTGCCCACCAGATGGACGTCGGCCAGAGATATTGGAAAGAGAGACCGTAAAGAGTGAACAGAAGCAGAGCGGCGGCCGAGACAAAAAGGGCGTGATAAAGGTAGCTGAAATCCCTTGAGGAGAAAAAAAGCAAAAGATTGTAAAAAATCATTATCACAATGGAGCTGAAAAAGGCGCTCGACATCATGAGCCGATTGTTTTTCGACTTTTCAAAAAGCGGGGGCGACCAGATTCGCAGCCCGATATTCATTGAACTGCTGGTTGAAAACCTCATAACGTAAGTTTGCTTGGCGCCCGGTTCCGTAGCGACGGGAAAAACAAAAGTCGGGTAATCGATTTCCCTGTAGTTGAAAGGCAGCATATCGCCGGCTTCCCTTTTTTCAAACGTTCCCTCTTTTTCAGCAAAAAACGCGATGCTGTCTATCATGGGGTAGGTCACTTCAAGGAGCCAATCGCATTTCTCGCTTCCGGGATTGATAACCGTGAATCGCACCCAGTATGCTGAATCGGTGAATCCGCGGTTTATACACTCTTCTTGTGAGGGGACGAACCGGTCTGCCAGTTCAGGTTTTACAACATCCTGAATGGTATATTCCTGATTTTTGTCCTCGAGGATTGACACATTCAAACCGATTTTCTGGTCCTGCAGGTTGTCGTGCAGGACTGTCGGATCTGCAGAGAGCCCGTTTGGTAAGGCAACGACCAATATCGCTACAAACAGAATGCCTGAAAGACATTTTTTCATAACAAAGCCTTCAAAGTCTGAAAGAGATATTGCGTGTTAATTGAAATCCGGTAAATTTCATTAACTTCTGACCGCTTTGCCCGTTTTCCTTGACAAACTATATGTCAGGTGTTTTTAATCTTATCTGTATGTCAGCATGAAAATTATAATATACGATTTTAAAATGCAATTTTTTTTATCTTAATTCATTTTTTTAATGACCAGGTAAATACCGCCGGCCGGATAAAGACGGCACGGCGGTATTCACGCTTCAGGGGGAGGGCATGGTGCGGGTCTGTTGACAGTACAGGGTTACGTCATTTTTTGAAATTCCTCCTTGTCCACGCCGCATACCGGGCATGTCCAGTCATCCGGCAGATCCTCGAACGCTGTTCCCGGTTCGATGCCGCCGTCTTCATCCCCTTCTTCCGGGTCGTATATATAACCGCATGGTATGCATTCATATCTGTCCATGGGGGTATCTCCTTTCCTGTTATTATTTTCCCGCCATCATGGCGGCGATGTCTTCTTCTACCGTGTTGATGGGTTTGATATCGAATGTGTCCACCAGTACCTGTGTAACCGTCGGTGAGAGAAAAGCCGGCAGGGTCGGGCCCAGCCGCATCCCCTTGACGCCGAGGGAGAGGAGCGCGAGCAATACCGCTACCGCTTTTTGCTCATACCAGGCAATGTCGAAGGAGATCGGCAGATCATTGATGGTGTTTTTAATCTTATCAATATGTCAATATAGGTCAATATGGCAACTTATAATATACGATTTTCAAATGCAATTTTTTTAGCGGTAGTCGATGCCTTTGATGACAGCGATTGCGGCGGAATGGTCAATAAAAAAATAAAACTTTTTTCGAATTGATTTATATCAAAGACAACTGCCGGTCGGGCATGTAAAAAGGTATTATTTGAAGAGACGTCAAAAAGGGAGATGTGTCATGGAAAAAAATCGTGTTCACAATCCGTCCGGTGATTTTGCCGGACAGGTTGAGGCCGTGAGCCGTTCGGGCGTTAACAGGTGCTGGCAGTGCCGATCCTGTACCAACGGCTGCCCCCTTGCGCAGGATATGGATGTTTTTCCCGATGCCGTTATCCGGATGGTGCAGCTGGGATTGAAGAAACAGGTGCTGGAAAGCGCGGCGATATGGCTGTGTGTGGGCTGTGATACCTGTTCGGCACAGTGCCCCAACGCCATTGATGTGGCAGCGGTAATGGATGCGCTGAGACAGATCGCGGTTCAGGAGAATGCCGATATCGCGGAACCGGGGATCCTGTCGTTCCACAGAGCGGTTCTGGATTCGATTTTTCGGCATGGCAGGACCCATAAACTCGAGATCATGATGCGTTATAAACTGGCGGAGAAGGACCTGTTGTCCGACGCCGAGCTCGGCCTCCGGATGCTGGCCAAAAGAAAGCTGGATCTGCTGCCCTCGAAAGTGAAAAATATCCGCAGCATCCGTTCGCTTTTCGGTGAAATCGGAGGAGACAGACGACATGGATGACACATGGAAAAGTTTGAGTTATTTTCCGGGGTGTTCCCTGGCAACGACGGCCAAAGAGAACAACGCTTCCCTGAAGCACTTTTTGAACCATTTCGGTATCGGGCTGATCCCAACCGAAGACTGGAACTGCTGCGGTTCGTCTTCCGCCCACAGTATCGATTCGGATCTGGCTTTTTACCTTGCCGCAAGAAATCTTTTTGCGGCGCCGCCGGAAAGACCGCTTCTGGTGGCTTGTCCCGGCTGTTACCTCCGGCTGGGACAGACGAGAATTGAACTTGCCGAATCCCGGGAGAAACGGGTGATATGCGAAGACCTTTTTGAGAGGCCGTATCCAAAAGATCTGGAAATGTTCCATTTTTTCGATTTGCTGGCGGAAATGGAGAGTACCGGGCTTTTCAAACAGATGACCGAGCGGCTGAACGGGTTGAAAATCGCTCCCTACTACGGGTGCATGCTGGCCAGGCCGCCGGCCATGACAAGGGAACGCAATCATCACGGCCTGATTGAAAAAATCATGTCGCCATTGGGGGCGGCACCGGTTCAATGGCCGTTTTTTTCAAGGTGTTGCGGTACCTTTTTATCGGTAACCCGTCCGAGGGTTGCCGCAAGGCTGGTCAACGGCATTATGCAGGGGGCGGTGGCATCCGGCGCCGAGTGTATCGTCACCGCCTGCGCCATGTGCCACCTCAACCTGGAGATCCGCTGCGGCAAAGCGAACCGCCTCCCGGTCTTTCATTTCTCAGAGGTACTGTCTCTGGCCATGGGGGAACCCGTTACCGGAGACTGGTTCAAGCGCCACCTTATCGATCCCCGTCCGATCCTGGAAAAAAGGGATCTCATGACGTCGCGAGGGTAAAAGAAAACAATCTACCGGTTTTCAAAAATTAAAAATACCGCCGTTCCGAAATGGACGGAACGGCGGTACAGGGCTACATCACTTTCTGAAATTCTTCTTTGTCCACGCCGCATACAGGGCATGTCCAGTCATCCGGCAGATCCTCGAACGGTGTTCCCGGTTCGATCCCGCCGTCTTCATCCCCTTCTTCCGGGTCGTATACATAACCGCATGGTATGCATTCGTATCTGTCCATATTACATGACCTCCTTTTGGTATATTTGCGTTATTTTCCCGCCATCATCGCTTCAATGTCTTCTGATACCGTGCTGATGGGTTTGATGTCGAATTTGTCCACCAGAACCTGCGTCACAGTCGACGAGAGAAAGGCCGGGAGGGTGGGGCCCAGCCGCATTCCCTTGACGCCGAGGGAGAGGAGCGCGAGCAATACCGCTACCGCTTTTTGCTCATACCAGGCAATGTCGAAGGAGATCGGCAGATCATTGATATCGTCGAGCCCGAAGGCTTCCTTGAGCTTGAGCGCGATCACGGCCAGAGAATAGGAATCATTGCACTGCCCGGCGTCCAGCACGCGGGGAATTCCGCCGATGTCCCCCAGATCCAGTTTGTTGTACCGGTACTTGGCGCATCCCGCCGTGAGAATCACGGTGTCTTCGGGCAGGTTCTCCGCCACTTCGGTAAAGTAGCTCCGGGTTTTGTGGCGGCCGTCACATCCGGCCATGACGATGAATCGCTTTATGGCGCCCGACTTTACCGCCTCAATCACCTTGTCGGCCAGCGCGAGCACCTGGTTGTGACCGAACCCGCCCACGATTTTTCCTGTTTCGATCTCCTCGGGCGGCGCACACTTTTTGGCAAGATCGATCACCGGAGAAAAATCCTTTGCTCCGTTTTCCGGGCGGTCTTCTATGTGGGTCGCCCCTGGATAATTCACCACGCCGGTGGTGAACAGCCTGTCCAGGTAGGTGTTCTCTTTTTTGAGCGGCACCAGGCAGTTCGTTGTCAGAATCACCGGTCCGTTAAACGACTCGAAATCCTTGTTCTGATGCCACCAGGAGCTGCCGTAGTTGCCGACAAAATGATCGTACTTTTTGAATGCCGGATAGTAGTTGGCCGGCAGCATTTCCCCGTGGGTGTATACGTCGACCCCTGTGCCTTCGGTCTGGTCGAGGAGCTCCTTCATGTCTTTGAGGTCGTGTCCGCTGATAAGAATGGCCGGATTTTGCCGGACGCCGATATTGACTTCGGTGATCTCGGGCGACCCGTATGTGGCCGTGTTTGCCTCGTCCAGAAGTGCCATTGTGTTGACCGCGGTCTCCCCCGCCTTCATCACCATGCCGATCATCTCTTCGGTGGAATGATCTTTGGTGGTGGAGGCCAGCGCCTTCATGATGAACGCGTAAATTTCGTTTTTTTCATAGCCGAGAATGGCGGCGTGGTCGGCATAGGCGGCAATTCCCTTGAGGCCGATGACAAGAAGGTTTCGCAGGGAGCGGACATCCTCGTTTTCAACCGCTGTAATCCGCATGGCATCGGACGTGGCCTTTTCTGTAATTTGGGCGTCCCCGGCCGGCGACCAGGTGGCGCAGTCCGGCAGCTCCCCTGAAAAATCGCTGCCGTGTTTGTTTTTGTGTGCGGACAGAAATTGTTCCCTGACCCGGTCACGGACGTTGAGCGCCGCTTTGATCCGGGTGACGAGCACATCGTCGTCCCAGGCCACGTTGGTGATCGTGGTGAACAGGGCTTTGCAGACGAACTCTCCCGCTTTTCTGTCAAACGCCCCCAGCTCTTCAAGTTTTTCACCGTAAACGGAAATCCCTCTGCAGATATCGATCAAAAGATCCTGGAGATCCGCCGTCTCTTCGGGTTTGCCGCAAACACCTTTGACGGTGCAGCCTTCATTTTTAACTGTTTCCTGACATTGAAAACAAAACATGATTGTCCTCCTTTATGTTTACGTGATGAGTGTTAAATTTTACCTTCCTGCCAAATAAAATACGCTTTTCCGGGGTTTTTTCTTTGATCTGGATCAAGTTTTTCAAAAAAAATGAAAAAATTTTTACGGCTGGAACTGCAGACTACCCAGACTGACTGTTTTCAGGGGGGTCGTGGAAGCGGAATCCGGTTCTGTTTCAGCGGGAAAACCGCGGGAAAAGGGGGATCGGAACTGCTGCGCCTCTCATACAGCAGGGGCGGCGGCGACCGGATCGGCAGGGAGACGTCAATATCGGTTGTAACCGGGGGCATAGCCCCCGGTTTGAAAACAACCAATGAATTTTTCCCCGGGTGGCGGTACTTTATTCACAGCCTCCGAGGCGCCGGCCGTTCATTTGCTGGGTCATCTTTCCGCCCGGGAACGTCATTTCAACCGTTCCTTCAAACGTATCGCCATGGTAGGAAATTTTGCCTTTGCCCGTCATCTGCCCCTGGCCGGTACAGCGCATCGTCCAGGTCACCGTGTTGCCGGAGGTCTGTACATCTTCGATTCGGCAGTCCTGTGCCCCCTGACTGTTCCCGCCTTTGGGAACATAGTCGTCACTGCTCAGGCACTGGGTTTGGGTAAAGGTGTTCTGCGGCATTCCCGGCATGTCGATTTTTGAGGTGATTTCCCATTTACCCGGCTCAAAATCCGGACCGGCGGCCTCAAGCGGAGAAGCAAGAAAGAGGAACCCCGCCAGAATAACTATCAGGGCGGGATACAGTATGTCTTTATGCATGGTGGACCTCCTATAATTGTTGGTATTGACAACCCCTTTCATATTCCATAGAAAAGAACCGCTCTTTTGTCAATCAAAATATCACCAGAATTCCCAGCCAGAGGATGTAGGTGGCGGCGGAGAGCAGGGTGTTCAGGGAAATGGCGGCCGATGCCAGCTCTGTTGAGCCGTGCATCTCCCCGGCCATGACATAGGTCACCGTGGCCGTGGGCGCCGCCAGCAGGATCAGGCCCGGCAGGAACTGCTGAACCGGAAAGCCGGACAGGGTGTAAAAAATGATCCCCAGAAGGGGCAGCACCCCCAGCTTGAAAACGGAGGCGGTAAAGGCCGGCCGGAAATTGTTCCGTATGAGCCGGAAGGAGAGGGAGGCACCGATGACCAGCAGCGCCAGGGGAAGAGCCATGCCGGAGATGATCTTGAGCATCCGGTCCAGGGGAATCGGCAACGAGAGATTCAGAAGGGAAAAGGCGATCCCGCCCAAAGCGGAGACGATTACCGGATTGCCCACGATTTTTCCGGCCAGTGACAGGAACCCCGGGCGGGTTTTCCGGTTCACGGCAAGGGCCTGGAGCCCGATTACCGACAGCAGGTTCTGCAGCAGCATGAGAAACCCGGCCAGTATACTGGCCTGGGAAAAACCGGTCTCCCCCAGGAAATAATAACTCACCGCAAGGCCGATGTATCCCAGGTTGCCGTGCAGGGAACTCTGGACAAAAGTACCCGGTTTTCCGTCGTACGGCTCGATGAACCGGGCCAGAAAACAGGCGGCCAGGAATACGATGAAGACGGGCACCAGTGTATCGAACAGCATGAGGAGCTTAAAGTGTTCCTGAATGGCGGTATTGGCCACTTCCCGGAAAATCATGGCCGGGATGGCGAGGTAGTACACCAGGCGGTTCAGCGGGCCGATAAGATCGCCCGGGAGTTTTCCGGCCCGTTTGAGGCCCCACCCCAGAAGAATGATCACAAAGACCGGCAGGATTGTATTCACGACATTCAGCATAAGTTATGCTTTCCCGGAATATGGCAGAGGACCGCGGGGTCCCGGTAAAATTGAAAGACGGTCTCGTTCCCTCTACCCTCTCATTTTTTTAAATGCGTTTATCAGGCCGTTCGTGGAACTGTCATGGGAACTTACCGGCCTGTTGTCCCGGATTTCAGGCAGAATGTTTTTGGCAAGCTGTTTTCCGAGTTCAACCCCCCACTGGTCAAAGCTGTATATGTTCCAGATGACCCCCTGAACGAAAATTTTGTGTTCGTACATGGCGATAAGGCTGCCCAGGACCTTTGGCGTCAGTTTTCTGAACAGGATCGCGTTCGTGGGCCGGTTGCCGCGGAAGACCTTGTGGGGCAGAAGGGCTTCGATTTCCCGGTCGGTTCTGCCTTCAGCCGCCAGTTCCTTTTGCGCTTCCTGGGCCGTTTTCCCTTTCATGAGCGCCTCTGTCTGGGCAAAGAAGTTGGAGAGCAGGATGTTGTGGTGATCATCAAGGGGATTGTGGCTGACCGCCGGGGCCAGGAAATCGGCCGGAATCATGCGGCTGCCCTGGTGGATTAACTGGTAAAAGGCGTGCTGTCCGTTCGTGCCGGGTTCGCCCCAGATGACGGGACCTGTCTGGTACGGGACGGTTTCCCCGTTTCTGTCCACGCTTTTACCGTTGCTCTCCATGACCGCCTGCTGAAGATAGGCCGGCAGCCGCTGCATGTACTGGTCGTAGGGAAGGACGGCCTCGGTTTCGGTATTGAAGAAATTGGTGTACCAGATACCGATCAGGGCCAGTATTACGGGAATGTTTTCTTCCAGAGGACTGTTTTTAAAATGGGTGTCCATTTCAAACCCGCCTTGGAGCAGGGAGGCGAAGTTGTCAAAGCCGATATAACAGGCGATTGACAGGCCGATGGCGGACCAGAGGGAAAAACGGCCGCCGACCCAGTCCCAGAAACCGAAGATGTTTTCCCTGTGAATCCCAAAGCTTTCCGCCTTTTCGATATTGGTGGATATCGCTGCAAAATGGTTCTGGATATGGGTTTCGTCACCGGCATGACCCAGGAACCACTCTCTGGCGGAGAAGGCGTTTGTCATTGTCTCCTGTGTTGTAAAGGATTTCGAAGCCACCAGGAAAAGCGTGGTCTCCGGATCGAGCCGCTTCAGTGTTTCCGCGATATGGGTGCCGTCGACATTGGAAACGAAATGGGCGGACAGGCCCGGCTTGGCATATGGTTTCAATGATTCGGCCACCATGGCGGGCCCCAGATCCGAGCCCCCGATACCGAGATTGACAATGTCGGTAATGGGTTTGCCGGTATACCCTTTGAACTCTCCGGATGTGATGCGGTCCGAAAAAACTTTCATGCGGTCTAAAACGCCTTTCACGTCCGGCATCACGTTTTTGCCGTCCACGTAAACAGGGGTGTTGCCGCGGTTCCGAAGTGCGGTATGCAGGACGGCCCGGTTTTCGGTTTCATTTATTCTGTCACCGGCAAACATCTTTTCCACGGCGTCGGGCACCTTTGTCTCCCGGGCGAGCCCGAAGAGCAGCCGCATTGTCTCCTCGGTGATGATGTTTTTGGAAAAATCGGCCAGTATGTCGCCAAATTCAATCGAGAAGCGGGAAAAACGGCCGGTGTCCTGTTCAAACAGATTTTTCATGTGAACGTGTGTCATTTTTTCATGGTGCGCCCCGAGTTTTTTCCAGCTATCCGTGGTTTCCGGATTAATTTTTTCCAGCATATGGGATACCTCCTTTGACAGCTTCCAGGGTTTCCCTGGCGATCTGTAATTCTTCATTCGCCGGAATTACCAGTATTTTGATCCGGCTTTCCGGGGTGCTGATCTCCCTGATACCGGGGCCATGCCCCTGATTTTTCCGGTCGTCAAGCACGATGCCCAGGCCTTCGAGTCCCCGGCAGGCGCGTTCCCGGACGGCGGGCGAGTTCTCGCCGATGCCTGCGGTAAACACGACCGCATCCACCTTTTCAAGGGCGGCGGTGTATGCGCCGATGTATTTTTTCATGCGGTAGCAGAACAGATCGAGCGCTTTTCCGGCAAGGGGATCGCCGGCTGCCGCTTTTTCAATTACCTCCCGCATGTCGTTTGTGCCGCAGATCCCTTTTAACCCGCTCTCTTTGTTGAGCAGCGTGTTGATTTCTCCGACGGACATGTTTAAATGGTCTGTCAGGTAAAACAGGATGCCCGGGTCGATATCCCCGCATCTGGTGCCCATCACGAGTCCGGACAACGGCGTCATGCCCATGGACGTATCAACGGATCTGCCGTTTTTTACGGCGGCCATACTGCAGCCGTTCCCCAAATGGATGGTGATCAGGCTGGTTTTTTCGGCTTTTTTTTCAAGACGGGCGGCGGCCGCCTCTGTTATATAGGCATAGGATATCCCGTGAAAACCGTACTTCCTGATCTTTGCCTGTTTGTAGAGGTGATGGGGCAGGGCAAAAAGAAACGCGTTTTCCGGCAGGGTCTGGTGAAAGGCGGTATCAAAAACAGCCACGTGCGGCACGTCGGGAAAAACCGACTGCGCCACTTCAATGCCGGTAATGTTTGCCGGGTTGTGAAGGGGGGCAAGCGGGATGTTCTTTTTGATGACCGACAGGACCGTATCGTCAATTACCCTTGTGGAAGAGAGCGTTTCTCCCCCGTGAACCACGCGGTGCCCAACGGCGGCGATCCCGGGAGGCTTCCCTTCCGTCGGGGCCGCCCCGCCTGTCAAAAGAGCGGCGATTTTCAGCATGCCTTGCCGGTGGTCGGGAATCCGGCTTTTGTCCACGGTGTTTTCGGTTTGGCCGTTGCCAAGCTGCCGGCTGTGCGCGAGAACGCTTTCAGCTTCCCCGATTCTTTCCGCCTTTCCCCGCGTGATGACCGACTGGGCGGTCATATCGAAAAGTTCATACCGGATGGATGAGCTGCCGGTATTGATCACCAGGATATTCATGGGTGTTCCTGCTGCCATATTTTTTCCAGAAGGATGCGGGTGATCAGGTAGGTCGGCTTTATGCCTTCATTGCCCATGGCGCCGGCAGCGAGGGTGTTGCCGGTCTCCAGGGGATTGTCAGAGGCATAGTAGGCGTACCGGATTCTGGTCTCTTTCGGGATGTATCCCTTGATAACGGCGGCGTTTATCGCCTTCTGGTAATGTCCGCCTTCCATTTCCAGTCCAACGGCATTCCAGTCGGACATGAACATTTCAAGCACGTCCCTGTTCTGTAGCGAGGTCCCGAGAACAGTGGCCATGGGCCCTTCAAATACCGTGACATCTTCGCTGAAATCGGCGGCGCTCAAGTCGTTTTCCAGGATGTAGTTGTCGGAAGAGCCTTCGCACACATGGGCTGTGGCAAGCATTATATCCCCCTTCCGGCCGGGCAGAATGCCGGCTTTCCCCATAATGGAGATGGACCCGATGGTGGTAAAGCGGTTTTCCTCTTTTTCCGAAAAGAGCTTGAGGATCTGCTCCATGATTTCAAACGCCTGGATACCAAAAGCGTAATCGATTACCAGGAGGACCGGTGCCGTGTCAGATGACGCCGGCGCCGCTATCCCGAAATCCGGATGGAGATCGATTCCGTCAAGTGCGGCCGTGTCAATCAGCTGACAGTCGATGTTGGCGCCGGAAAGATCCGGAATCCGGTACAACCCGTTTTTTTCCGCATACCTGACAATGTCATCGTTTTTTTCTTTTATGCTCGAGAAAAAGTCATGCGCGGCGGGGGATGCCGTTACATTGCAGTCGTCTTTTAAGGCGGCCCATGCGTATACCGTATTCAGAACGGAGTGAAGATTGGCGCTGATGATATGGAGGGGGCGGGTCTGCATTTTCAGGTCGCACAGGGTTTCTTTCAGATTCTGTGCCCACCGTTTGCCGTACCGCTGCTGCCCGATGACATTGATGAGGGAGGGGGTCAGATAGACCACCGGGGCATTGTCTTCCGACGTCTGCTCTTTGCGGATCCGTTCCCCGAGATGGTATATGATGGAGAAAAGTCCGTTATTGCTTTCATACGCTTTTCGGGTCTGTTCAAAATAGTCAAAGGTCTCCTTTGTCTCGTGGTACGGCCGGCCGATGATGATGCTCAGGTTCCACAGGGCCGAATCCATTTTCCCGGCGTCCATTTCACACTGTTCGGTCACGCAGGTTTCAAGCTCATTCCATTCGATTCTCGGCCGGCCCTGACCGTCCAGCATTTTGCTGAAAATTTTCTGGGCCTCGATGTTGAGAAAGGTCATGTGGGTGAGAATATCGTATATTTCACTCAATCCCCTCGAAATGATGAAACAGATCTCTTCGTTGTTGATTTTGTAGGACAGCCGCCGCCTTTTAAGGGGCCTGATGTTCTCAAACGGGGTGCCTTCGAACTGGTCCTCGTCTGTGAGAATGATCCGGGACGCCTTTTCAATGCCCTTGGGGAGCCGGTCTATAATATATTCCAGCCCTTTCAGCTCCACAACCCGGGGATCGTTCATGGAGCCGTATATTTCGGGGCTGAGATCTTTAAGGCATTTTTCAAGGGATTTCCCGAATCGCCCGGAGACAGAATAGAAGCCTCTCAGGGCCAGGGCATCCGCCAGAATCTTGAATTCTCTGATGGCAAGTCTTGCTTTCTGGGATCGGGTCAGTTCCTGCATTCATTGTCCTTTTAATGGTTCTTTTAATGGCCGGTTTTACCTCAAAACCGTCTGTCTATCGTTTTTCCCGTTAATTACAGGGAAATATAATTTTGTGGTGTTCTACCGTATTATTTGTGTTATTTTATCTCAGAATGAACAAAAAATACAGGGTAAAGTCAGACCCGTTTACGGTGGATTTATTCTATTCTACGGTCAGGTGGCGGGGAACTTCCCCTGCCTCATTCTCGCAGCCCCTCCTGGGCTGCTCCGAGGTGACCGGCATCTTAAAATCCGCCAAGATTTTAAAAGAAGATGCCGGCCAAACCCGGCATAGAAAGCCCCCCGCCACCTGCATGTCCAAGGTCGACCACTAGAATAAATTTACCCTGAAGATTCGGGTGCCTTTCAAGGAAGGACGTTATGGGACCGACCCAGGAAAAGATTGACGCGCTTGAAAAACGGATGGCGGCCCTCGGTATCCGAAAAGCGGATATAGAGGAGAAGTTTGTCAAATCCGCGGGCAGGGGCGGGCAGAAAGTGAACAAATCCAACAGCGCCGTGTTTCTGAAACACCTGCCCACCGGGCTGACCGTTAAATACGGCAAGACAAGATCCCAGAACTTAAACCGGTTTCTGGCGCTGCGGCACTTGACGGACAAGATCGAAGCCGTCCGGAAAGGGGAGGACACAGCGGCCCGAAAAGCGGCCGAAAAAATCAGAAAGCAGAAAAAGCGGCGGAAAAAAAAGGCCCGCACGAAACATCAGTAGTTGATAATCTCGATGTCGGTTTGAGTTATCTGGGCAAGACCCATATTGTCCGCCATTTCGATGACCTTGTCCATTGTTGAATTGATCTGCTGCCGGTCATTGCCGGTAACGGAAAATCCGATCTCGCACCAGCCGTAATTGTCGTTCATTCCCGTTTCTGCGATGGAAATGTTAAATTTGGTTTTAATCCGGTTGATGATCGATTTCAGGATTTTTCTTTTTTCCTTGAGCGACCGGACATCGTATATCCTGAACCGAATTTTACCTGCACCGACGACCATTTTTCATCCTTGTATATTCAAAGGTCTCTTGCCGGGTATCCGTTGACGGTTCCTTTTTTTGCATGTACATAGTAACTGCGCCCGTCGGCATGGGAGAAATCCCCATGCCGACGGGAGGCGCAGATGTTTCGGATACGGTCATATCCATGATGAGGTAACATGAAAAAGGCGGGTTTTCAATTGTTTTTTCGGTTTTCGGCTTGACGGACAAGCCGGGCGCCGGGCAAAGGGTCGCTGGGTAGTAGAGGTGACATCGTGACAGCTGAACAGATAAAAAAAGAACTTGCCGCAAAGGCGGAACCCGGGTTTGCGGAAAAAGTGACGCGGTTTTTCAAAACCGCTCCGGGCACATATGGTTATGGGGATGTGTTTATCGGCGTGCGGGTGCCTGAAATTCGGAAAGTCGTCAAAAATTACAGGCATCTTCCCCTGGACCAGATAAAGACATTGCTTTTGTCCGGTATCCACGAGGAGCGGTTTGCCGCCCTCGTGCTGATGAACGGGCGCTTTGCAGCCGGCGGCGCGAAGGAAGATGAGAAGCGGCGGATTTATGAGCTGTATATGGACCGCCGGGCGCACGTAAACAACTGGGATCTTGTGGATGTCTCCGCCCCGCATATACCCGGGGCATGGCTGTACAAGAGGGACAAGGCGCCGCTTTATACCCTTTCGGCATCGGAAAGTCTGTGGGACAGGAGAATCGCAGTGGTTTCCACGCTTTTTTTCATCAGGAAAAACCGGTTTAAAGAGACGCTCTCTCTTGCCGGCATGTTTCTCGATGACAAGGAGGACCTCATACACAAAGCGGCCGGATGGATGCTGAGGGAGGTGGGCAAAAGATCCCCGGATACGGAAGAGGCCTTTCTGAAGACGCATCTGCACCGTATGCCGCGGACAATGCTCCGCTATGCCATCGAACGGTTTCCACAGGAAGTAAGGCGCCGGTATCTCGAGGCCTAGAATCGGGACTTAGAAGGCCCCGATCTGGCACTGGATTATTTTGACCCCTTTTTTTTCACAGGCAGATCCCACGTCGCTTCTTTTAACCTTGAGGTCTTTCGCCGTATCCCAGCACTGCCGGCAGGTGATTCTTCCATTTTCCGCCGCCTGGTCTATAGCGGCGGACAGATCGTCGGTCAAAGAAATGTCCTTGTCCAGTATCTTCCAGTCCGGTTCCCATCCAAAAAGACCCACTTGACACTGGTGGAACTTCAAATCGATCAGATCCGCCTGTTTCCCGGCCTCTTCAGGTGGTACATCAAGGTTCTTTGCCACCCTGTGAACCATGGCGCAGGAGATTTTTCCGTTATCCGCATGTTTTTGCAATGCGGCCTGAACGTCCCTGTCCTCCTGTACGTTTTTGTGTTTGTCCTTATACCGCTTGTCTGCCATTTTTTCCTCCGGAATTGACGAATCGGACGTCATATTATACTATTGAAAAAGTTTGACCCGGTAGTGCTGTCAGCTGACCGCTGACAGCGGCTCTGGATATGCCGATATTATAATACTGTCGGGTAAAAGTCAACGGCCACCCGCGAAGCGGGTGGCCTGGAGAGATGCGAATGTATACAAAACAAAAACAAGCAAGTGTTTCAATCGTTGACGGTTGTAACCGGGGCATAGGTCCCGGTTTGAAAACAACCCAATAAAGGATTTTGTATGATAGAAAAAAGGGACGGCAAAAAATTCCACATGATATACATCGCTTCCTGCGGCGAGGGAATCAATGCACACCATCTCGTGAAAAGCGCCCTTGTGCAGTTTCCGGAAAACGATATCACGATCGTGAAAGTTCCCCATATCCGGTCATCGGATCAGATTGACGATCTGGTTGAAAAGGCGCGGGATTCCGAAAGTCTTATCGTACACACCCTGGTCAAATCCGATCTGCGGCAGTATATTACCCGGAAAGGCATCGAGAAGCGTATCGTCACCATCGACCTTATGGGACCGGTGCTGTCGAAAATTGAAGCCTTTCTCGATACAAATCCCATTGAAAAACCGGGTCTTTACAGGACCATTCACCATGTCAATCTGGCCCAGGTGTCGGCAATCGAGTTTGCCCTTGCGCAGGATGACGGTATGAATCCCCAGAATCTGCCCAATGCTGAAATTGTCCTGGTGGGCCTGTCAAGAGCCGGCAAGACGCCTCTGTCGATGTATATGGCCGTACTCGGATGGAAGGTTGCCAATGTCCCTTATGTGCCGGCCGTTCCCATGCCGGATATGCTGAATCAGACAGACCGGCGGCGGATTTATGCGCTGCATATCAATTACGATCAGCTGATTGCGCACAGAAAAATGCGAAAGAACGGGCTTGGTACGGATGATCTCCACGCCTATATCTCCAGAGAGGGGGTTGAGTATGAAATCGCCCAGGCAAGGCGTTATTTTGTCTCCAAAGGGTACTCCATGGTCGATGTGAGCAACAAACCCATCGAGACCAGCGCCGAGGAGATTATCGAGATGATTACCAGACGATTCAAAACCGAAGCCCACCTACTGGACTGACGGTCAGAGCGCCTGAGAATTTTTAAAGAAAACCCGGTAAAATGCCGATAGCCGGTTAGAGAGACGTTGTAATGGACACGGAATTCTGTGGAGGAGGCAGACGAAATCCATATGCGGCACATACTGCTTTTACCCGTATCGCTTGTAATGCTTCTGCTGCTGGTGCCGGTCCCCGGCGCCGCAAAAGACTATGTTGTGAATCTGCTGGATGAAAACTACAAGGAAGAACCGACTTCCACAGAGCATGCCCCCCAAATTTATCATACCCTGCAGATCGATTCGGAAGCCGGGAGGAAGCTGTTGATATTAAAGGGAACGGATTACCGGTACCGGATATGGCTCAGGGAGTACATGGCCGATAACAGCCGGTTCATTGTCCGGGTGCCGGATGAAGAGAGCGCCGACTTCGCCTCTTCCAAGGCGTTCGAAATTGACGTGAGCCGGATCCATCCTGTTTCGGAAAAGGCGTGGCAGTTTTCCGCATCAAAACAGGCGGTCAGGGAAGTTGCCGGCAGCGGGAATATCCTTGTGGTGGATACGAATGCGGACAGACGGGAACTGCTCCGGCAGATCATAAACCAGATGGGGTATCCGGCAGAGGTGATGGAGAACGGCCGGTCTGCACTGCAGCTTTTCAGGGCGCAGCCGGAGCGCTTCAGTATGGTGATAACGGACTACCATATCCAGGGGATGAGCGGGGATGCATTTGTGCAGGAGATTGTGAAAATCTCTCCCCGAACGCCTGTTATTATCGGCAGCGGGTATAACAATCCCGAGCTTTCCAGCAAACTTGCCGGCAGGTTTTCAGGCGTCGGCCGGGTGATGGTCAAGCCGGTCTTACTTAAAGACTTGAGCCGCATCATTAACCAGATTCTGAATCAGAAAGTGTGACCTGATGAAAATGAGACGGTTTGCTTTATGCATGGTTGGGGTGCTTTTTGTCCTGCTGTCCGTCCTTCCCGTATTTTCCGATGAGTTCGAATTCAGGGGCGTCGAGCACGCGTTCAAAAATTTTGTCCGGTGTGAACTTACCGGTAAAGAGGCCGAAAAATACATGAACGGCCAGTCATTCACCGTCGCCGCCATCCACCTTTATGATGTGAAAAAAGAGGGCGATCTGTCTATTGTGACCGGTTCGGCAGACTGCTGGGTAAAAGACAGGTACGTGAAACTGTATGCGGCAGTCGGCGTTAAAGAGCTTTACGACAAAAAGAAAGTCTATTGCTTTGTCACGCGGGAGGAGAATTTTTCCATCATCGCAACGGAACTCCTCAATTACCCTTACAGGAACGGATGCCCCTGGACCCGGTATTGGCTGGACACGGACTGACTATTTTTTTTTCAATCCTGAAACGGTCCACATGATACCCCAGCCCGCGGCTATCGGCAGAAGACCGACGGCGACGAACAGGATGATATCCTCTTTCCACGGTTTGATTACAAGGGCTGAAATCACCGGCAGAAGGATTGAGGCCACAATTCCCAAACGCATATAAACTGAAAAATTCCGGGGTTCCAGCTTATTTTTCTGCGCCTGTTTTTCCTGTCGGAACATCCGGGGGAGGATCAGGATGCATATGAGAATAAGCAGGAGCGTGAGTATTTCTGCAATCGAAGTCAATCGCCATCCTTGGTAGTTGGTTTTTTAACCTGCTTTTAACCAGATTTCGTTTTTTTGTCAATGGCTTTAATTTCCGCCGCCTGCCTGTCCAGAGGTGACCCGTAGAATGAATTTGCCCTGCCCGGCTCGGCGGCAACCTTGAAAAATACGCGGTTTGGGGGTACATATGAAAGGAAGGTAAAACAGAAACGGAAAAAATTGAGAAACAGGGAGAAACGACATATGGAGCGGTTGCTTTTTGAAAAGAAGGGGCAGGTGGGGTACCTGACCCTGAACAGGCCCGAGGCGTATAACGCATTTGACAGGGAAATGCTGACCGCATTTGAACGGTTCCTGGCAGACCGGATGTACGATGAGAGCGTTTCCGTTCTCATCCTTCACGGCGGGGACGCAAAAGGGTTCAGCGCCGGGCTGGACATGAAAACCTTCGGCCCGGAGATTTTTGCCATGCAGCCTCTTGATGCGTATAATGCCCAGGTGAGGCTTTCACGGATGATGCTGGGATTGAGACGGATTCCACAGCCCGTGATTGCTTGTGTGCACGGGGCCGCCGCCGGTATTGGGTTCTCTCTTGCCATGGCGTCGGATATCCGGGTCCTTTCACCGGACGCCAGGTTCAGCGCGGCCTATATAAACATCGGGCTGGGCGGGGCCGATATGGCCGCTTCCTATTTTCTGCCCCGGCTTATCGGGGCGGGCCGGGCCAATGAGTTTCTTCTGACAGGCAGCTGGATGTCGTCTGAAGAAGCGGTCAACCTGGGATTTGCAAGCCGGGTGGTGCCGAAAGAGAAGCTGATTGACACGGCTTCGGAAACGGCAGAGGTGATGACCGGCAAAAATCCCATGGGGCTCCGGATGACCAAGGAGGCGATCAACATCAATATGGACGCCCCCGGCCTGGAGGCCTGCCTGCAGATGGAGGACAGAAACCAGATGATGCTGGCGTTCGGCATGCATGTACCAACGGAAAAATCGGGCAAAGACGGAAAAGAGAAGCGGTAGTCTGCTTCGGGGAGATCGGAACGATGATCGATGTGGCCATAGTGGGAGCGGGACCGGCGGGAACGGCTGCCGCCTATGATCTGCTGGCGGCCGGCCGCAGTGTGCTCATCATGGACAGGACCGAGTTCCCGAGACCCAAGGCCTGTGCCGGCGGTTTGACCCCCAAAACCGTCCATGCGCTCCGGTACGATATATCACCGGTTGTCAGGGAAACCTGCCGCCGGGTGAAGGTGACCAGACCCGGCGGCGACTCTTTTTTCATCGGCGGCGGCAGAGATCTCTGTTATATGGTGAAACGGGAGGAGATGGATGATTTCTCCCTTAAAAAAGTCATGGCAAAGGGCGGACAGTTCCGGGTTGTCAACAAAATAGAGGCTGTCTCTCTGAACGGCGCCGGGGTTGAGATACAGACAGACGAAAACCGGATCCGGGCCCGGTATCTGATCGGTGCGGACGGGGCCAACAGTATCGTGAGAAGATTGACGACACGCCTTCCCAAGCTTTGCAGGGGCTGGGCCGTCCAGGCCGAGATCCCCCGTGAGCCGGGCGAAAGGTTTGATATGGAATTCGCGTTTCAGAAAGACGGCAGCGGCTACAACTGGGTTTTCCCAAGGGATACCCATTTGAACATCGGGGTGGCCGTTTTAAATCAAAAAACCTTTAAAAAGCGGTACCTGTACGAGTGGGCAGCGCACAGGTTCGGACGGACCGGGCTGCAATCCGTCCGGGGCGGGGCGGTTTCATCGGGCGGGTGGCATTATACCCCGGTTTCCGATGCGGTCTTTCTGGTAGGGGATGCGGCGGGATTTACCGAACCCCTGCTTGGCGAGGGCCTATACAACGCAGTAAAGAGCGGACAGGCCGCGGCAGCGGCAATAATACGCGCGCCGTCACTGAACGCGTCCGAAAAGAAGTTGTACGGGCACCTGATTTCCGATATCAAAAAAGACCTCAAACTTTACAATATCGCCTCGAAACTGTTCTACAGAACTCCCCGTTTCTGGCTTAAGATGCTCTCCTTTTCCTTTTTGAACGCGAAATTTGAAAGGGGATATGCCGCCGGCAGGACGTTTTACCATATGACCGGTCTCTCCCCCGGCAAGAGCAGGCGGGACGGAAGGTGACGTCAGATAACCGACCGGACAAATGCGGCCATTTTTTCAAGCACCGGGCCGGTTTTTTCGCTGTGCGGGGCGTGGCCGCATGACGGGACCATAAAGATCTCTTTGGGACAGGCTGTTTTCTCATCGATGATGCGGATCTGGTCAAAAGAGCCGTACGGATCATCCGTTCCCTGGATTAAAAGAAGGGGGACCGTTATACCGGGCAGGTAGTTTTCAATCTGCCAGTGCATGAAATCCGGGTGAAGCCACACGTCGTTCCATCCCCTGAAGGCGCACTCGGTATTGTCTCCGTGATATTTGCGAAGTTTCTCTTTTAAAGTGCCGGAGTCATAGGCTTTTTTTGCTTCCTCAATGGCGTCGGTGGTCTTTTTTTCACAGAAAACGTGGGCCGCTTCGGTAATGACGCCTTTCAGACCGGGGGGCTGCACGCCGCCGGCAAAAATCAGCGCGATGGACCCGCCGTCGGAGTGGCCGACAAGTAAAAACTCCCTTACACCTGTCTTTTCTATGATCCGGGGCAGGATGTCAAGCGCTTCCGTGTGCATGAAGTCGATCTGCCGGGGGAGCCGGCACGGGTTTGAACCGCCGTAGCCGAATCTTGAGTATACCAGTGCCCCGCAGCCCGTTTTGTCCGAAAGTGTTGCCGGGAAATCTCTCCACAGGGCCGCACATCCCAGTCCTTCGTGCAGAAACACCAGGGTGGGCGCCGCCGGGGGATCAGGACCGTACCGGGCGATTTCAATTTTCTTCCCGCGAATTGTGATGTAATCCGTCAATGGTCACCGGTCCTTCAACAGGGCAAATTCACCGTGGCTCCTCGCTCTTCATACCCTTTTGATCAGCGTGTCATAGGCCTCTTTTATTTCCACGAATTTCTGGTTGGCAAGCCGCTGCAGCTCCTCTCCGAGATGAGAGACCCTGTCCGGGTGATACTGTTTCACCTTTTTCTTGTAGGCGGCCTGGATTTCTTCTTTTGTTGCATTACGGCTGACGCCGAGTATCACGTATGGATCTTTTTCCCGCTTTTCTTCATCGGTTCTTCTGTTTCCCGAGGCGTCCGACGACTGACCGGCGCCGCTTTCCCGGCCGGCATATCTGTTGCCGCTGAAGAAATCGCTCCGGGTGTATGAGCCGCTGTTTGTTTTAAAGCCGGTGTTGCCGCTCTTAAAAGACTGTTTGGGCCCTTTTTTTCTGAGAAAGTTGGGCAGCCGGCCGAATTTCAGAAGGTAGATAATGGCGGCAATGATGAAAGTGTCATCGATCCACCCGAGATACGGAATAAAGAGGTCGGGAATGAGATCGAACGGACTGATCAGATATGCCAGTCCGGCGAGGATCAGGATAATTTTAACATACGTGTTCATGGGCGGTGTTTCACCTGTTTTTGAGGACGTCAATCATGGAAAAACAGTTTTTCTCCTTCCTGTCGGGGCTTTCCAGCTTTTTTTTGAGAAAAAACACGGCGTCAATGGCGCCGTGTACATAAATTTCCCGGCCGCAGATATTGTGCTCGAATCTGAACATACAGTTGCCGTCCGGTGATCTGAGGGTATAGGTGTGAAAGCCGTGACCTTGAAGATGGTCTTCCGGTACCCCCCATTCGGTCAACTGCACCTGCGGGTCCCGTTCTTTCTCGATCTGGTCCTCGGAGAAGTCGATGCCGAGCCGGTTGAAATACCGCACCATGGCTTTGGCCGTGCCGCTTGTGTCGGCTTTGCCTTTCTGGTGGCTCTCTTTGATTTCAAGAGAGAACCCGTTGAAAAGATCGGGGAAGTTTTCCGCCGCGTATGCCATCATCGCCTGGAACCCCACAATCTGTTTGGCCATGTTCGGTGCCACTACCGCGGGCATGGTGCCGCTGTTGATGTCGGCTTCAAGTTTTTCCCGGTCTCCGCCGGTGGTGCCCATGACAAAAGGGAGACGGTTTTCGATATAAAAGGCCGCGTTTGAATTGACAGCGGTGGGATGGGTAAAGTCGATGACGAATATACGGCCCGGCCCCGATGTGATTTCCCCGATTTCGGCATCCCTTTCATCCGGTTTGATCAATCCGATCTCCCGCTCTTTCAGTTTTATGTTTTCCGCCTCTGTTTCCGGGCCTGTAAGGCTGTACGGCAGGAGACGGAATCTGTCATCATCCATGACATGCCCGGCAATGGCCGTGGCCACTTTGCCGGGTATCCCGTTAATCATGAGGGGGGTTTGAGACATGAGGCCTCCTATAAGTTTTTTACAAGATTGAACAGGCGTGGTATGCTGCCGGTATCAATATCCGCAATATACCGTTTTAAATTATCGGTTGCAATCGGGATATACGTTTCAAACTGCCTCTTTTTTTTCTGCACCGTTAGAAAACTGAAAGCGCCCAGTATCTGAAGGCTTCTGGTCACCCGGCAGTAGCGGTAGCACGCATCGAATTTTTCCCTGTCCGCATTCCGGCAGCCGGAAAGCTGTTCAAAAAAATAGTCGGCCAGCACCTTTTCCGTCTGCGGATCCAGATTCACATACGGATCGATCAGCAGGGAGGCGAGGTCGTATTCCACCGGGCCTTTTCTTGCCGATTGAAAATCGATGAAAAAAAGGCCGCTGTTTCTGACCATTATATTCCGTGACTGCATGTCCCGGTGCATCAGACCTTTGAAACAGGAATCAACGGCGGTTTTTGCGATGAATTCAAATTCGCCGGCAAATGTGTCAAAGACCTCGTCGCTCCCCCGGTATTTTTGTATAAAGGCCGCCATAAAATAGCGGCACTCTTTTTCAAGGACAAGCCAGTGTGAATATGAAGCGGTTTCACATGCCCACTCCGGTCTGAATCCCTCTATTCCTTTTATGGCAAAGCAAAGAAGGTTGTCACACGCTTTTTTATACCAGTTCCGCCGCTCTTTTTCACTTTTTGACTGCGTCGCCTTGCGTTCCAGGTGGGTATCCCCCAGATCCGACAGCATGACAATGCCGGCGAACGTGTCATGGTTTAAAATTGCCGGCACCGGTATGCCTTTCTCATACAAATGGCGGCCGATTTTTACAAACGATTGAAACGCGCTGCTTTTTTCCGGGATTTGAATGCCGTGGTCCGAGGCAATGCGGGTCCCGCCGGCGGTATGGACACGGAACCACCTCCTGTCGGAGGCGTCTCCGTCAAGCTTTTCAATACCTGTCTGCCGTAGGATACGCGCGGTTTCCGTCCGGTCCGGATGCGCCAGAAATGCAAGGCATGCCGATCTGTAGTCGTCAAGTGTCCCCATATCCAGCCAGGCCATCTGCTGCGGCACGTACGCCTTTATTTTGTGTCCGTTTTGGATGAGCCGTTCGTAAAGCCGGATAATGCTGAAGGTCTTTTTGTCTCCCATGAGGTCAAACAGCCCGGGGGAGACGACATGAATGCCGGTAAATGCAAAACCGCCGTTTTCCGCGTCAAAACTTTTGATGAAATTGCCGGCATCGAGCGCGATCTTGTTGAATCGCTGATATTGGTGGACCACCAGTGTTGAAAGCCAGTCACCGGCCTTATGGAACCCGACCAGGTTCTCAAAATCGAGATCGAACACGATATCGCAGTTGACAATGACAGAGAGGTCGTCTTTGAGAAAGGGCGCTGCGTTTTTTACGGCGCCGCCGGTACCGAGGATGTCCGGCTCGTAAAGGGGGTCGACCGGTATTGAAAAGGGGGTTTCTCTGATATACCGTTCAACCTGCCCGTGCAGATGATGGGTATTGATAACGATCCGGCTTATGCCGGCATCTGAAAGCTTTTCGATTACCCTGTGAATGACCGGCTTCCCGCCGAGGGGAAAAAGCGGTTTCGGCACATAATCGGTGTAAGGCAGAAGCCGGGTTCCGAACCCTGCAGAGAGAATCAGTGCGTTCATGGGTCAGGCGGTCAGCAGCAGCAGAAATTTTTCAACCGCCTCGTTGTAATAATCGATTTTTTCCATATCTTCCCGGCCTTCAATCCCGTTTTCCAGGCAGAAATTGACGGTGTTGGTCAGGTTGATTTTCGACAGTGACTCCTTCAGTGCGACGTTCCGCCGCTTGTACATCCGGGCGCCGATGGACTGGACCTTTTTAATCCGGTCTTTTCCGTCGAGTTTGTTTTGCCCGGTCTTTTTAAAGTAGTATAATACAATTTTAAAAGACTCCAGGAAAGGCAGCAGGAAAGAGGAGAAGTGTTTGAGCTTTTTCAGTCCCGAAGAGGTCAAATTGTACGCATCCGGGCTGTTCTTGTCAGGTACGATGATGCCTTCCTCCATAAAGGCCCTGAAGCAGTTTTCGATATGCTGGAAACTCGACGTGTTCTCATCAAATGAAAATTCATCGATAAAAAGGTGTTCAAAAAAACGGTACCGCGCCACCAGGTCCTGAGGGACAAACTGTATCCTGTCCTGTTCGATTATGGCGGCTGCTGTGTAGGCGGCCGGTATGAAAAAGTAGATGGCGTTGTTCTTGTAGTAGTCAAGGATCGGTCTTTTGTTGTCTTTTACGATTAAATAGGTGGTGTCACTGAGTTCTTTTTCATCTTCATCCGCCAGTTCAATGAAATTCCTTGAAAGAAACACGTTGATCACGTAATCCAGAGAACTATCCGGATCCACGGTCAGGGTATCCGCCATCTCCACGTTGAAAAAGGTCAGAAAATTCATGTACGTCCGGGTTCTCTGCACCAGTTCCTTTTTGGCGAACCGGTTGCTGTAGCAGTTTAATATGGCGCTTGCCATAATACCGTAGGGCGTGACCACGGAGATGGAACTGATCGAATTGATAAGCTTGTATCCCATCTGTTTTACCATATCCCGGTACTCATCGGTTCCCGCGCGCAACCGGGTGACTCCCTTCTCCTGCATATAATCCTTGAGGCTGATCGGTTCGTGGAAGTTTATGTAAACTTTGCCGTATTTCTTTTTAAGGAATTTTCTGGCCTTGAGCAGCTGGCCCAAATTTTCCGGGCTTTTGCTTCCGCCTTCAAGTTCCCGTAAATAGGCATCTTCCTCGATAACCCTGTCATACCCGATGTAGACAGGAACAAAAAAAAGGTTGTCGCAAACGTTTTTGGCATACGCCTGAAAGATCATGGACAAAAGTCCCAGCTTCGGTGACAGCAGCTTGCCGGACCGGCTTCTGGACCCCTCGATAAATATCTTGATATTGAACCCCTCATACAGCAGTTTCTGTATATAGGCATTGAAAATTTTGGAATAAAGCTCCGCCCCCCTGAAAGTTCTTCTGAGAAAAAACGCGCCGGATACTCTGAAAATGGGTCCCAGCGGCCAGAAAGAGAGATTTTTCCCCGCCGCTATCCGGGGGGTGGGCATCTTGTTTTTATACATGATATACGGAATCAAAAGATAGTCCAGGTGACTTTTGTGGCAGGGAATAAGAATTAGAGGCCCCTGTTTGGATTTTTCCTTTACCTTGTCCAGGCCGGCCTGGTCCACCACCAGTCCGTCAAACATGTTTTTAATGACCCATGTCAACAGGAGGTCCGCCAGCTGAATCGCCCTCAGGTTATAATTGGAGGCGATCTCTCTGATGTAGTTTGCCGCTTTTTTATGCGTCTGCATCAGGGATTGGTCGTTTCTTGACGCATAGTCGGCCAGGTATTCGCGAAGGGACCGGTCGGTCAGGATATCTTCGGTCACCTCTTCTCTCGATTTGATATCCGGGCCTGTGACACTTCTGCGCTGCCTGTTGATGATATCCACAAGATAGCTTCTGAGCTTGTGGGTCTGGAATTCGGTGTCCAGCCGGCTTATCTCATAATTTTCAAGAAATTCTTTCAAATTCACCGGCTCTGAAATTTCCACACTGATTTTGCCGGGATTCCGCAGCAGCATCAGAAAACGTTTTATGATGCCCGGTCTTTCGGAGGTGCCGAGTATGATGTCGAAAAAGCCCGGCTCTTCCTTCCCGGTCGGTTTGGTCCCGAATACCACAGCCTCGGGCACGATTAAAACGGGATACGTGAGCTTCCGCTGAAGCGTGATCAGGTGATGCAAAGGGTCGGGCGATGATTTGACGAATCTTCTGTAAAAGGCTTTTCTCTGTATGAGGAAGAGTAGTGCCGCGCGTCCCTTCATCAGCTCTTTTTCAATGTAGCCGGTTTTGTACGGATTTTTGCCCTTGAAGTGATGAAAAAAATGATCCAGGGTGACAATCAGGGTTCTGAAAACCCTTTTCAGAGGCTGCAGCAGGATGAACCGGTAATCGAATCCGATTTCAGGATAGGGCAGGCCTTTTTCCCGCATTACCGTGTGGAAGAAAAGAAAATCAAACAGGGTTTTACGTTTGGCGGCGTATACCACGATTCCCTTTTCATTTAACGTGTTCAGCTTATTTTTATCCTTGCGGTCAAGTTTGATCCGTGTCATGATTTTTTTTATTATAAACCCGGAAATAATACCGGTGTTTCCCGGGTATAAACAGGTATAGTAATCATAGGACCCGCCAAGGACATAATCAATTGATTGACGGATTTTCCGGCGCACGGTTTCGATTCTGCCGCTGATATCGGAGACTGTTTTCATCTATATGGCCTTGTTTCCAACTTCCATTCGTACCCATCTGCGTTCATAACAAGTAAAAAGAGTATCAGAGGTTTGTTGAAATGACAATATGATAAATGCGGTGCCAATAAAATAATAACCGTCCGGGTAATTTTCGGCTTGTTTTATGTCTGCCGGTATGCTAATTTGCTACCTTATACATTATACAAAAGCAGTATTTTTATATGACAGACACGCTTTAGTTTTAAGATAAAGTGATTGAGAAACAAGCTTTTTAAGGAGGATTCAATTATGAAAACATTGATTGGCGGCGCCGTTGCTGTTATTCTCGGAGTTGTCGGCATTGCTGTTTGGTTTGGACAGTTTCTTCAGCTGCTGGCGGGTGCAATTCCCCCGATGCTTCTCTTGGGAGGCGGTCTGGCTCTTTACCTTGGATTTGATGAACTGAAAGACAGCTGGAAAAAAGACGAGGGCGAAGAAGAACCTGCTGCGAAACAGGATAAAGATGACAAAGAAAGGATTGCGGAGCTGGAAAAAGAGCTCAATGAATTGAAGAGCGAGAAGAAAGAAACGAAAGAAGAAGCGGAATAAGCGCTGTTTATTATAATCCGATTGACACGATAGATAGTAAACAAAAGTCAACGACCACCCGCGAAGCGGGTGGCTTGGAGTGTATGCATTCGCATACAAAACAAAAACACGCAAGCGT
>CAYZHB010000015.1:18559-36128 GCA_964478245.1 uncultured Desulfobacterales bacterium | reverse complement strand
CCACGGCCGCCTCCGCCCGGGTCAAGTCCTTGTCCCGGGCCGTTTGGACCACATCCGGCCGGCTGATGAGGCATTCCGCCCGGCAGCCGTACGTTTCTGCCGCTTGTTTCCGGATGCCGGCCATGGCCATGGCCGTGTCCGTTATGATCGTCTCTCCGTTTCCGAGGGCCCGGATTCCGTTTTCCACCGCATCCGGATGAAACCGTGCGGTGCGGATATATTCGAAATCAGCCGATGTATGGATCATCCGCCTGACGATGGGCCAGTGCCGCTCCTCTATTCCATGGTCCCCGGCTTCGTCTTCGATGATATAAAAACTTTGCGCCTCGATTTCATTTCCCTTCATAAACTTGCCTCCTTTCCTCTGTATTGTCTGCACACACTCACAAAATGCAGCCCCGCCTGTACGCAGCTTCCCAAATGAAGGTGCAGGTAACTGCCGAGCGTGTTGCGGACCGCAAATCCTTCTTCCTTCACTGCCTTTCCGTTTCGCGCGGATATCCGGTACACCGTCCGCAGGTTTGTTTGTGCCGGTTCGGCGAGTTCGGAATAGTGGAACTCATGTCCCCGGATGGCAGTGCCCTCGGGCCCGATGATGGTATCGGTTGTAAGAATCGCCTCCCGGTAGCCAAGCGACCGCAGTCCATCCGTCATACGTGTGGCAAGCGGCAGGCACCCGGTCATGGGCCAGGTCCCGCCCTCCGGGTCCGTCAGGGTTTCGCAAAGATACATGAACCCACCGCACTCCCCGTACACGGGCATGCCGGCGATGCTTTTCTCCCTTATCGTTTTCAGGAGAGCGGTATTTTCCGAAAGTTTCCCTGCAAAGAGTTCCGGGTAACCCCCCCCGAAATACAGGCCGTCGACACCTTGCGGAAGCAGGGTATCCTCGAGCGGGGAAAAAAATTCAATCCGGGCGCCGAAGGCTTCCAAGATGTCCAGGTTGTCCGTGTAGTAAAAACAGAACGCCTTGTCCCTTGCCACGCCGATGGTCACTTCTCTTCCGGCGGCCGGTTTTGCCTTCGGCACCGGGAACCGCAATGGGTCTTCCGGTTTTGGAAACGGCCGTTCCGGCAGATTTTCGATCAGGTCGCCCAGGTTGACATGCGCCTCGATCAAGTCGGCAAGCTGTTCTTCGGTCTCCCCGGAAAGCACGTGCTCCTCTGCAGTCACAAGGCCGAGATGGCGTTCGGGCATGGCAAGATTCTTCTGCCTCGGCAGGCCCCCGAGGCACGGCATGGCCACATGACCTTCCATTGCTTGAGTGAGATAGGAAAGGTGTACGTCACTTCCCACGTGATTAAAGAGGACACCTGCAAAGGCGAGATCCGGGTCAAATAGCTCGAATCCCTTGACCACGGCAGCCGAACTTCTTGCCATACTTCTGGCGTTGACCACAAGCAGCACGGGAAAGTCCGTCCACTTGGCCATCTGGGCGGTGGAACCGGCCTCGGTCTTTCCGTCGTACCCGTCATACAGCCCCATCACCCCTTCGATCACCACCATATCCGCCCCCCGGACGGACGCTTCAAGGCATGCGCGGTTGTAGGATTCAGACAGCATCCATCCGTCCAGGTTCCGGCTGACGCGGCCGGTGATCCGGGTATGATGGCCCGGGTCGATGAAGTCCGGCCCCACCTTGAAAGAGGCAATGGTCAATCCCCATCGCTTGAGCGCCGCCAAAAGCCCCAGCGTTACAGTCGTTTTCCCGCTGCCGCTCGAAGCGGCCGCCACCACGATCCCTTTCATATCACCTTCCCGTCCCCGCCCGGATTGCGTCTTGGGCAAACGTTTCCGCTTTTCAGTCAAACCGGTCCGAATACAGGACCCGTCCCACCCTGTAAATTCCCTTTAAAAGTCTCAGGGTCGGCCTGGACACGATGGTTTCCCCGACCAGATAGACCTCTTTTTCCTTTATTGCCTTGATGATGTGAAAGCCGGGCTCGTTCATGATTTCCTCCTTTGTCACCCGGTTCATCACGCCGGTCTGGGCGAGATACACATCAATGTTCTCGGCCTTGGACAGCAATCGCTCTTTTCCGTAATAGGCGATATTGGTATTCCTTACCTGCTCTGCATCTTCCGCGATGTTGACGCCTCCCGCCGTCTTGAGAACGAATACGGGCATGCTGCCCGGGGTGAACGTCTTCATCTTCGAATGGATGGCCTCGAAATAGACCTGTTTTTTCTCCCTGATATCACGGGTGAGTTCTGAAAACCGGGCCAAACCGTTTTGAAACACCTCCTTCATCCGGTTCGCCTGTTGAGTTTTACCGGTCAGGTGTCCCAGCTTTTCCCAATACGCCAGCATCTGTGGGATACGGTTCGGCTGAAAGGAGAGCACCGCGATTCCATTTCGTTCCAGCTGCCGGACAAGGAGGCCGTATCCCCTTGCGATCATGGGCCGGATCAGGACCAGGTCCGGCTTTGCCGCCAGAAATTTTTCCGGGCCGTCATGGTAGGAAAACCGCTGCTTTGACTTTACCTGTTCCGGGTAATGGTCGTTTTTGGACACCCCGATGATCTCGTGGTCAAGCCCCAGGGAAAAAAGATTTTCCGTGTGGGCACCGTAAAGGGAGATGATCCGTTTGAACGGCGTTTTCACGGTCACGGTTTTACCGGCATCATCCGTCACGGTGACGGGACTGCCCGCACGATCTGTTTTGCTTTGTCCCTGAGTCCCGGCATCCGCGGACTTTTTCCCGGCTGACGCAGCTGCCTCATGACCGGAAATCATCCCGCCGCAAACCAGGAGAAAGGCGGCAAAGGCCAAGGCCGGCCGTACATATCCCCACAGCCCGTGTTTCACACGGGCTCCTTTCGATACACCACCTGCCGGGCGCCGGCATGGGGATGATACGCCACATGGCAGGACACGCCGAACACCTCGCTTACAGTGAGTTCGGTCAACACGTCGTCCACAGGCCCCTTGGCCGCAACCCGGCCCTGTTTTAAAAACACGAGTTCATCACAGTACATGGCGGCCAGGTTGATGTCCTGGAACACGGAAACCACTGTTTTTTCTTTCTCCCGTACCTCCCGGGTCACAATGTTCATCATGGAAACGGCATGGTTGATGTCCAGGCTGGCGGTGGCTTCGTCCAGGAGAAGGTTTTCCGCGTTCTGGGCAAGCGCCCTTGCAAAAAAAATCCGCTGGCGTTCTCCCCCGCTCACCTCAGTGACAAGCCGGTCCCGGAACGGAGCGGTTCCGGTTTTTTCCATGACCCGTTCCACCATGTCCATATCTTCTCCGCCGGGGGCGGAAAACTTCGGGATATGGGGGTACCGGCCCATCATCACCACCTCCCGTGCGGTGTAGGAAAAATTGACGGTAAACATCTGCGGCACCATGGCGATCTTCAACGCCAGGGCTTTCCTTTTGTACAAGGATAGGGGATTCTCCCCTAGGAACACCGTTCCCGAATCAGGTGCAAGGTGGCCGGCCATCAGATCCAGAAGCGTGCTCTTTCCGCTGCCGTTGGAACCGATGATGCCGAAACTTTTCCCCGGATCAAAGGAAAGCGTCATCCCATCGATCACCCGGTGTCCGTCGTAGGCAAAACAGAGATTGACCAGGGAAAAACTCATGCTACATCCCCACCCCCGCCATCTGGCGCTTCCTGAAAATCCAGCAGAAAAACGGCCCGCCGATCAGGGCGGTGAGAACGCCGATGGGGATCTCCCCGGGAAGGACCGCACGGGTCAAGGTGTCCGCCCCGGAAAGGAGTACGGCCCCGGAAAGAAGCGAGACCGGCATAAGCTGCCGGTTGTCCGGCCCGGTGAATGCCCGCATCATGTGCGGCACCAGGAGCCCCACGAAACCGATAATCCCGGAAATCGACACACAGGCGGCCGCGATCATGGAGGCGGTCACCAGCAGCACCAGGGTGACCGTTTTTGTATCCACCCCGGACGTGGCTGCGGTCTTCCGGCCCAGCGCCATGAGATTGAGATCCCTTGCATAAAACAGGCAGATGCAGAATCCAACCCCCACAAAAAACGCCGTCAGGATGACCTTTGTCCAGGTCATGGCGGCAAAGGAGCCCATGAGCCAGAAGATAATCACGGACACCTGCTCGTCCGCCAGATATTTGATGAAGCTGAGCCCCGCCGACAGGATGGCGGCCACGATAATACCGGAGAGGATCAGGTTGTTGGAGGAGAACTGGTCCGGGTTCTTACCTGTGGCGGCCAGAAAAATCACCACAAACAGGGTGGCCACGGCAAAGAAGAAGGCAAACACGGGCACCCCGTATGCACCGAAAATGCCGATATCAAAGATAAGGGCCACTGCCGCCCCGAATGCCGCTCCTGCAGAAACACCCAGGGTGTACGGGTCCGCCAGCGGATTCTGCAGAATTCCCTGGAACACCGTTCCCGCCACGGCAAGCCCGCCGCCTACCACTGCCGCCGCCAGGATTCGCGGCAGCCTCACCTCGGCCACCACCACGGCCCAGGTGGGATCCAGTTGGCTGATCATCTTCTCGGCCCCGAAGATCCGGGCTGCGATAATCCGCAACACATCGACGAACGGAATCTCAAGATACCCCATGCCGGCGGAGACTCCGATGACCAGAAAAAGCAGAACCGCTGGCACAAAGGTCATCAGGGCAAAGGATCGACAGGAAGGATTCCGGGAAGTGCGGTTCATTTACAGGGGACCTTTTTCGGTTTTCGGTTCGATCTCATGTTTTTTAGAGGATGACACCGCGATTTTACCCATGAAGAGCATGAAGGAACTGAAGAAAAAACTTCATGAATCTCATGCCCTTCATGGTGATCTTTTGTTTTACTTTTCTTCCAGATGGGCCATCGCCGTCTTCAGGTGGTCCACCCAGATCGATACCATGTTGTCATACTCGGCCGTTCCCTTGAGAATCGGCACGCACTTGATTCCTACGTCCGTGAGCACCGACTTCCAGGAATCGTCTCCGCTTCCGGCCATATCATTCATTGCATGATCCCCGGCCACGGACATGAACGGCATCAGGTACGCCGTTTCAATATCATCCTCTTCCAGCATGCCCCGGATTTTGCCAATCTCGGGCCAGCCCTCCACCGTACCCACAAAAATATTGGGGTCTTTGAGCTGAAGGTTGAACATCAGGGCCGCATAAAAGGCATTGGCAGGATGGTGGGTGCCGTGACCCATTAGAACGACCGCTTCATCCTTGTCTCTCTCGTCCGGGATGTTGGCGATGATCGCCTCACTCACCGCCTCGATGTCCGCCTGGGTGCTCAAAAGAGGATACCCCACATGGATTTCCCGGATTGACCCGGCCATGTTTTCAAACGCTTTGACATTTTTCAAAAGTTCATGAAACTCCTGTCCGCCGATGGTATGGAGAGACTGAACCGCTACGTGGGTGTATCCCTGATCCATCATCTTCGCAAGTGCCTCTTCCGGGGAGGGAATCTCTTTTCCTTCGGCGGCCAGCTTGTGGCGGATGATATGGGAAGTGTAGGCCCATTTGACATCCGTGTCCGGAAACGCCTCTTTAACCATTTTGCCGATGTGGTCGAACGCCTTCTGTGCTTCCGGCACGCTTGTACCGAAAGCCACCAAAAGAATTCCCTTTTTGACGCTCTGCTTTTCATGCCCGTGATGGCCCGCAAGGGCCGATCCACAGGTGAAAAACACCAGCAGAACCACTGCGGCAGCTGCAATACTTTTTTTCACGACGTACTCCTTTTCTCTATTCAGGGTTGATAATCCAAAACACGCCGGTGCTTTGATCACTTTCTAACCGTTTTTTTTCACCCGGTTTTGCAGCAATGCATACGGAGTTGTCTTGTATCGGTCAAAGAAACATTGCAGGATCCTGTCCACCAGGTCCGAACTCCATAAAAAAACGCCCTTCAAGCGTCACCTTGAAGGGCGTTACCCAGTTTCTATACCCCAAAGCGTCCTTTGCCGGATTTTGTCGCTCCGCAAAATCACACCGGCAACATCATCAAGGCAGGTCTTCTGGCTCCCGGATCATCCTACTCTCCCAACCTTCCCGACCCGCCTCTTGACGGGCAGTGGCGTTTTCGGATTTCGTTCCCGGTTACAGCGGCGGGACCGCTCCCGACTTCAACGGGATTCCCTATTAAGCTTTCTGCACCTTGACAATCACTACTTATAAAAGCCTCCGGTTAAATTGTCAAGATGAAAATCCGTTGTCCCGATACTTTCTTGACAGGCATGGAAAAGGATGGTATGAAGGCGTTTAAAAATGGTTTCGGAGCGTGGCGCAGTCTGGTAGCGCACTAGCATGGGGGGCTAGGGGTCGTTGGTTCAAATCCAATCGCTCCGACCACCATTCCCCCGTACCCTGCAGAAAAGCAAAAGACTTCATAATTCAGCTATCATATTCGGAAAAGAGAATTATATATGGCATAACCGGGTCAGACAAAACAGAAAAACAAGCATGCGCTCCACCCCTGCCGCAACAACACAAACAATGCGTGGGACACATACCGGTCTCAACAGGAGGTAACACGGCAATGAAACGACATAAACAGATACTGATCACCACTGTTTTACTCTTTCTGTTTTCATGTTCACCTTACGCAATCGCTGCCAGTCACGATACCAGGCCAACCTCCGGCCAGGCGGACATCACAGGTCACTCCGAATTATCCGAACCGCAGCCGGGTGATCACAACGGCGGCGGAAAACAGGCCGGAGACCACGGCGGGACTCATTTGAACCTGGGAGCTCTCCTCCCGCTCTGGAGCTGTATCCCCTTTGCCGGCATGCTGCTTTCCATCGCCCTGATCCCGCTCGTGGCCGATCGTTTCTGGCATCACCATTTCGGCAAGGTGTCCGCCTTCTGGGCGCTTTCCCTCGCCCTCCCCTTCCTCTACTTCTACAAAGGGACCGCGATGCATGAAATACTGCACATCCTGCTGGCGGACTATGTGCCGTTCATTATTCTGTTGTGGTCTTTGTTCACCGTCTCAGGAGGCATTCTGCTGAAAGGCACCCTCAGGGGAACGCCCCTGGTCAACAGCGGCATGATTCTCATCGGGACGTTTCTGGCCTCGTGGATGGGCACCACCGGCGCGGCCATGCTGATGATCCGTCCCTTTCTCCGCGCCAACGACTACCGGAAAAGCCGAACGTTCATGGCGGTTTTCTTTATCTTTCTTGTGGCCAACATCGGGGGGTCGCTCACCCCGCTCGGCGATCCGCCGCTGTTCCTGGGATTTCTGCACGGTGTCTCCTTTTTCTGGACATTCAACATACTGCCGCATATGCTGCTCACTGCGGGGATACTGATCGTGGTGTACTTTCTCCTTGACACGTACTTTTACAGAAAGGAGGGCGTCAAGCCGCCCGAGGAGGAAGAAAAAACGCCGCTGAAGCTTGTCGGCACCTACAACTTCCTGTTTCTCGGCGGTATTGTGGTATCCGTTCTCTTCAGCGGCATCGTGGATCTGGGAGAAATCAATACCCTGGGGGTTCACAGATCCATTCAGGACTGGGGCCGGGACGGACTTCTGATCACCATGGGCCTGTTCTCCCTGTGGGCCACACCGGCAATGCTGAGAGAAGAGAATGAATTCACCTGGTTTCCCATTATCGAGGTGGCCTATCTGTTCATCGGCATCTTTATCACCATGATCCCCTGCCTTCTCCTGCTCAAGGCGGGTGCCCAAGGCGAGCTGGGGTTCCTGATCGAGGCGGTGAAAGAACCGTACCACTACTTCTGGGTGACGGGCATTCTCTCGGCCTTTCTTGACAACGCCCCGACCTATCTCACATTCTTCAACACCGCGCTGGGCAGTTTTTATGCCGGAATGGCCGAATCCCAAGCGGTACCGCTCCTGATGACGGAAAATGCACTCTATCTCAAGGCCATATCGACCGGCGCCGTGTTCTTCGGGGCATTCAGCTATATCGGCAATGCCCCCAACTTCATGGTGAGATCCATTGCAATCGAAGCCAGGACCCCGATGCCGAGTTTCTTCGGGTATATTTTCAAATATTCGCTGATATTTCTAATACCGGTCTTTTTGATTGTCACCCTGGTTTTCTTTTAATATACTTAAATTCAGGACTATTTTATTCAATGCATCACAACCGGGAAACAAAATGAATTTTCAAATCGACAACTCGAATATCGCCGTTATCGGGGCGGACGCAAACTGCAAACGACTGCTTGAAATCCTGCTGGGAGACAATTTTAAAAACAGGGGCATCCTGATTCTGGCGGTGGCGGACAAGAACAGCCATGCTCCCGGCATGGTCTTTGCTGAAGAGAAGGGCCTGTACACCACAACCGACTACCGGGAGATCTACACCTATCATGACCTGGACATTATCGTGAATTTTTCCAAAAACAGCGTTTTAAAAACCCCGCTCAACAACACCATACCGGACAATCTGACGGTGCTGGATCATTTCAACGCCATGCTGCTGCTGGATCATCTTCAGCTCGAAGCGGTAAAAACCATGGCCAGGAACCGGATCCTCTCCAGCGCCCCCGAATGCAAGGAAGTCGATGAGGTGTTTGACAGCTTTTCCGCGCGTGTCCTGGAAATAGTCGAAAAGAAAGCCCGGCATCTGCAGGAATCGGAGGAAGATCTTCTCGAAAGTGAAAAAGAGCTTTCCCAGATTATCCAGGGCAGCATGATTCCGATTTTCATTATCAACGAGGATCACATCGTGACCCACTGGAACAGGGCCTGTGAAAAACTGACCGGCTATCCCGCTTACGGCATTGTGGGCACCGACCGGCAGTGGAGTCCCTTCAGAAGTGAAAAACGGCCCACCATGGCCGATGTGGTGCTGAGCGGAATGGCGGAAAGTCAGGTTTCCAAATATTACGGGGATCTGTGGCGGAAATCCGACGTGATTGAAGGCGCCTATGAAGCGGAGGAATTTTTTGAACACCTGGGAGAAAACGGAAAATGGATTTACTTCACCGCTGCGCCCATCAAATCGCCGGAAGGAAAAATCATCGGTGCCATCGAAACCCTGTGGGACAAAACCGAGACCAAAAAGGTCGAAAAAGAACGGGAGCTCAAAAACAGGGAAATCTCTTCTCTGTACGAAAAATACAAAAAATCGGAGGAGAAGTACCGCTCGCTCTTTAACAACAATCCCAATCCGATATTTGTCATCGATACCGAAACGTTTGAAATTCTGGACATCAACAGCCGCGTGGCGGAAAATTACGGCTACACCAGAAAGGAGCTTCTGGGCAAATCTTTTCTGAAACTCGGGGACAGCGAGGATGAGACCATTGCACAGGGACTTGAAGAAATTTCAAAAGACAGATCAAAGCTGCTTTCCAAAAAGCGGCACTACAAAAAAGACGGCAAGACGATTTATGTCAACATCAACGTTTGCTATGCAATATACAGCTACAAGGACGTCCTGCTGGCATCCGCCACTGATATCACCGAAAGCATCGAAAAAGAAACCCAGCTGATCCAGGCCGGGAAAATGGCCACGCTGGGCACCATGGCGGCGGGCATGGCCCATGAGATCAACCAGCCGCTGAACGTGATCCAGATTTGTGCGGACCTGTTTCTGAAAATGGTCAAAAAAGGACAGACGATCTCCAGCGAGGATATCGAAGAGATGGCCAACGACATCACGGCCAATGTGGAACGGGCCGCAGGGGTTATAAAGCATGTCAGGGATTTTGCACGGCAGTCCGAACGGGATCTGAAAAAAACACAGATCAACGACCCCATAAACGATGTGTTCAAAGTCCTCGGGCACCAGCTGTCGGTCCACAATATCGAGGTGGAACTCGATCTCGATCCGGAGATTCAGGAGATCAAGGCGGAACACAACCGGCTTGAACAGGTGTTCATCAACCTTGTCAACAACGCCATCGACGCAATGGACGAGAAATCGGAAAAAAACCCGTCCGGTGCGGTCGAGAAAAAACTCAGGATTGAAACGTTCAATGAAAACGGGTATGCCGTGGCCAGGATTTCCGACACCGGTGTGGGGATGACCGATGAAGTGAAAGAAAAGCTGTTCGAGCCTTTTTTCACCACCAAGGAGACCGGCAAGGGAACAGGCCTGGGAAACAGTATCAGTTACGGCATTATCAGCGACTACAAAGGGACAATCGACGTCGAGAGTGAAAAGGGCAAGGGATCGGTTTTCACCATCAAATTTCCAGTACTATCAAAAGGATGAAAAAGTGGCGGTAAACAAGATTTTGGTCATAGACGATGAAGAAACCAACGTGAAGTTTCTCTCCATGTCTCTTAAAAGTGACGGGTACAAGACGATACCCGCCTACAGCGGGGAAGAGGGCCTGGCACTTTTCAAAAAGGAGCGTCCCGGTATCGTACTGACCGATATCAAAATGCCGGGCATAGACGGCCTCGAAGTATTGAAACAGGTGAAAAAAATCGACCCGGAAAAGGAAGTGATCATCATTACCGGACACGGCGATATCGATTCCACCATAACCGCCCTTCAATACGGGGCCTCAGACTTTATCAACAAGCCTGTCCGGGATGAAGCCCTGTCGATCGCACTTGAACGGGCCGAATCCAAAATCGAGATAAGAGAGAAACTCAAAGAGTATACGGAAAATCTCGAAAACAAAGTCAAGTCGGCCACCGAAGAGATCCGCAGGCGGGCGAATTTCCAGCGGATGCTGATCCGGAACTCCAATGATGCGATTGTAGCGACCGACAGCAGCTGGAAAATCGTGATTTTCAATCCCGAGGCCCGGCGGATATTCGGCACAAAATCTGCCGACATGATCGACAAGACGGCCATTGACGACCTGTTTCCCCCTGACATTGTGGACACCCTTAAAAAAATGGCAGAAAAAGAGAACGAAACCGGCAAATCACTGCCCTGGCAGGAAGCCGCGATTCCCTCCGGCAGCGGAGACGATATCCCTGTCCGTTTCTCCGGGAGCATTCTGCATGAAAACGGCGTTATGGTGGGTAGTGTGGCTTTTTTCCACGACCTCACGGATGTCAAGAAACTCGAAAAAGAGCTTGTCCAGTCTGAAAGAATGGCGGCTGTCGGCCAGACGGTCAGCGGCCTGGCCCACTACATCAAAAACATCCTCATCGGCCTGAAAGGCGGCAGTTATGTCGTTGATGTGGGGCTTGAAAAAAACAATACGGAAAAACTCAGGACCGGCTGGCATACCATCAAAAAAAATATCGAGCGCGTCTCCGATCTGGTGCAGAACCTGCTGACTTACGTGAAAGAAGGATATCCCGAGTACCAGAAATGCGCGCCGAATGAGGTGGTGGAAGATGTGATCGGACTGATGGCGCCGGTTGCCGAAGAGAACGGTATCGAAATCGTGAAAGACCTGGAGCCTGAGATAAAGGAGCTGTCCATGGACCCGCAGACCATCCACCGATCCCTTCTGAACCTGGTCTCCAATGCCATAGACGCCTGCCGGTTTGATGAGGACACCACCAAAGAGTGGCAAATTCATGTCCGAACCTTTTTTGATGAAAACGGCCTGCTGTGTTTTGAAGTGACGGATAACGGCTGCGGCATGAGCAGTGAAACAAAAGAAAAGCTTTTCACCTCCTTTTACAGCACCAAGGGAGGGAAAGGAACGGGCCTGGGACTGCTGGTTACCGGCAAAGTCATAAATGAACACAAGGGCACGATTGATTTCACATCCACTGCCCGGGAGGGATCGACTTTCACGATCAGGCTGCCCTATGAACAAACGCGTCAAGATTGAGGAAACTGCTTGGGAAGAAAGCAAGGAGGATACATTATGAACGAGAAGGTACTTGTGGTTGACGATGATCCTGATGTGAGGTCATTTGTTGTAACGGTCCTGGAAGAAAACGGCTATACCCCTCTGGAAGCGCGGGACGGAGTGGAAGGAATGGAACTCATAGAGGAAAAAAATCCAAACCTCGTCATCCTGGACGTGCTGATGCCGAGAGGCAGCGGTATCCGTCTGTACCGCAAACTGAAAACCTCGGACACGTTAAAAAATCTGCCGGTCATCATGCTCACCGGTATCGCGCTCAAATCCTTCCTCCGCTCCCAGAAAACACTGGCCGAATTCCAGGGAGGCGACGTACCGGAACCCGAAATCTATCTCGAAAAACCGGTCGAGCCCGAAGAACTGGCCGCGGCTGTCAATAAAATGCTGAGCTGATTTTATACTGTTTAACTGTTCAAAGGAGAATCACCCCATATGCAGATAAAAAAAATACTTTTTGTCACCAAATTCGAAGGGTTGTGCTTTGATGCCCTCACCTCTCTGCTGGCCCTCAGAAAAGCGGACCTGGAACACATTGTCTTCCTGTACGTGATAGAACGGGACAAAATAGCGATGCACAGGGGAAGCGGCTACCTCAAGGATGAAGAGATCCGGCTGAAGGAAACAGCCAACATCCGGTTTATCGACTGGGCGGAAAACCTTTTTGAAATGGGCATGGAAGTGGGCGCCCATATCGACGTCGGCACTCTTGTACCGCAGATCATCAAAACCGAACAGGAAGAGGCGGCCGACCTCATCGTTATCGGCCGTTCCCACAAAGGGCCGCTTGAACAACTGTACGCCCGGTCCGATGTAACCGAGCTGATCCGCCGGGCGACCAAGCCCGTGCTTGTCTTCAAGCATACGACAGCGGAAAATATGATGCCCGGAGACCTGTTCAGCAGACCCCTTCTCGCCACGAACTGGTCCCCGGCAAGTCTCAGGACGGTGGAGTATCTGAAAAGACTTAAAAATGTTCTGGGGGAACTCAATGTGGTGCATGTGGCAAATGAAAAGGACCTGAAAGGCTCATCCACCCACGACGTCCAGATGCTCAGGAAAAAAGAGAGGAAGAGACTTGACGCGCTTTGCCGTGAATTCGAAACTCACGGCATCGATGCCAGGCCGCACGTGTATATCGGCGAACCGGTAAAAGAGATAGAGAAAGCGGCGCGGGAGTACCAGGCCTCCATGATATTTCTGGGATCTTCGGGAAAGGCCGCGTTTCTGGAAAGATGGACCGGCAGTATCACCAAAACCATTGCCGAAAAATCCGCTTTTCCGACGTTTCTGGTGCCGCCTGAAACAAAGGCGGTTGCCGGATAAGCCGGCAGGAGAAAATGGCGTTTTAATCCGAACCCCCTGTTTTATTTAGACAATTTTTTTGACCGATTTTTATTGACTTGCACATACAGTTCTGATACTCAAGAACGTTATGATTTTTATCAACCAATGAAACGGTTGTTTTCAGTTTGTTTTAAAGGCTTTTTATGAAACTGCTATTTATCGATGATGAACAGACCTTCCTGAAATACCTGTCCAAAAGGCTCGTCCTTGACGGATTCACCGTCAGGACCACCTTTTCCGGGGAAGAGGGTGTGGAAGCCGCTTCCAGGGAGGATTTTGACGTGGCCGTGGTTGACCTTAAAATGCCGGGGATTGACGGCATTGAAGTTCAGAAAAGGCTCAAGGAACTGCAGCCGCTTCTTCCCTGTATTGTGCTCACCGGTTACGGAAGTGTGGAAAACGCCCTGGAAAGCGGAAAATACAATGCATTCAAGTTCCTTTCAAAGCCAGTGGACATGGATACCCTGACCCGGACCATCCAGGCGGCCTATGAATACAGGAAAGAGCAGGAAAAAATGGTTGCCGGTTCCGAAAACGGCGGATCGGATGCCAAGAAAGAGGGACGGTTAAAAAAAGCATTGAACAGGTTTCGGAAATTGTACGGTGTGGAGAAATAAATCGGGGAGAATTACTTTTTGAGCGGCGCAGAAGACATGGACAGACGTGTTCACGGGAAAAAAATCAGCAGCATATCCGCCTTTTTTAACCGGTTCATCCCCTTTGCTCTAACTTTTGTCCTGATGTTCGGGTTGTGGCTGGTGCTGTCGGGCAAATTTGAGCCTCTTTTCCTCTTTTTCGGCGTGCTCTCGAGTTTCCTGGTGGCATTCTTCTTTCACGATCTGCTGTTTTCTTCTTTCAATCTCACCTATGTCCCCACCTGCCTTAAGTTCCTGAAATACACGCCCTGGCTTCTCTTGCAGATAATAAAAGCGAATTTCCATCTGTTATACCTGGTTTTTCATCCCCGCATGAAGGAACTGATCGATCCGCAAATCATCCGGTTTGACACCACGCTGAGAAAAGATATCGCCATCACCACCATGGCCAACTCCATTACGCTCACGCCGGGAACGATTACCGTAACCGCCGACAGTGACGGGGTTTTCAAAGTATACGCCATTGACAGGAAATCGGCCCGGGCCCTGCCCGGTGTCATGTTTGAAAAGGTGGCAGATGTGTTTGGAGAAACAAGATGACCTCTTTCTTTCTTTACGTCAGTATTTATCTGTGCTTTTTAATGTTTTTCTCCCTGTACAGGGCCATTTTCGGCCCCACTGTACTGGACAGGCTTATCGGCGTGAACGCCATCGGCAGCAAGACCGTTATCCTTTTGCTGCTTATCGGTCTTATTTACGGACGGGTGGATATGTTTGTGGACATTGCGCTCGCCTATGCATTTTTAAACTTTGTTGCCGTACTGGCGGCTTCCCGCTATTTCCACAAACGGAAAGGACTGTACGAGGAATCCACGCTGAAATGAAACAGGAGTTGAAATAACGGAGTTGAAATGAATACAGTGGTCATCATTTTTGTCATTCTCGGATTGTTCTTTTTTACCGGCGGTGCCGTCGGCATCATCCGGATGCCGGATTTCTACAGCCGGCTTCACCCGGCCGGCAAACTTGACACCCTGGCCATAATGGCGACCGCACTCGGGCTCGCTCTCTACAACCTCGAACATTTTTCGGTTGCCTCGCTCCTTCTCAGTTTTAAAATCATTCTGATTGTCTTCTTCGTTTTTCTGTCAAGCCCCACCGCCACCCATTCGATCGTGGATGCCGGCATCAGGGCGGGACTGAGACACTGGACAAAAGAAAAAAGGAGATAAGACCGTGCACTGGCAGATCGATCTGATCGTACTGACGTTTACCATATTCTGCGCCCTGGGCGCCATAACTGTTAAGGATCTGCTCAGCACCGCCATTCTCTTCGGTGCCTACAGCTTCATGATGTGTCTGCTCTGGGCGGTCATGGGCGCAGTGGATGTGGCTTTTACCGAAGCTTCCGTGGGCGCCGGGGTCAGCACCGTATTCTTTGTGGCGGCAGTCTTCAGAACCAGCAGGAGGACAAAAGATTGACAATTGCGGCCCTTTTAATCGTTTTCACATGCGGCGGGTTTCTGCTCTGGGCGACCATTGATCTGCCGGTCTGGGGAGATCCTTCGTCACCGGCCAATACGCATCTCTCCGTTCACTATATCGAAAAAGCTCTCGAAGAAACCGATGTGCCCAATCTGGTCACCGCGGTTCTTGCCGATTACAGGGGCTATGACACCATGTTCGAGACCGCGGTGATCTTCTGCGCCGGTCTTGCCTGCCTGCTTTTGCTGAGAGATTACAGATCCAGGAAAAAACAGTACTACCGGCATATCCCCACCGGCATCATTATCTGTCTGGACAAAAAAAACCCGCCTGTTTTAAAAGGCAGAGAATTCGAACACATGGATACGGAATGGGTGCCGTACGACCTGATCATCAAAACCGTATGCCGGATTCTGATTCCCTTTATCCAGCTCTACGCCCTTTACGTGGTCGCGCATGGCGATTTCAGCCCGGGCGGCGGCTTCCAGGGCGGTGTGGTTTTCGGTTCCAGCCTGATCCTGCTGGCCATTTCATACAATTTGCGCACGGTAGTCCAGCGGATCAAAGAGAAGCTCCTGGGGCTTTTGTGTGCGCTCGGGGTACTGGTCTACCTCGGCATCGGTCTGGCATGCATGCCACTGGGAGGCGAATTCCTCAACTACAGCATGCTGGCAAAGATCCTCCCCGTGGACAGCGGCCATGTGAGAGCCCTGGGGATGCTGGGCGTCGAAATCGGTGTCGGTATCACCGTGATGGCGGTCATGGCGGTCATATATATCAACATCGCCTCTGAAGGCAGGCACGATGAAGGATTGTAAGGAGTCTTATGGCTGATTTTCTGACGCTGCTCGTGGCAAAATACAATTACTGGCTCTATATTGTGCTGATGATGATCGGTCTGTATGCCATGATTGCCAAAAACAACCTGATCAAAAAACTGGTGGGCATGAATATTTTTCAGACGGCCATCATTCTGTTTTATGTGTCCATCGGGTACAAGAAAGATGCCACCATCCCCATTATCGAAAATGCCCACGGCGGTCACGGTCACGGCGAACTCGTGATCCATGCGGCCGACTATATCAATCCCCTGCCCCACGTGCTCATGCTCACGGCCATCGTGGTTTCCGTGGCCACCTTCGGCGTGGCGCTGGCCCTTGCCGTAAAAGTGTATCAGCGGTATCAGACACTGGAAGAAGATGAAATCAGAATGCGCTTGACGGAAGAGTAGATGCCCATGAATACAGCTTACCCCGCTTTGATCATTATTGCACCCCTGTTGGCGGCGCTCCTGTGCAGCGGCGCCAGCTGGCTGGAAAGACGGCTCTGCCTGCCGCTTGCCCTTGCCGGTACAGCCGTGTCATCCTTTTCGGCAGTCAAAGTGCTGTTGACGGTAATGAAGAACGGTACGCTCCAGTACCGTATGGCCGGATGGATGCCGCCGCAGGGTATCGAGCTTAGGATCGACCTGTTAAACGCCCTTGTGCTGTTGGTCGTCCCGGTTATCGCCCTTGTCAACCTGGCGGCCAGCTACAGAAGCATACAACAGGAGACGCCGGAGAAGGCGGGCACCTATTATGCCCTTTATCTTCTCTTTGTCACCGGGCTTCTTGGCGTCGTGGCCACGGGCGACCTGTTCAACCTCTATGTACTGATTGAAATCACCTCACTTACCAGTTATGCCCTCATTGCAATGGGCGATTCCGACCGCGGTCCCCTGTCCAGTCTCAACTACGTATTTATCGGGGTCATCGGCGCCAGCTTCTATCTGCTCGGCGTGGGATATCTCTATATCATGACCGGATCACTCAACATGGTGGATATTGCCGGCATACTGCCGTCACTTACCGATTCAACCCCGATCATGGTCGCGTTCATCTTCTGCATGATCGGTGTCTGGATCAAAATGGCCCTGTTCCCGCTGCATATCTGGCTGCCGAACGCTTACACATATGCCCCGATTTCCGCGAGCCGGGTCATCGCCCCGCTCATGACCAAGGTCATGGTGTATGTCATGATCCGGCTGATGCTCGACGTGTTCGGTCTCGATTATATATTCAATACCCTCGACCTTGCCGATGCCGTCATGTGGCTTGCCACTTGCGCCATACTGGCTGGCGGCGTCATGGCGCTGGCCCAGCGGGATCTTAAAAAAATGCTCACCTATATTATCGTTTCTGAAATCGGATACATGGTCGGCGGCGCCTGGCTCGGCAACGAGATCGGTATGACAGGGGCGATTCTCCATATCCTCAACGATGCGGTCATGACATTTGCCCTGTTTCTTGCCTGCGGCAACCTGGACTACATCCTTGAAAACCTCCGTTTCAAAAATCTTCAGGGGCTTTTCGCCAAAATGCCGTGGACCATGGCCGGTTTTGTCCTGGCCGCTTTCAGCATCATCGGTATCCCCCCGAATGCAGG
>CAYZHB010000015.1:11445-18549 GCA_964478245.1 uncultured Desulfobacterales bacterium | reverse complement strand
GGTTGGACTGCCGCCCCTGGCGGGTTTCTTCAGCAAGTGGTATCTCATCCTGGGCGGCATCGAGGCAGGGGCGTATCATTTTGTGGCGGCGCTGGTCATCAGCAGCCTTATCTGCGCGGTCCTTTTCTTCAGGATTTTTGAAATAGGCCTGTTCGAGCCCGTGACAGCGGAACACCATCACCATGAGGCGGTTGCTGTAACCGAGGCACCGGTTTCCATGATCGTGCCCTTATATCTCGTCAGTGCGGCGCTTGTTGCGCTCGGTCTTTTTTCCGGTACGATTGTCAACCATATTATTCTCCCTTTTCTCAATTAAGGACGCTTTATGGATCAGATTACCTCCGTCAAACCCCTTCTGGCTGTTCTGGTGTCGCTGCTCGTCATACCGGTCCTTGTATCCGCTTCAGAAAAACCCAATATCAGAGAAGGATGGACTTTTACCGCCGGTATTATCAAGTTCCTGCTGGTGGTCTCGATGCTGCCGGCCGTGCTTCAGGGAAAGCAGATCGTATTCACCCTGTTTGAAATAGCGCCGGGCGCCTCACTGGCCTTTAAAGTGGACGGTCTCGGTATGCTGTTCGCGCTGGTCGCTTCTTTTCTGTGGATGGTGACCACACTTTACTCCATCGGTTACATGAGGGGACTGAACGAACACAGCCAGACCCGGTACTTCGCCTTTTTCGCCCTGGCGCTGTCCGCCACCATCGGTGTCGCCTTTTCCGCCAATCTGCTGACCCTGTACCTGTTTTATGAAATCCTGTCCCTGGCCACATATCCTTTGGTGGTGCATCATCAGGACAGGGAGGCAAAAATATCCGGGCGGCGCTATCTCACGTTTATTTTAGGGAGCTCCATCGCCCTGGTGCTGCCGGCCATGCTGTACTGCTATCACGTGACCGGTACGCTTGAATTTTCCACCCAGGGCATCTTTACGGGTGATATCAGCAAACCGGCTGTAACGGTACTGCTTTTAATGTTCCTGTTCGGTTTTGCCAAGGCCGGCATCATGCCGTTTCATTCATGGCTGCCCGCGGCCATGGTGGCCCCGACGCCGGTCAGCGCCCTCCTGCATGCCGTGGCCGTGGTCAAAGTGGGGGTGTTCAGTATCGTCCGGATCATTACCTGTTTTTTCGGTATCGATCTGATGGCCTCCTTTAATCTGGGGCCTCTGGTGGCGGCCATTGCGTCCGTCACCATTCTGGTCGGTTCATTCATCGCCCTGTCCCAGGACGAACTCAAAAGACGGCTGGCCTTCTCCACGATCAGCCAGCTTTCCTATATCGTACTGGGGGTGGCGCTTCTGACCCCCAAGGGACTGCTGGGCGGCGTGATTCACATTGCCATGCACGCATTCGGTAAAATCACCCTCTTTTTCTGCGCCGGCGCGATTTTTGTAGCCAGCGGGAAAAAATACATCAGCCAGATGGACGGACTGGGCAAAAAGATGCCGGTCACTTTTGCCGCCTTTTTTGTCGGGGCGCTCGGCGTTATCGGACTGCCGCCCACAGGCGGTTTTTACAGCAAATGGTTTCTGGTGCTCGGGACCCTTGAATCCCACCAGATCGTTTTCATGGTCGTCCTGCTGCTCAGCTCGTTCCTGAATGCGTTCTATTTTCTGCCCATTGTGTTCAGGGGGTTTTTTGTCAAAAACGGGGCGACCGAAACGGTTTCCGGCATTGAAGAAGCCCCCTTCTGCTGTGTGGCGCCGCTGGTAATCAGCGCCGTCATTTCAATCGGTCTGTTTTTCAAACCGGATATTTTCGTCAATTTAATAAAAGTGGCATTGGGAATTTAACAGGAAACAGGGAAATATGGACAAGGAAAACGAAACGTCTGCCGGAAATGAATGGGAAATGCTCGGGCATGAACCGGTTCCCGGCTACAGAAAAGCATTCCATATCGTGGTGCTGGTATCGCTTTTATACCTGGTATACATATTCGGTTCAAGCCTGTAGGCACGAAAGGGGATTTGCATATGAAAAAAGAACTGAAAACATTTGACAACCCGGAAAATGTAAAGCGGCTGCTTTACGCTTTTTATGCGGCACTGGTCGTGCTTGTCGCGTCAGAACTTTTTATTCACAAACACCCCTATTTTCCCTGGGAACATTTTTTCAGCTTCTTTGCCGTGTACGGGTTTGTTTCCTGTGTGCTGCTGATCTTCATTGCCAAAGTATTGCGGTTAATCGTCATGCGCAGAGAGGATTACTATGACAAGTAGCCTGATCCCGCCGGGTTTGCTGTTTATTCTGGGTGCGGCCCTGATTCCTTTCCTGAAGGGAAAGGTGAAGTCCGGCTATATGCTTCTTTTGCCGGCGGCGGCATTCCTGATTCTGGTGAAGCTCCCCCACACTCAGCTCTGGAGTTTTGAGTTCTGGGGATACCACCTGGTCATGGGCCGGATCGACAAGCTCAGCATGGTATTCGGTTATATTTTCACCATCATGGCCTTTCTCGGCGTGCTTTTCGCCCTGAAAGTCAAAGACGACCTTCAGCACACCGCCGCTTTCGTATACGCCGGGAGCACCCTCGGCGTGGTCTTTGCCGGCGATTTATTCACCCTGTACATCTTCTGGGAACTGATGGCGGTGAGCTCCACTTTCCTGATACTGGCATCGCGAACCCCGGAAGCCAAAGCCGCCGGTTTCCGGTACATCCTTGTCCACATCATCGGCGGCCTCTTTCTTCTGGCCGGGATTATGCTTTATATACAGCAGAGGGGGACCATTGCATTCGATTATATCGGGCTGGACGGTCTTTCCGCCTACCTGATTTTTATCGGGGTCGCCCTGAACGCCGCGGCCATTCCCCTGCATGCATGGCTTCCGGATGCCTATCCCATGGGGACACCGACAAGCACCGTCTTTCTGAGCGCCTTTACCACGAAGAGCGCTGTATACGTCATGGCCAGAACGTTTCCGGGGGCCGCGCCCCTGATCTGGATCGGGGCGGTGATGGTTTTTGTTCCGATTTTTTACGCGGTGCTGGAGAACGATATCCGCCGGGTGCTGGCCTACAGCCTGCTGAACCAGGTGGGGTTCATGCTCTGCGGTATCGGCATCGGAACGGCCCTTGCCATTAACGGCGCCGTCTCCCACGCGTTCTGCCATATTGTTTACAAGGCGCTCCTGTTCATGGCGGCCGGCTCGGTCCTGCACATGACCGGCAAAATAAAGTGCACGGAAATAGGCGGGTTATACAAAACCATGCCGATCACCTGCCTGTTCTGCATCGTGGGGGCCGCTTCCATTTCGGCTTTTCCGCTCTTCAGCGGTTTCGTGAGCAAATCCATGGTGGTAAGCGCGTCCGCTCACGAAAAAATGGCGCTTGTCTGGCTGGTGCTGCAGTTCGCCTCTGCCGGCGTCTTCCACCATGCCGGTATCAAGGTCCCTTTCTTTACCTTTTTCGGCCACGATTCGGGTATCCGCACCAAGGAACCGCCCTGGAACATGCTCCTTGCAATGGGCATTGCCGCATTTATCTGTATTTTCATCGGCATCTATCCCGAGCCCCTGTACAGGCTGCTTCCTTTTCCGGTGGATTATGTGCCCTATACAGGCGCCCACGTTGTCGGCCAGCTGCAGCTCCTCATGTTCGGCGCCCTGGCATTCGCCCTGCTGATCCTGTCCGGCTACTACCCGCCGGAAATAAAATCACTGAATCTCGATGTCGACTGGTTCTACCGAAAAGCGGGAAGTGCTGCCTATCTCCTGCTTGACAACGGTCTCAACACCCTCAACAGGTGGTGTGACAAAGTGATCATGGGCGGTGCCGGCGCCGCGGCAACCCTGTTCAAAGATTTCGCCGCCCGAATAATGCTGTTCGTGTTTGTCAGTTTCTGGCTGGTTTCAGGGATGCGGGGGCCGCGGCTTGAAATCAAAAAGATGAGAGTTTACGACGGCATAATGAAGGGCACGCTGCCGGTCGGTGTAGGTGCCGCCATGGCCACCGTGTTTATACTGCTGATATTTCTGTTAATTTAACAATCCGGGATGAAGTGAATGGTAAAAACTGAGGATTTAAAACGCATCAATATCTTGAAGGATCTCCCGCCGGACCTGCTGGACATTTTGTCAAAAGAAGCCTACCTGAGTATTTTCAGCACGGATACGGTGCTGTTTAAAAAAGATGAGAAAATCGATTTTTTTTACATGCTGCTGATGGGGCAGGTTGCGCTGGAAATCCCGCTGACCGATGAAATTAAAATCATTATCGACATGATCCAGTCCGGGTCCTCCTTCGGCATATCCGCCCTTGTGTCCGGTGAAAGAGCCACCTCCACAGCCGTATGCCAGGAACCCAGCGAAGTTGTCTGGCTGCCCGGTGAACGGATGATCCAGCTTTTCGGAGAAAACGGCCGGCTGGGGTATCACCTCATGCACCCGATTGCCCGGCACTACAAAGACCTCATGGACAACCGGACCAGCATGATCATGAAAACAGTGGATGAAAACCCGGAATTCAGGCACCAGCTGCGGAATTTAAAACATCTCGGGGCCATATAAAAAAGGAGTCAGGCTGTATCGATGATTGACAAAGAAACGCTAACACAGATATTGCTCTTCCAGGATCTGCCGGAAGCGACCCTGGATAAAATAGCCCATGAAGCCTCCCTGGACGACTACCCGGAAGGCACCCTACTGTTTTACCAGAACAGAGACCTGAGTGATTTTTACATGCTGTTGTCGGGTCAGGTGGTGCTGAAAGCCCAGTCCCCTGCAGGAGAGATCCTGACGCTGGAAAGAGTGGCGCCCGGCTCATGCTTCGGGTTTTCCGCCTTTATGGGAGAGAGCAGAAGCTCCTTCAATGGGGTGTGTGCTGAAAAATGCCGCATCATATCCATTTCCGGAGAAAGAATCCTGCAGTTGTGTGAACAGGACGGGGACCTGGGATACGCTTTCATGCTGAAAGTGGTCAAACTGTTCAAATCGCGTATGGAAAAGCATACCATCTACTTTTTGAATTCCATCACCAATCATCCCGAAATCAAAGCCCTGTAACCCTGAAACAAAATTGCACATGATTCAGAGGCCCTGATCCTATACCAGATTTAAATGAAAGTTCCAGAGCCCTTGTCGTTTCTTCATATGGATACCGGCCGGTACAGACTCTTTAATGGATACAAACAGGGTGTATCCGGCCTGTTTTAACGCTTTCTGCTCGGACCGCAAATCAAGGACCCAGTCGGGGAAAATCCAGAAATGGCCATCCGGCCGGGACAACCAGGCGTTTTCTTTCCTGGCGCTTTTGAACAGCCGATCCGTTTCCAGATCGTCAGGGGCTGTCCGGGATACGGTGAGCGGCCAGTTGCCGTGAATCACCACCCCAAGGGGAATCGGCGACTTCTGCGGAAGGGCCATGAACGTTTCCCTGTCAAGCTCAGGAGAGACGATGCCGCCTGAAAACCCCTGCTGTTTCAACGCATGGAGTGTTTCCGAGTTGGCAATGTTGCAGAAGGGCCCCGCCCATATTTTCAGACCCTTCATATGCCGGTCGAACAGCGATTTCTGCCATACGATATTCACCACAAACCGACGGGCCCCTTTTGCGAGAGCCTGCTCCAGAAGCGCCCTGTATTCCGGTTCCTCCTCCGGAAAAAGCACAGGGGGAAGCCACCACCATATTTTTTCGGCCGTTTTCCGGCCGATCCGCTCCAGTGCCGGTGAAGAAAGCCATAACGCGGATGCGTAAGCCGGTTTTCCCTTTTCCCGGAATGTCCTTGACAGCAGTATTTCCATTGGGGGCCGGGCCTTCCCTTTTGCCGGGATTTTTTTTGTACGGGGCAACACGGCCGGTAGTTTTCCGGCCGAAGGGCGGTCTTTGCGCTGATTTGTTTTCGCCATTTCTTCGGCAAGCGCATGGATCATGCTGTCCAGGTGTTTATCCCGCCTGTCGACAATAAATACACCGGTCCCTTTTGCCACTTTCCCCCTGGCGCTCTTGTTCAAATAGAACTTGCCGCTTCCGGGAACCGCCCGGGTCACCCGCTGTACCCTGTGACCCTTTTCATCCTCGTATCCGATCCGCAGCAGATCGCCGGGGATCAGGTCTTCACGCGTCACAAAGTACGGCACCTTATCGCTTTTGATCCGGCCGGCAAAAAGACCGGACCCGGTTTCAGCCCGGTGGTCGACCGGGTTTTTGACCCGCTGGGGCAGGAGATTGTAATGACAGGAAGGCCGTCCCATGGCATACGCCAGGTAAGAGAGGGCCGCCTTCTTCGCCTGCGGATCTGCGCCGTGATCCCTGAGCAGTTTATACCCCATGACCGTATAATACACGTAATGCGGGCCTTTCTTCCGGCCTTCAATTTTCCATGCGCTCACCCGGTCAATCCCCCTGAGCACCTTGGCCAGCACATCGACTGAAAAATCAAGGCACGAGAAAAACCGGCGCCGCCTGTCCCCCTGCTCGTAAATCCGTCTGCAGGGCTGGACGCATCTTCCCCTGAGGCCGCTTTTCCCGCCGAACCATGAACTCCAGTAACACCTTCCGGACACACCGTAACAAAGGGCGCCGTGCACAAACACTTCAAGGCCCAGATTGTCAGGGGCCCGGGATGCCATGGTTTGTATTTCGTCGATAGTGAGTTCCCGCGGCAGCACCACCTGGTGAATGCCCAGTTCGCTGACATAATCGAGAGCGGCCGGAAACGCGGCATTTCCAAGGGTAGACAGGTGGATTTCACCGCTGAAACCGAGTTTCCCGGCAAAAGCGGCAGCGGCAAGGTCCTGTACGATCAGGCCGTGAACCCGGGCCTTCCGGAAAAGCGTATCCAGCATCTTTGCGGACGTTGCCTGTTCTCCCTCTTTAATAAGGGAGTTGAAAGCGACATACACCTTGATGCCTTTGGCTTCCGCCAGGCGGGAAAGGGATGCAAGCGCTTCGATGCTGAAATTGTCGGCCGCCATCCGTGCGGAAAAGCTTTCAAGCCCGCAGTAAACGGCATCGGCACCGGCGGCGACCGCTGCAAGAAACGCGTCCCTCGAGCCGGCGGGCGCAAGTATTAACGGCGTGCCAGATGGGTTTTCTTCTGTGTTCATTCGTATTTAGTCTTTAGCTGTTAGCCTTTAGCTGTTAGCCTTTAGCTGTTAGCCTTTAGCT
>CAYZHB010000015.1:0-11345 GCA_964478245.1 uncultured Desulfobacterales bacterium | reverse complement strand
TTAGTCTTTAGCTGTTAGCCTTTAGCTGTTAGCCTTTAGCTGTTAGCCTTTAGCTGTTAGCCAAGTAGTGTATTGGAAGCCTTTCATATAAACCGTCCAGTCACTTACCAGGGGATGGGCTTTATCTGAAGCGGCTGTCGGACCGCTCCTTGTCAACAGCTTTCCGTGTATTGTCAAGCCACCCCGTCCGGATATTTTCATAACTGTCAAACTGCGGTGCAAACGGTTTTATGTCGAGCAAGGGCGTTTCGTTCAGCACATCAATATTCTCTACGTACAGGAGGCTGTCTTCGATCCGCCAGAGTTTCACCACCGACAGTCCGACGGGGTTGGGCCGCCGGGGGGCGCGGCTCGCGAAAAGCCCGCGGGGATGATCGTCCAGGAACGGCACCACTTGAAGGTCATACCCGTCACTCAGGTGAAAATGGTAGAGAAGAATAATGTGCGAAAAACCGTCAAGATCGGCAAGTCCCTGCTGATAGCTCTCGAATATTTCAACTGTCCCGCGCACGCCGTCCGCACCGCGGGGCTGAACCGGCATGCCTTCCGGCCTTGTGAACGGCGTATATATTGTGCCGATGGGCGTTATACGCAGCATTTTTATTCCTCGAATCGGGTGAAATGAAAATCGGCAATCACCCGCAAAGCAAGGGAGTCTGAAATTCCGGCGGCCGGAATGCCCTGTCGGGGATACCGGCCGTAAAGGGGCCCCTGCATCGTTTTATTTTGTGTACTCAATAACAGATTTCGGCCCAAAGAACAACTGCAGAATATAAATTTATTCTAAGGGGTCACCTCGGAGCAGCCCAGGACGGGCTGCGAGACTGAGGCAGAGGAAGTGCCCCGCCACCTGCTCGTGGAACGGAATAAATTCACCGTGAGACCAACGATCATTTGTTTTTTGTTGCCGGCATGTATGATATAACCATCGTATAAGGATATTGAGGAGACTCCGCGGGGCGTCAACTACCACCGGCGAAGCGGGGGTGGTTCGGAAAGTATGCTTTCGTATCCCTGGCGAGCCCGGCCGGCAGGCCGGAAGAACATAAAAACGGATTTCAAAAAGGACGGACTATGGAGACCAATTTTTTAAAAACACTTGAAAAAGAGGAACTTGTGGCGGTTGCCAACTCGCTTCTATGGCAGTACCGGGTCATTGATGCATTCTGGTTTATCAACGTGGAGAATCAATTCGGTCTCTCCAGGGCCGAAGCCATTAACACGGAGGTGTGGAAGAAAGTCGGGCAGCTGGCCGCCCGGGATATCAAAAAACGATTCAACATTGAAGAAAAGGGACTTAAAGGGTTTTTAAAAGCCATGAACTACTATTCATGGAAGCTGATGGACTGTTTCCAGATAGAGGAGACCGGAGGGGAACTGATCGCCACCTCTGACAGGTGCCCCGCCCAGATGGGCCGATTGCGGCACGGTATGGGGGAATACGCCTGCAAGGAGATGCACTTTCATGAGTTCGACACCTTTGCCAAGGAAATCGACCCGGCCATACAGGTGGAGTGCGTCTTTGCACCGCCGGATGACCACCCGGCGGACCTTTTCTGCAAATGGCGGATTTTTACCGATGACAAAAAATAACTTTTCCGCATATCCTGTTTGCATAATAACGCAATTTATGATTGTATCCACGCTATGAAAAAGAAAAGATACTATGCCTCTCCTGTGGAAAAAAAGGCCGGCGGCAAAAACAGAACCGTTTCGGCAATGCGGCCCGCAGCCGACCAGGCGCTGAAAAACATTTTCAAAAAAATCGGGGTGCCGGAATCAGCGGCATTCTCACCGGATGAATTCCAGATCCAGGCCCTTGACGCCATTGAAGAGGCCGACTGTCTTGTCACGGCGCCCACGGGATCAGGCAAAACCTGGATAGCCCAGAAAGCCGCCGAAAAAACCTTGGCCCGACAGGGCCGGGTATGGTATGCCACCCCCTTGAAAGCACTTACAAACTCCATACACGCCCAGTTTTCAAAACTGTTCGGAGCGGAAAACGTGGGGATACTGACCGGTGATATAAAAGAAAATCCGGATGCGGCCATTATCATCGGCACGACGGAAATCCTTCGCAACCAGCTCTATGATGCCATGCACACGGGCGAAAACCTCGGATGCGAATTCATTATTCTGGATGAAGCCCATTTTCTCGGTGACGAGGAGCGCGGCGTGGTGTGGGAGGAGATAATGATATATCTGCCCTGGCGCATTCCCCTGCTGCTTTTGAGCGCCACCATCGGCAACCCGGATCAGATATCCCGATGGCTGGAATCCATAAGGGGCCGGACATGCCGGGTGATCGAGGCCGCCAGAAGGCCGGTTCCCCTCTTCCACATTTTCCTCCACCCCAAAGGCACCCTCTACCCGCTTTTGAAAAAAGGCACGTCCAAACTGAACAACAATGTGGTGACTTTCCTGAAAGCCCAAAACAAGCCGCAGATAGCCCCTCCCGGGAGGCTCCCCAAATTTTCCGAGATATTGAAGGTCCTGCACCGGTACAATCTCCTGCCGGTCATATTCTTCCTGAAATCCAGGGCTGACTGCGACCAGGCCATCAAACTCTGCACCGGTGAAATTCTTTCAAAAGATCCCCGGCGTCAGGAGATACTCAAAAAGCGGATAGAAACGCTTGTCGCAGACAACGCCCACCTGGCCAAATACGGGCAGCGGGAAATCCTGGAATACACCGCGGCAGGCGCCCACCACAGCGGCCATCTCCCGGCCTGGAAAGTGGTGGTCGAAACCCTCATGGCCGAAGGTCTGCTGGATGCCATGTTTGCCACCTCAACCGTGGCGGCCGGCGTAAATTTCCCGGCCAGAAGCGTGGTGATTTTAAACTCGGACCGGTTCAACGGCACGGAGTTCGTTCCCCTGACCCCCAGTGAATTTCAACAGATGACAGGCAGAGCGGGCAGAAGGGGGATGGACAATATCGGGTTCGGTATCGTTCTGCCGGGAAAGTTCATGGATCTCAGGCACATTGCCCGGCTTATCCGCTCGGGACCGGTGGATATTCAAAGCCGGATACGGATCGATTTTTCCATGGTACTGAACCTCCTGCTCTCCCACACCCCTGATCAGATCCGCATGCTGCTGGACCGATCCTTTGCCTCCCACATGCTCACTTTAGGAAAAAAAGAAGGCAAACACGCCAGACGCCAGTTCGGTTCCGACCTGGGGTATTTATGGCACGATTTTATCGCCCACATGGATTTTCTCCGCGAGGAAAATTTTGTCACCCAGGAAGGAAAACTCACGCCGGACGGGATGTGGGCCTCCAGCCTCCGTATCGACTCACCGCTGCTGGTGGCGCAGAGCCTGCGGATGAATCTGCTGCCGAGTGATTCCCCGCCATTGCTGGCGGGCATCATGGCCGCATTTGTCAACGAAAAGGAATTCAGGGACGAGAGCCTGGCCATGCGCCGGCTTCCCAAGAAACTGATCTCGCCGTTCCTCTCTCTGAGAAAAGGGCTTAAGCCATTTGCCAAAAAAATGAAAACCCGGGGATTCGAGGCCCCCAACCTCTATATCCAGCCGGCTGAAACCCTTTTTTCATGGGCCGAAGGGGAACCGTGGGACAGTATCATCGAACGAACGGATTTTGCCGAAGGCGATCTGGCCCGGCTGGTGCTCAGGACCGCGGAAAACATGCGGCATGTGGCCGGCCTTTCAGTGTCTTTTCCTGATACGGCCCGAAGTGCGGGGCAGGCGGTTGAGATGATTTTAAAAGAACCGGTTTTCACCTGGCATGACTGACCCGTTGACGGTTGTAACCGGGGGCATAGCCCCCGGTTTTGAAACAACCAATAAAGGAAAGACGGTTGCCGATGATGAAAAAAATGCGATATATAATCGAAAACTACCGGATGATACTGCATCTTCTTTTCGGGACCGGACATTTCGGCACAAACAACCGGTGGTGGTCTCCCCATGTGTCCATATTCTCACGGCCGGGGCTGAAAAAATTCACCGGCGTGATCAAAAATTACAAAATGATGCGGGCCAGGGCTTTTTCCGGATTTATCCCCCTGGATGACGCCATTGCGCTTTTCCCCGCATATGCCGCCAGGCACGGGTATAAAACAATAGATCCTGAAAAGGCGGAAACGCCGGCAGCGTCGGAGACGGTCTGATAGTGGGAAACCACCCGAAAAGCCCATATCCGGCCGGTACCGCAGCGGCATGACATTTGCTCTGAAAACAAACCTGATCCGCCAATCATTTCAGCATCCGGTATGGCTCACCCACGCGGCCGTTTTCCTGTTCGGGTTTTCCGGTCTTTTCGGAAAATTCTTTGCCTTCAACCCGGTTTTTATCGTGCTTGGGAGAACCGCTTTTGCCGCCATCACCCTGTTCGCGTTCATTCTTTTTTTCGCAAAGGAGCGGATACTGCCCGATACCCTGGATGACGCATTTTTCTTTGCCATTCAGGGCATGCTGCTGGCCCTGCACTGGTTCTGCTTTTTCTATGCCATTCAGATTTCAACGGTGGCAGTGGGACTTCTGACGTTTTCCACATTTCCCCTGTTTGTCACCTTCATGGAACCGGTCTTTTTCAAAGAGAAACTTGTGTTTACCGACGTGATGATGGCGCTCTGTATCCTGGGGGGCACCTTTCTTGTCATCCCCTCCGCCGATCTGTCAAACAACATCACAAAAGGCGGTTTTGTGGGTATCGCCGCAGGATTCACCTTTGCCCTTCTAACCCTGGTCAACCGGCGGAATGCCAGAAGGCTCACCCCCGTCTGCGTCGCCCTGCACCAGAATTTTTTCGCCGCTGTATGCCTCCTGCCGGCTTTTGTGTTGATAAAATCGGATCTTCCCCAATTTTCAGACCTTCCCATGTTGGCCGTGCTCGGGGTTCTCTGTACGGCCCTGGCCCATACCCTCTTTATCAAATCACTGATCGGCATAAAGGCAAAGACGGCCAGTGTCATTACCGGACTTGAACCGGTATGGGGTATCCTGCTCGCGTTTCTGATACTCGGGGAAATACCGGCGGGCCGGACCATGGCCGGCGGCGCGCTTATCATTCTGACATCAATTGCGGCCGGTTTGAGACCTGCGTCATGACAGGGACGATAAAAATATTGCGCGGAAAACTCATCTTTTTTTCTGCGCTGCCGCAGCACTGATGATCGTGCTGTGCAATGGAAATGCGGCCCGTTAAGCGTCCAGCAGCTGAGGCGTCACCCGGCTGCCGTGCGTTGACTTCAACTGAAGAAGGTCCCGGCGCTGCCTTTGAAGAACGTCCATAAGTTTTTCAAACTCCCCGGTTTCTTTTGAATAGGCAGCCGCCTGAAGATCGATCCGCCTGACGATATTGTCAACATAAAGGGAAAACTGCCTTGTGTACAAACTTTCCGGATAGGGTTTGTCCAGTATGTCGCTGAAAAGGGCTTTCAGGTCTAAATAACAGGGAAGGAAGCCTATGGGTGAGACCGTATGGTCCACCTCGTTGTGGGCGTACCGTTCAAGCCATGCCAGCCAGACCTTGACATCCCTTTTTTCCCCCAGGAGACGGTCTGATTCCCCTCCCCGGGCCCTGTCCGTCAGAAAATAATTGAGCCCGGCCATAACCGGTCTTTTGTTTTCCGGTATCCTTTCGCTGCAGAAAAAGGCGAACTGGGCGTCAAGATAATCCCCGAGCGGCCCCGGAATAAACGGTGCATTGGCCCACGGAGCTCTTTTGATGCCGGTGACCCCCACTTCGGTTGCCGTGGACTCGGAAACAAGGGATGCGCCGATGGCCACACCGTCCCAGGGCGTTTGCGCGACCCAGACAGGCGGCATGGTATCGCTGTCCCGTCCGCTGTAGGTAATGATTTTGGTTGCAACACCGGTTTTATCGGCAACCGCGGATGCATAGTTTTCCAGGCAGTCGGCCGAGAGGGTACATCTGGCGTTGGGATGAGACGGAGGGACCTCTCTGCCGGTACTGTCGGTCATTCCCCTCACCCACTCGCCGCGAAAATTTACGCCTTTTTCGGGAAACGCCTCTCCACAGCCGGTCCAGTACGGCACCCTGTTGTCGTCCACAAGCACGTTTGACCAGATAACTTCGCATCCCGGTTTTCTCAAGACATCCATGAGAACCGGGTCACTCTCACGGTCTACATTTTCAAGTATGCCGAAAACACCGCACTCCGGATTGATTGACCGGATAGTTGCCTCCCTGTCCAGCCACATCTGGACCAGGTCATCCCCGAGAAACACATGGCCGGCCATGGCTGTGGAGGTTTTGCCGCATCCGCTGGGAGCGGCGCCGGCACACCATGTCAAACGGCCCCCCGGTCCCTTTATGCCGGTGATAAACATGTGCTCGGCAAGTTCCGCTCCCCGTCTTTCGTAGACGGAACGGTCAATTGCAAACCGGTGATTCCCCTTTTTCAAAAGCAGGGTGTTGCCGGCGTATGTACAGTTGAAGCTGTAGGTGGTCCGGTTTTTCCTGTCCATGAAAACCCGGGCGTTTACAAGATCTTCCGCCCTGTTTTTCCCCTGGCTGTGGATGTTGGCGAAAAAGTATCCCAGCCGCGCCACTTCACCGTCGAAAGAAGCGTATGCGTTCCTGTACAGTAGCTCCGCACTGTGGGCCACATAAGCCGAACTGGTGACTTCGATGGCGGGATTGGACACCGGCGCCCCCAGCGGCCCCCTGATATAAAACCCCACGATCATGGTCATGCCCTTCATGATATCCGCCATGTTTTTCCCGGTATCGGTCAGGGCGTCTTTCCGGTGAATGCGGTTGGCAAGGCTGCTGATTTCTTCATCCGGGTCTGCCACATAGAATGTCCTGTCCACGATCCGGCCCTGCTCTTCTGTAAGGTCGAAATGCACGGTGTGGCCGTCAAGTGCAAGGGGTGCCTCCTCCCCGTTGTCAATGGCCAGTTTTCTGATGAACGCCCTGTCCTGTTCACTGCCGGTATTCACATACACCCGTTCCGGCCGGCAGAGGGAGACGGTATTGGCAATTTTCAACCGGACATCCGGGGTGGTAATGCGGTTGATGCGATCCAGATGGGTGCCGTCCATACTGTCTTTAAACACATTCAGTGCCTGCTGCTGTGTTGTGATCCCCCCGAGTATTTCAATAAGATCCCCCACTTTTCTATCCGTCATCTTATTCATTTTTATAGCCACTGTTTAATCGTCGCCGGTTGTCCTCCGGTTTCAAAAAACCGGTCAGAACTCGGGCAACAGTCTTCACTCTCCCACGGCAGGGGAATTGATCACATAACATATACGGTCTGCCGGCTTTCCTGTTTTCGAAGAATCTCCTCACCACGCCAATTGTTACGAATTTCAGTCTATCAAAGCAGTTGTAACAGCATTCTAACAAAAATCAAGGAATTTGTGCATTGCCTGCCTGATTTTTTCAGGATTTTATTGGACAGAAGGAAATTTGGACCGGTCCGTGTGGGGATAGAACTTGGCGCCGGAAAACATGTTCATGAAGGTCTGGTTGACATTGAGTTCCATGTACGTGATATTTTCCCTGATCTTTATCACATCTACGACGGAATCGCGCCGTGTCAGGAACTCTGTGGCGCCTTCCAGAGAAGAATTGCCCAGCACGCTGAACCTGTCCCGGTCTATATCCGGGAGCATGCCGATGGCAATGGCCGATTCCGGATCGATAAACGATCCAAAGGTGCCGGCCACATAAAAAAACGCCAGATCGTCAAACCGCAAGCCGGCGGTGTTGGCGACAATGACCTCGAGTATGGTGTACATGGCCGCCTTGGAACTTGTCAGCAGATCCACATCCACCTGGCTGATACAGATATCTTCGCCGGTCCCGGACTGTTCCTTACCCACCAGGACAAAACGGGTGATGCCGTCCTTTTCAAAGAGGGCGTCCCCGCACCTCTCTTTGACAAACTTGCCCCGTATGTCGATCCTTCCCGTCATAAAAAGGGCGGATACAAGATCGATCATGCCGGACCCGCATATTCCCAGGGCCTTCATGTCATCCATGGTATGGAAGATCAGCCCCCCTGTCTCAGAATTGACAGCCACCCGGTCAATCACCCCCGGACGGGCCGTCATGCCGATATCACTGACCCCGCCTTCCAATGCAGGGCCGGCCGCTCCCGCACATCCGATAAGCCAGTCACGGCATCCCACCACAACTTCGGCATTCGTCCCCACATCGACCATGACACAGGGGAATTCGCTTTTATAAATGCCGCTGTAAAATATGCCGGCAATCACGTCACCGCCGAAATAACTGCCGATATCCGGAAACAGGTACACCTGTCCGCCGGGATTCATCCCGAGGCCCAGCCTTTCCGCTTCAATCAGCTCAGGGGAATTGACACAGGGGGTATACGGTTCCCGTATGATACAGGAAACGTCAAGACCGAGAAAAAGATGGGTCATGCCTGTATTGCCCGCCCCGCAGAACAGGTACACCGCTTGGGTTGTGCAGCCGGCGTCCCGGCACATGCCTTCGATAACGGCGTTCATTTTTTCGATTAAAAGAGATTGCAGTGCGGATGCGTTTTCCGGGTCTTTTGCGTGATGAATTCTTGTCAGAATATCCGGACCGACAGCATCCTGGGGATTGTCAAACGCTTTTTGTGAAAGTGTCCGGTTTGATTCGAGATCCACCAGCCGAAGCACCACCCGGGTCGTGCCGATGTCCGCCGCCACCCCCAGGAACCGGTTTTCCGAATGGGCATCCGCCGCTTCAACCAGGACCCATCCCTGGGAATCCCTGAAAACAACGGCCCGGATGGCGTGGTCACTCTGCCGGAGCAGGGAAGGCAGCCTGTTCAACAGCCGGAACGGGATCCGTACAGTGGCGTCATCCGCCAGCCGCCTCCCGAGGGCCTCCTTCACCCGTTCCGCATCGGCCGTGTTATTCTCCAGGCTGGGTTTTTCGACTTCAAGGGACAGAACGTATCCCCTGTTATCCCCTTTTTCCATAAATCATCCGCTACTGCTTGAGAGATTCGAGCCGGGCCTTTGTCTTGGGAAAGAGATCCAGCTCTGTATGGGGCAGGAAAAGGGCCCCCATATAGTGATCCATATATGAGGTGGTCTCGGCAAGTTCAAAGTTCGTCATCATGTTGACCACATTCTTGACAACCTTCCTGAGACTGTTCGTAAGGCAGTTCATACGGCATCCCAGGAGCGAACCGTTACCAAGGTAAATGACACTGTCCGGGTCTGTTTCCGGGAGCAGACCGATGATCATGGCGCTTTCAAGATCGACATAGCTCCCGAAACCGCCCGCCAGTATTATCTGCTCAATATCGCTGATCGTCAGGCCGATCTCGTCCAGGAGGGTATGGGCGGCACTGTACATGGCGCCTTTGGCCCGGATCAGATTATCGATGTCCGTTTCCGTTATGGATATGTCTCTGCCGATGTCGCTTGCCTCCTTCCAGACCAGCACATACTCCCATACATCATCCGTCACTCTTATTCTGTCCGTGCCGAGATCCCTGTTAAATTTGCCCCTGTTGTCAATAACGCCTGCTTCGAACAGCCGGGCGACAATCGTAATCAGACCCGACCCGCAGATACCTTTGGGTTTGGTATTTTTCACCGTTATTATCATGGGCTCATACGTCACCGAATCGATGGAAAAGTCCTCTATTGCCCCTTTGGCTGCCCGCATGCCGAACTTGACGCCGCCGCCTTCGAAAGCCGGTCCTGCCGAAGCGGCCGCACACACCATCCAGTCCTTGTTCCCGAGTACGATTTCGGCATTCGTCCCGATATCCATATACATCGTCAGTTTTTCAGTCCGGTACATGCCCGAGGCCATAATCCCGGCCACAATGTCGCCGCCGACATAGCTTGAAATGCCGGGATACACCAGAACGGTGGTGTGGGCGCTCAGGTCGAGATCCAGGTCGGTTCCCCGGAAAGGCGGATACATAACCGATGCCGGGACATACGGGGAGCGCCTGATATATCTCGGGTTTATTTTGAGAAAAAGCTGGGTCATGGTGGAATTGCCGGCAAAGGTGATCGTGGAAATCTCATTATGTTGAATTTTTCCCTTTTTCCGGATTTTCTCGAGTATGGTATTGATTGTGCCCACTACTTTGTCGTGCAGGGTTTCCAGGCCGTCCCCCTTTTCCGCAAACACGATACGGGAAATCACGTCCTCGCCGTAGCTCACCTGGGCGTTAAATTCGCCGTGCTGGGCCACCACCTCACCCGAGATCAAATCCACGGCCTGGCCGTAAACGGTGGTGGTGCCGATATCGATGGCCACCGCATAATTTCTGTCAGTGGTATCCCCCGGTTCTATGTCCACAATATGATTTTCCCCGTCCTCGCGGACCGGCCGGACAATGGTGACGGTTGCCTTGAAATCACTCTCTCTCAGTATATCCGGGATCTTTCGAATAAGGTTGAGATCGGTTACGAGCCGGTGTTCATCATGGTGTTTCCGCAGGTAATTGATTATCCGGGACATATCCGGCGTATTATCGTCCGCACACGGTTCATCCATTTCCATGTAGATTTTTTCAACCGGCGGGATGAAAAGGCCTTCCTCTTTCAACCGTTCCAGGTCAAAAGAAGTCTGTTTTGCCGTATGCCGATCAGAGGTAATGAAACTCAGTCTGCTGGTGTCCATTTCCGATTCCACCGGCACCCTTACGACAAGATCGGATTTTACCGTGCTGCGGCAGGCAAGGCAGTACCCCTCTTTTTCATCTTCCTCTGTAATGTGCTCCGACGGTTCAGTGGCAATGTCGCCCTCTTCCACCACCACCCGGCATTTGCCGCAGACACCCTCGCCGCCGCATGAGGCATTGATGTGGACACCCGCCTCCATTGCCGCCCTTATAAGAATCTCCCCGTCTTCAACCTCTATTTCCTTGTTGTGCGGTTTGAACAGAATTTTATGTCCCATAAGAAATACCCGCTTTCATTACAGTTAGAATTTAAACCCATCCCTGCTGATACCCGCATCGCATCCAAAAAAGATCATACCGGTCATCACGTCTTTGTTCAAGTATAAAGTTGGTTAATTCGGTAAAATGCCCGGAACTCCCTGCAGGCGGCCTGCATTCGGAAAACACCGGTCGCCCTGAACCGGGAACCCCGGCCTGACCGTGCCGCAGATATCCTGCGCAAGCCGGCAACAGCCGCTTTCATCAAGCCAAGCCGGAAAATTTGACTCACTTGGCCGCGGCAAACCCGTATCGAAGCAATCTACACCGGTTGCCGCCCGAAAAGAGAAGACTTTTGAAATATGATAAATTCACACGGAATTTACAGCGGATTTATCAGCCGCCACCGCCGCCGCCACCGCCGCCGCCAGCGCCCCCACCATCGCCACCGCCGGCGCCGGCGTCATCTCCGGAACC
>CAYZHB010000014.1:0-37261 GCA_964478245.1 uncultured Desulfobacterales bacterium | reverse complement strand
ACATCTATCAGTGAATCTGCAGCCTCTATAAATTCCGGGCTTTTGCCATAAATGGAATCAGCCAGAATATAACGAAACGGAATTGTTTCTTGTTCCGCAATCTCGTTGAGCATATCCACCGCCAGCTGAGGCTTGCTTTTGAATTCCACGTCTTCGGGACGTATGCATTTTTCCCGTCGTACTTTGTATTCGGGCAAGAACCATTTTTCAGGAATGAAGAGGCGCTTATCGATCATTGCATACCCATAAGGAGAAACATATGAGGCAAAAACGCCAACCTGGCAATTGTCCACCTTGCCGATGGTACCGCAATACTGTTTTGAAACGCCGGCGGCGTTCAAACACCAGAATACGTTCACGTTCATCCCGTATGCCAAACAGGTGTTTGCCTCGAACAAGCTGACCCGGGTGCTGGACAACTCGGACGGTTTTTACAGGCGAATCCTGCCGGTGGAATTCAAGCGGCAGTTTCCCGAGGATGATCCGGCCACGGATCCGTTCCTTGAAAGCAAGCTGTTAAGCGAACTCTCTGAGATATTCCACTGGTCCCTGGAGGGGCTTCACCGGCTGATGGCGCAGCGGAAATTTACCGACTGCGATGAAACAAGGGACGTGATGCTGCGATACAAGCGGCTGAACAATCCGGTGGTCTGTTTTATCGAGGATGAATGCGCCCTGGGGGAGGAATACCGGGAGAACAAGGCGGAGTTGTACGAGCGTTACGAGCGCTACTGCCGTACCGGCCGGTACCGGGCCCTTTCCCGGGAGAACCGGACAATTTCGAGTGTGCGCTGTATTGAAAGGGGAGAGATCGGATGCGCAACCCCCTGCAGGGGGTGAACATGACAACGTCTGACGGTAAAAGCGGGGCCCGCCGTGAAGAGGGAAAGGGGGGCGGCGGGCGGAAAAAATCCCTGTTCTTTCAGTCAGGCGGCTTCGATGGAGATGGAGATATGATAGTTAAGAGCGGCAAGGGCTTTTTCAATCCGGTAAAGTTTTGTCGGATGTTTCGGATCCAGCATTCTTCTGATCTCTTTTTCATTAACGCCTATCTGTTTCGCCAGTTCGACATTGGTCACCCCCTGTTCCTGAACCGCCTTGTAGAGTGCGGCCTTGGCCGCCGTCTGCGCGGGAAGTTTTATCAGATGTTCTCCCGGTTCAGGATCCGAGGGTTCGGGAAGGGTTTTTCTGTCCGCAATGCAGGCGGCAATAACCTCTTCAAGGCAGTCCCGGCCCTCCGCTTCAGCTTCCTCGAAGGTAGCCCCTTCAGTGGCGCCGAAGGGAAGATCCCGGAAGGTGACAAGATATCTTCCGTCTTTATTTTTTTCGATTTTTGCAGGGTAATTGAAACGATACATTTTCTTTTGTTCCTTTTATGCCAGATCATCTTCGGTCAGGCCAAGATCATTCAGCATGCTTTTAAGCAGTCCCTGACCAATTTCCTTTCTGGAATCTTTTATGATCGTCATCCGTTTTCCAAAGTAAAGTGTGCTGTGGCTTCCTTTTCCTCTTTTTTTATCTATCCGGAAATGAACGCCGCGCGTTTTGGCAATTCGTTTCAGCTTTTTTACAAGTTCATTTCCGTTCATAAATACAGATTAGGTCATTTTTGTCCGAACGTCAAGACAAAAAATGCCTGGGTTCCAATAACCGAATGAAAGAGCATAACTTTTTGAAATTATAAAATAAGATGGCGGAAGTGCATGGGAATCGAACCCACCCGGGACGGTTTTAGCGCCCCACATCGGATTTGAAGTCCGAGGGCCCCACCAGTGAGCCGCGCACTTCCGTGAATTTGTTATGGTGTTTCCAAGAAAAATCTAGTATAAATAATTTTCCTGATTTGTCAACGGGTAGAATGGGTTTAAATATATAAGGAGCGATTGGATAGATGATCAACAGCAAGAGACTCGGAAACTATTTTGAAACACTTGTCCGGACAGATTCCGTGTCAAAGGAGGAGAACAGGATTGCCCGGATGCTGACCCGCATGCTGGAAGAGAGGGGAGCAGAAGTCCGCTTTGACCGGGCGGGCGAGATGACCGGCGGAGACTGCGGCAATCTGGTGGCGAAATTCAGGGGAAATGTGGAAAGGGAACCGATTTTTCTGTCAGGCCACATGGATACGGTGGAACCCGGCAGACATGTCGAGCCGGTCTTTGACAACGGGGTGTACCGAAGTGACGGCAGCACGATCCTCGGTGCCGATGACAAGTCCGCCATTGCCATCATACTGGAAGTGCTGGATGTCATCTTCGAGAACAACCTCGATCATCCGCCCATTGAAGTGATATTCACCGTGTGCGAGGAGATAGGGCTTCTGGGTGCCAAGTACTTCGATTTTTCCCTGATGGACGCGAAGCTGGGGTATGTCCTTGATTCGACGGATCCGGAGGGCATCGTCATCAACGCGCCGGCCGCCGTCAAGTTCGATATAAAAGTTGTCGGGAAGACCGCCCATGCCGGCGGAGAACCGGAAAGGGGAATCAACGCCATAATGGTGGCATCAAACGCCATATCAAGACTGGATTCGGGGCGGATCGACCATGAAACCACCTGCAATTTCGGCCGGATCAAGGGGGGCACTGCCACCAATATCGTCCCGGATCTGGTGGAAATCAAGGGCGAGGTGCGAAGCCACGATACGGACAAGCTTGAGCGGGTAACCGAAAAGATCCGGCGCGGGTTTTCCGATGCGGCTGATGAATACAGAAGGGATGATGAGCTGCCCCGGGTGGAATTTGTGGCAGAAAACGATTACCCGAAAACCAGTATCCCCGAGGAGCATCCGGTTGTGATGCTGGCGGACAAAGCCTCCCGGAATCTCGGCAGGGAGCTGAAAAGAAAAGTGATCGGCGGCGGCGCCGATGCCAATATTTTCTGCAGCAAAGGGATTGTTACCGGTGTGCTCGGCACCGGCATGCGGGATGTGCACACGGTGAATGAAAATGTGAGCCTGGCGGACATGGAGAGTACGGCCCGCCTTGTTCTCGAGATCATCCGGCTCCATGCGGGAGGCGGGTAAGCAGCAACGGGGGAAAAATGAAGATCGCCTATTTTGATATCTTTTCCGGCATCAGCGGTGATATGACGCTCGGGGCGTTTGTCGATCTGGGGGTTCCCCCGGAATGGATCGAAGCGCAGATAAAGAAAATCCCCCTCTCCGGTTTCCGTCTGAAGTGCCGGCGGCAGAAGCGCAGCGGCATCTCGGCGTCGGATGTTCTTGTGGAAGTGGACACGGACGTGCCGGCCAGGGATTACACCGGCATCAGAGATCTGATCGGCAGTGCACCCCTGCCTGAAGCGGTGAAAGTCAAAAGCCTGGACGCGTTTGAGCGAATTGCGGCGGCCGAGGCTCAAATTCATTCCCGGGATATCGCGCATGTCCATTTTCATGAAGTGGGCGGGGTGGATGCCGTTGTGGATATCGTGGGCACGTTTCTGTGTGCGGCGTATCTGGAGATTGAAAAAGTGTATGCCTCGACAGTACCCCTGGGCAGCGGTTTTGTAAAGTGCGCCCACGGCACCCTGCCGGTGCCGGCACCGGCGACCCTCGCCATCCTGAAAGATATTCCCGTTACATCCCATGAAGCCGGCTTCGAGATTGTCACGCCGACCGGGGCGGCGATCCTGACGACCCTGGTGTCCGCTTTCGGTAAAATGCCGGACATGGCGATTGACCGCGTCGGGTACGGGTGCGGTAAACGGGAAACGAACTGCGGTATCCCCAACCTGCTGCGGATAATAACCGGCACACCGTCAGGCCCGGCTTCCCGCTATCCCGGCACCGTAATGGAAGACCAGGTTTTTGTCCTTCAGTGTACGGTGGACGATATGTCTCATGAAGTGGCCGGATATCTCATGGAGCGGCTCTTTAAGGAAGGGGCGCTGGATGTGTTTCATATCCCGGTTCAGATGAAAAAAAACCGGCCCGGCCTGAAGATCGAGGTGATATGCCGTATTGACGCTTTTGACCCTGTGTCGCGGATTATATTCGAGGAGAGCACCACCACGGGGATCCGGTACTGGAAAACCGACCGGGTGAAACTGAAAAGAGAGAAGGTGTTAAAACAGACCGGTTTCGGAGAGGTTCCCATGAAAAAAATAACGCATCCGGACGGGTCTTCGTCCATCCGGCCCGAGTTTGACGCCTGCAGAAAAATAGCCGCGGAAAAGGGCCTTCCGCTCAATAAAGTGTATCGGCAACTTGATCTTGACATTAACCGGCCGTAATTATAAATAGATAGTTTATGAATCTTGAAAAGGTGACGCTGTTGATAGCCACTGGGGGGTACCTTGGCAAAATTCCGGTTGCGCCCGGCACATTCGGTACCCTGGCCGGTCTCCCGTTTGTTCTTCTTGCGGTTCTTCTCCCGGATGCGTTTGCTGCCGTTTATGTGATTGTCCTGGTGCTTTTTTCCGTGTGGGCGGCCGACCGGGCAGAGTCCGCGCTCGGTGAAAAGGACCCGGGCTGCATCGTGATCGATGAAATGGCCGGATACGTCGTGGCAATGAGCGGTATTGCCCTGTCATTCGGTTCGGCGGCAACGGGGTTCATCCTTTTTCGGATTTTTGATATTGTAAAGCCTTTCCCGGCCCGCTATTTTGAAAGAAATTTCAAAGGAGGGGCGGGGATCGTCTTCGATGATCTGGTGGCCGGGATTTTCAGCAATTTTGCATTGAGATTCATTTTTTAAATGACATATACATTGGGGGGGGTAAAATGAGCAGCAACCCGCAGGAAAAGAGTAAAGCTGTACAGACAGCAATGAGCCAGATTGAACGGCAGTTTGGAAAAGGGGCCATCATGAAGCTCGGCGGCAGAGAAGTGGCGGATGTGCCGGTCATCCGGTCGGGATCCCTTTCGCTGGACAAGGCACTGGGTGTGGGCGGATATCCCAGGGGACGGGTCGTGGAGATTTACGGTCCCGAATCGTCGGGCAAAACAACCCTCGCCCTTCATGCAGTGGCCGAAGCACAGAAGCAGGGCGGCATTGCCGCGTTTATCGATGCCGAACACGCACTGGATGTGGCGTATGCCAGAAATCTGGGAGTGGATTGCGACGAGCTTCTCGTCTCCCAGCCCGATACGGGCGAACAGGCCCTTGAGATCGCTGAAATGCTGGTCCGGAGCGGTGCCATCGATGTGATGGTCGTGGACTCGGTGGCCGCACTGGTGCCGCGGTCGGAAATAGAGGGAGATATGGGCGACTCGCACATGGGACTGCAGGCGCGGCTGATGTCCCAGGCCTTGCGGAAACTCACCGGCACCATCGGCAAAACGCATACCACCCTGATCTTCATCAACCAGATCCGGATGAAGATCGGCGTGGTTTACGGCAATCCGGAGACCACCACCGGCGGGAACGCCCTGAAGTTTTATGCCACCATTCGGGTTGAAATCAGAAAGGCGCAGCCCATAAAAGAAGGCCAGGAGATAGTGGGCAACCGAACCAAGGTGAAGGTGGTCAAGAACAAGCTGGCCCCGCCCTTTAAAAACGTGGAGTTCGACCTGATGTACGGAGAGGGGATATCCAGGACCGGCGATCTTATCGATATGGGGGTCGAACTTGAGGTCATTGAAAAAAGCGGGTCCTGGTATTCCTACAATTCGGAAAGAATCGGCCAGGGCCGGGAAAATGTGAAAAAATTCCTGAATGACAATCCCGACATCCTCGAGGAAATTGACGGGAAGGTGAGAGAAAAGCTCGGCATACCATCGAAAAGTGCTTCCGGCAGGAAAGAGGAGGCGGAAAAGGAAAACAGGAAGGAAGAGTGACACTTTTACTCAGGAGGGCGGCATGACAGGCAATGAAGCACGGGAAATATTTATTGAGTATTTTAAAAAGCACCATCATCAGCATGTGAGAAGTTCTTCTCTGGTTCCCCAGGATGACCCGACCCTCCTGTTTGTCAACTCGGGTATGGTGCAGTTCAAGCGCGTATTTACCGGCGACGAAAAAAGGGCGTATGACCGGGCGGTCACTTCCCAGAAATGTGTCCGGGCCGGCGGCAAGCACAACGATCTCGAGAATGTGGGATATACGGCGAGACACCATACGTTTTTCGAGATGCTGGGCAATTTCTCTTTCGGGGAGTATTTCAAAGAGAAGGCCATCGCGCACGGGTGGGATCTTTTGACCAACGGATACGGGTTTGACGGTGACAAACTGTGGGTGTCCGTCTATCTCGATGATGACGAAGCCTACAATATCTGGCGCGATCAGATCGGGGTGCCCGAGGAAAAAATCGTGCGGCTCGGTGAAGAAGAAAATTTCTGGGCCATGGGGGATACGGGACCTTGCGGACCGTGCAGCGAAATTCATATTGACCGGGGCGTCGAATACGGCTGCGGCCGGGAGGACTGCACGGTGGGATGCGACTGCGACCGGTTCCTCGAGTTGTGGAACCTCGTTTTCATGCAGTTTGAAAGAGACGGGCAGGGCAACATGACCCCCCTTCCCAAACCGAGTATCGATACGGGCCTGGGCCTCGAAAGAATGGCCGCCGTTCTTCAGAATGTCAAAACCAATTTTGAAACCGATCTGTTTGTCCCGATCATGGAAAAAGTGGAAACCCTTTCGGGTTACCGGATTTACGAGTCACGGCAGACCGAGGTGGCCATGAAGGTCATCGCGGACCACAGCCGGGCCACCGCCTTTCTCATCTGTGACGGGGTGCTGCCGTCCAACGAGGGACGGGGGTATGTGCTGAGGCGGATCATGAGACGGGCGGTCCGGTACGGCAGAAACATCGGGCTGACGGAGGCGTTTCTTCATCACACCGTGGAAAAGGTTTTCGATATCATGGAGGGGGCCTATCCCGAGCTCAGAACGTCCGCGCCGTTTATTCTCAATGTGGTCCGGAACGAAGAGGAAAAGTTCCTGGAAACCCTGGGAACGGGCATGAAACTTCTCGAGGATGCGGTTGCCGGGCTCGAGGCGGATAACGAAAAGGTGATTCCCGGTGACCTTATATTCAAGCTCTACGATACCTACGGTTTTCCCGTGGACATTGTCCAGGATGTCATCAAGGATTCGGACATGGTGCTGGATACGGAGGGATTTGAAAAAGCCATGGCGGCCCAGCGGCTGAGATCCAAGAGCAAGACCCGTTTTGACGGGCTGGCAGCGGCTTACAGACCCCTTGTCAACCAGGGCGTCAAGACGGTATTTACCGGCTATGACAGCCTCACGGAAACTGCCCGGGTACTGATGATCGTGAAAGACGGCACCGAGATCGAATCGGCCCGTAAGGGAGACGCTGTGGAGATCGTTTTCGACCGGACACCGTTTTATGCGGAATCCGGCGGCCAGGTCGGTGATACGGGCCGTCTTGATGGGGAAGAGGGCGAGGCGGTCATCAGCGCCACCTTTTCCGATCCTTCCGGGCTCATCATTCACAGATGCCGCATAGAGCAGGGCACCCTGCACAACTCGGAGACGGTCAAGCTGACAGTGGATAAAAGAAAACGGGACAATACGGCGAAAAATCATACCGCCACCCACATTCTTCATTCGGTCCTGCGCCGGGTCATCGGCGACCATGTCAAACAGGCGGGGTCTCTGGTCTCGGATGAGCGGCTGCGGTTCGATTTCACCGGTTTTTCTCCGATCTCTGAAAACGAGATATCCGAGATTGAAAGGGAGGTGAACCGGTGCATCCGTGAGAACCACCCGGTGGAAACCGAGGAGATGACCATGGATGAGGCGGTTGATTCAGGGGCCATTGCCCTTTTTGAAGAGAAATACGGGGAAAAGGTCCGGGTCGTGTCCCAGGCGGATTACAGCCGGGAGCTCTGCGGGGGAACGCACACGGACAGAACCGGGGATATCGGCGTGTTCAAGATACTGTCGGAGGCGGGTATATCGGCCGGCGTCAGACGGATCGAAGCGGTCACGGGCGAGGCGGCGGTTGAAAAGATGATTGAAGAGCGTGAGATTCTGAATGCCGTATCCGGCCGCTTGAAAGGGGTCAGGGAGGAGATCGTCCAGAAAGTGGACACGATTCTCAAGGACCGAAAAGAGCTCGAGAAAAGCGTGGCATCCCTGAAGGCCAGGATTGTATCCAAATCCGCCGAGCATATTGATGAGGACCTTCAGGTGGTAAACGGGGTCAACGTTGTTGCCAAGGAGGTCTCGGTTGACAGCCCTTCCCAGCTCAGGGACCTTGCAGACAAGTTCAAGAACAGGATCGGGTCCGGTATTGTCCTGCTCGGCGCGAGATCGAACGGCAAGGCGCTGCTGATATCGGTTGTGACCGAGGATTTGACCGGCCGGTACAAAGCCGGTGACATCGTAAAAGAGGCGGCCGCCATTGTCGGCGGCGGCGGGGGCGGCCGTCCCGATATGGCCCAGGCAGGGGGGCCGGACCCTGACAAACTCGATGAGGCGCTGCACTCCGTTTTCCAGACGATTTCATGACGGCCTATTTCATAAGACGGCTGCTCCTTGTTCTGCCGACATTTATCGGTATCACCATCATGGTGTTTACCATCACCCGTTTTGTGCCCGGCGGGCCCATTGAAAGAATCATTTCCAATGCGCGGCAGATGGCGGCGAGCAGTGCCGGTTCCTCCCATTCTCCGGAGGAGTCGGGAAGCGGCCAGCCGCTTTCCCGGGCCCAGATTGAAAAGCTGAAAGCGTACTACGGGTTTGACAAGCCGATCCTTGAAAGCTATTTCAGCTGGCTGTTCAAGGTTTTCAAGGGGGATCTGGGCCACTCCACCCGGTACTACGATCCGGTATGGCACATGATCAGGGAACGGATACCGGTCTCGCTCTATTTCGGTATTTTAAGCATGGTGGTGATATACGGGGTCTGCATCCCGCTGGGTATTGCCAAAGCGGTGCGCCATAAAACCGCTTTTGACAATGTCACGTCGGTGGTGATTTTTCTCGGGTATGCGATCCCCGGCTGGGTGGCCGGCGTCATGATGCTGGTTTTTTTGTCTTCCAAATGGGATGTCTTTCCCCTTGGCGGACTTACCTCGGACATGTTCTATCAGATGACCCTGCTGGAGAAGATCGGCGATATCCTGTGGCATACGGTTCTGCCCCTGATCTCTTACGTTATCGGCTCGTTTACCGTGATGACGCTTTTAATGAAAAACACCCTGATGGACAATCTGTCCAGCGACTATGTCAGGACCGCCATATCCAAAGGGCTTTCCTTTAAAAGGGCCGTTTTCCGGCATGCGTTGCGAAACAGCCTGATCCCGATTGCGACGAATTTCGGGAACAACATCTCCATCATCCTGATGGGCTCTTTTCTGATCGAGAAGGTTTTCAACATAAACGGCATGGGGCTTCTGGGGTATGAATCTGTGGTGGACCGGGATTATCCGGTTGTCATGGGGATCCTGGTTATCTCCTCCCTGCTCTTTATGGTGGGCAATATACTTTCCGATATATGCGTGGCCATCGTCGACCCGAGGGTGCGGTTCAAATGATAACTTTTTCACCTGAGACCCGGAAAAAGATTAACCGGTTCCGATCGATTAAAAGGGGATACATATCGTTTGTCGTGATCACGGTGATGATTGTGCTTTCCCTTTTTGCGGAATTTCTGATCAATTCGAGGGCGCTTATGGTGAAATACGACGGAAAATACTATTTCCCCGTGGTCAGCGCCATGACCCCCGGCTCTGTTTTCGGTCTTGACTATGCGTATGAAACAAACTACCGCGAGCTTGATAAACGGTTCGAGAAACGGCGGAACGGCAATTTCGTGGTCATGCCGCCGGTGCCGTACAATCCGTATGAGAATGATTTCAAGGAAGGGGCGTATCCGCCGTTTCCCCCTTCGCTTTCAGACAAACACTACCTGGGCACCGACAACGTGGGCAGGGATATCCTGGCCCGTCTGGTATACGGTTTCCGGATCGCCATCGGTTTTTCCCTGCTTCTTCTTTTGTTCAATTACACCATCGGGGTGTCGGTGGGATGTGCCATGGGCTATTTCGGCGGGAAATTCGATCTTTTTTTCCAGAGAATACTCGAGATCTGGAGCAATATTCCCTTCCTGTACGTGATTATTATCATCTCTTCCATCGTGGTCCCGAACTTCATGATTCTTCTCGTCATCATGGCGTTTTTCGGATGGATCCAGATTACCTGGGTGATGCGGACAGTGACCTACAAGGAGAAGGAGCGGGAATACATCCTGGCGGTCCGGTCGCTGGGGGCCTCTCACCGGCGGATCATATTCCGGCATATTATCCCCAATACCGTATCCGTTATTGTGACCTACGCGCCTTTTGCCGTTTCCGGGGGTATTGTGGCCCTCACGTCCCTGGACTACCTCGGTTTCGGGCTTCCGCCCCCCACGCCGTCCTGGGGAGAGCTGCTTTCGCAGGGCTGGGAAAACATGGAGGCCTGGTGGATCTCCACGTCCGTGGTCGCGGCCCTCGTGATAACGCTTATGACGGTTACATTCACCGGCGAAGGCATAAGGGAATCCTTTGATCCCAGGCTGCATACCGTTTATGAGTAACCATGGGCCGGTGTGTTTTTGTTCTTCAGGCCCATGGACCGATTTTCAGGGGAGTTGCTTTGCGGGTGTTTACTTTTTGCGGATAAGGCAGAATATGTACTTTTTATGGGTCTTGAATTCTTCTGCGTTCCTCCCGCCCTTGAGATATTTGTTTTCGATTTTTTCTATTTTCTTTCTGAACTGCCATTTCAGGAACTTTGCCGCCTTTGGATAGTTGGTCTCGAGATACACAACAATGTTTTCCCACGCGGGTTTTGCGACGGTCATGGTCAGCTCCTCGGACAGATCAAGGGTGGGGGCGGTCTGTTCGGTGATATCCACTTCCTCGATCACTTCCAGGGGATAGCGCTTCAGGAGGCCGACCCATTCCGCATACCGGTGACCACCCCCGATTCGGCTTTTCCCGGGGGCATCGGTTTTGAAAAAGTCCGCCACCATTATATAACCGCCGTCTGAAAGCAGCGTTAAAGCGTTTGAAAGGGATTTTTCAAGCTGCAGATACTGAAGGCTTTCGCTGAAAAGTATGAGGTCGTATTTTTGGGGTGCGGTAAAACTTTCAAAATCGCTGTCGAAAACCGGTACCCTGTTGTCGAGAAGAGACCGGGCATAGTTGTTCAGAAGGATGCTGGGCGAAACGCATTCGACCTGAAAACCTTTATTGCACAGTGTCAGGGCTGTTTTTCCCGAGCCTGATCCCACATCCAGTATGGTTTTGACCGTCTCCGGCATATGGGCGGTCAGGAATGCCTCGTATTTCTCCTGCGCCTTTTTCAGGTTAGAAATATCGGTTTTTAAACCGTTTTTAAACAGCCCGTAGTGGAGGTATTCCGACTTCAGAAAAAAACGGGAAAAGTGGAGCGCCAAAAGGAGCCCGGTCTCTTTTGAATCAATATTGGGTTTGTTTGTCATGTTCGCCACTTTACACGAAAAAACAGTTTGATACAAGCTCTGGAAAGGATGTTTTACACTCGAGGCATATGGACACGGATTCAGGTCTTTTGAGACGGGAAATACGGTCTGAACTCGGCCAGGGGCGCCAGAATGCACAGTGAGACGCCCACAATGGGCAGGTCGCTGATCAGGGATGGACTTCACGGAATTCGGATTCTGTCACCGGGATGGGCTGCGGGGATTGTTCGGCAGAGGAAGTGCCCCGCCACCTGCCGCGGGAACAGAACAAATTCACCGTGGGCAGAGGTTGCCGGGCGATTGACAAAACAGCAGCGTCAGGTTATTTTCCATCTTTATGCAGCATGACATTTCCAATCTGCCGATTCAGAGCAAAAAACAAGAGATCATCGATGCCGTCACCCGGAACCGGGTGGTGATCATCTCGGGTGAGACCGGCTCCGGCAAGACCACCCAGATTCCCAAGTTTTTACGCCGGGCCGGGCAGGGAGAAAACGGCATCATCGGGTGTACCCAGCCGCGTCGGATAGCGGCGGTTACCGTGGCTGCGAGGATTGCAGAGGAGCTCGGGGAGCCGATCGGGGCAACCGTCGGTTACAAGATCCGGTTTGACAATCTGGCGTACGAAAAGTGCCGCATTAAAATAATGACGGACGGGATTCTCCTGGCCGAGGCGCAGAGTGACCGGTTTTTAAAGGCGTACGACACCATTATTGTGGACGAGGCCCATGAAAGAAGTCTCAATATCGATTTTACGCTGGGGATTTTGCGGCAGCTTGTAAAAAAGCGGAAAGATCTCAAGGTGGTCATTACATCGGCCACGATCGATACGGAAAAGTTTTCCAGGGCATTTGAATCGGCACCTGTTATCGAGGTGTCGGGCCGGATGTACCCGGTGGAGGTGCAGTATCGGCCTGTGGGCGAGTCCGATACGGAACACGATGAGGACGAGGCGTATGTCGAGGCGGCGGCCGATGCCGTGGGGCATATCCTCAAAATCGCCTCGCAGGGGGATATCCTCGTTTTCATGCCCACAGAGCAGGATATCGGTGAGACCATGGAGCTGATCAGGGCGCGGGATATAAGAACCGCCGAGATCCTGCCGCTTTTTGCAAGGCTCCCGGCAAAGGAGCAGCAGCGGGTGTTTTCATCCGGACCAATGAGAAGGGTGGTTGTGGCCACCAATGTGGCTGAAACCTCCATCACCATCCCCGGCATAAAATACGTGGTGGATACCGGCCTTGCCAGGATACCGAGTTATTCCCCCCGGACGCGGACGACCGCCCTGCCCGTGAGAAAAATATCCCAGAGCAGTGCCGACCAGCGGGCGGGAAGATGCGGCCGGGTAGCCAACGGTGTGTGCATACGGCTCTACTCGGAAGATGATTTCGGTGCCCGGCCGTATTTCACGTCGCCGGAAATTCTCCGGAGCAATCTTGCGGAAGTGATCCTCAGGATGATTTCTTTGCGGCTGAGCGATGTGTCGTCTTTCCCGTTTGTTGATCCGCCCGACTCGAAAAGTGTCAAGGACGGGTACAACACCCTGCTGGAACTCGGTGCCATAAAAGAGAAATGGGCGGGAAAGGGAAAACGCCGGGAAAAAGTCTACGCCCTGACAAAGAACGGACGGGTGATGGCCCGCATTCCTGTGGATCCCAAGCTCTCCAGGATACTGATAGAGGCGGAGAAACGGATGTGCCTCGATGAAGCCGTTGTCATAACGGCGGCACTCTCCATTGCCGACCCCAGGCAGCGGCCCATGGAAAAAATCCAGCAGGCGGATCAGAAACATGGCGTTTTCAGGGACCCGTCTTCCGATTTCGTCTCCTATCGGAATATATGGAAAGCGTATCAGCGGGCCAGAAAAGAGGCCGACTCACGGTCAAAGCTGCGTCAATTCTGCAGTGATCATTTTCTCAGTTTCAGAAGAATGCGGGAGTGGGAAGATATCCAGCATCAGATCAGACGGGTCCTCAAGGAACATCTTGATACCGGAAGCCGGCAGAAGGACAGGGGAGCCGGTAGAGGTAAAGGAAAAGATGGAAACGGAACGGAAGGCATATACAAAGGGACCCGGGGCTTGAAGGCAAAGGAATATGAGGTGGGCGGTCCGGTATATACCGCGCTTCACAAGTCCATCCTTTCCGGGTATCTGGCCAATATTGCCCGGAAAAAGGAGAAACAGATATACACTGCCGCCAAGGGACAGCAGGTCATGATCTTTCCGGGGTCCGGCCTGTTTAAAAAAGCCCCTGACTGGATTCTGGCCTCCGAGTTTGTCCATACAAGCCGGCTTTTCGCCAGGACGGTGGCGCATATCGATCCGGCATGGATTGAGGAAGTGGGCAGATCCCTGTGCACTTATACCTACTTTTCCCCCCGGTATGAGAAGAAGAGAGGCGAAGTGGTCGCCAGAGAACAGGTCTCTCTTTTCGGGCTCGTGATCGTGGAGGGACGGGATGTGTCCTATGGGAAAGTAAATCCGTCCGAATCATCTGATATATTTATCAGAAACGTACTGGTTGAAGGCGAGACGGATAAAGTGTTTCCGTTCATGGCGCACAACCGGGAGATGATCCGGAAAGTGGAAAGCCTTGAAGACAAGACAAGAACTAGGGGCATAATGGTCTCTGACGAGGACATCTTTCTGTTTTACAGAAACAGACTTGAGAAGGATTTTTACAACATTCGAACATTTGAAAGATACCTGAAGGAGACAGGAGATGATTTTTTAAGAATGACAGAGCAGGATCTGGTGAAAGCCTATCCTGATGAAAAGGCGCTTGAAGGCTTCCCGGACAAGATCGGCGCGGGTGCGGGTGAATTCAGACTGGCGTACCGGTTTTCCCCCGGGTCGGAGAAGGACGGGGTCACGGTCAAGGTGCCGGTTTCCCGGGCCGATTCCCTGGATCCGAGGGCACTGGAGAAACTCGTACCGGGCCTGTTCGAAGAGAAAGTGGCCGCATTGATAAAAAATCTCCCCAAGCGGTTGCGGAAAAAAATGGTACCGGTCCATGAAAAGGCAAAGATCATTGCAGAGGAGATGCCCCTGTCCGATACCCCGCTGTTTACTCTGCTGAGTGATTTTGTGAAGCACCGTTTCGGTATTGTCATACCGGCTGCCCAATGGTCTGAAGAGAACCTGGATGCGCATCTGAAAATGCGCATTTCAGTCAGGGACAACGCGGACCGGGAAATAGCTTCTTCACGTGACAGATCAATCGTCCGGACATTTTCCGAAACCCCGTCAGCCGATCAGGATCTGTTCCGGAAAGAAAAAGAGAGAGTGGAGAGAGAGGATATAAAGGACTGGGACGTTGGCGATATTTCGAATCCCATCGTGATAGATGAGAAAGACGGGATTTCCTTCAAGGTGTTTCCCGGGCTTGCAAAGGAGGGGAACAAGGTGAGCCTGCGTTTGTACAGGTCGTATGATGCGTTTTTAAAAGGGCACGCCGAAGGGGTGAGGGCGCTCTATCTGGTATGCTTTCAGGGCCGGATAAATGCCCTGAAAAAAGATTTGAAAGGGGCGCCGGTCGACAGAAAACATATCTCACGGTTCATGACGCCTGCGGAATTTAAAGATCAGATGTTCGATAGTATCACCAGAGAATTGTTTTCAAAGGACATTAGAACCCGCAAGGCGTTTCATGATCACGCCGGGAAGGTTCTGCCGGATTTGTATACCCTCGGCCAGGAATTTATAACGCATGTCGTCCGGGTGTTTGAGGCGTATGAAGAGACAGCGGCGGGCCTGAAAGAATTGGGGACCAAATGTCTGAACAAGCCGCAGCTCAAATCGCTGATGGAAAGGCTGCACAAGGAGCTGTCCGATATTTTGCCGAAAAATTTTCTCGAACTTTACACCCATGACACCATCCGGCATCTGCCCCGTTACATGGCGGCTGTTCGGATAAGAGCCCATCGCGCGTTCAATGATCCGTTAAAAGACAAGCAGAAGGCGATGAAAATCGAGAAATATGAAGGGCATCTGAAAACGCTCGTGGAGAATCTTTCATCGGATTCTTCCCGGGAAAAAGCCCAAAAGGTGGAGGCATTTTTCTGGCTGCTTCAGGAGTACAAAATATCCGTGTTTGCACAGGAGATTAAAACGGATATCCGGGTCTCCCCGAAAAAACTGGATGAATTTATAAGCGAGATCGCCGCCATGATATGAAATTTGTGTTTTGCTCTTTGCAAAAGCGCCTTCACTTTGGTATTGTGAAAAAAGGTGGGGTAAGAAATGCTGAAAAGCAGTTTCACCCGTTTCCGGAGAGACGGCTTAATGCCTTTGACACCGGTGTTGGGTGATAACAGTGTCAGCCTGCTCTGTCCCGCCGGATGACAGAAGAACGGGAGAAAAGATGGCAGCCGAGTTTGAACACCAGGTGCTGATTGTTGACGATGAATCCGAGGTGGTAACCGCAATCGGCAGAATTCTGGAAAACGAGGGCGTGATATGTGTGTCCGCTGCGAGTGGTCAGAAGGCCCTTGAAAAAATAAAACAGTCCGAAACACCGTTTTCCCTGATTCTGTCTGATCAGCGCATGCCCGGGATGACAGGGGTTGAACTCCTTAAAAAGGCAAAGGAGATATCGCCTGATACAGTCCGGGTGCTGATTACCGGTTTTTCAGACATGGAAGCCCTGGTGAACGCTATTAACACAGGTGCGATACACAAATACATCAAAAAGCCCTGGCAGAATGATGCACTCGCAGCGGTTGTCAGACAGGGGCTTGAACAGTTTAAGCAGGAGCTTGAGAACGAAAGACTCCTGAAACTTGCCAAAAAGCAGAATCAGAAACTCTACAGACTCGACTGCGAATTGAAGGAAAAGACGCGGGAATGCGAAAAGCAGATTGCGGCACTGGACAAGGAGATTGCCGAAAGGGAAAAAGAGACCCGAAACACGGATGTATCCGAACCGAAGGCAGTCCCCTTTTCTCTTGAGAAACTGGAGTCCCTTTTGAAAGAAGCGGACATGCTGGATCCCGAAGGGCTGGATTCTCTTTACGCGGCAACCGTGCGTGAGCTTTACGAGCGGTTCAGGGATACGGCCGGCAGAAACGGATTTGAGATGCCGGAAGCAGCGGAGGGCAAAGCGGATGAACAGTAATCCCAAACACGCAATAGTCGTTGTTTCGGACGATGAAGCGCTGCGGCAGCGGATTGAAAAATTTCTGGCGGCTACGGAGCTTGACGTTACATTTTTCTCTTCCGCTTCTTTTTTGTCTGATGACGGCGCCCGTGATCTGGCTGAGCCCGCGGTTTTCATATACGGGCTTGAAAATGAGGATGCGCCCTGGAAAGCGGTCTTTGAAAAGGCGGAAGACCTGTTTTCCGAAACGCAGCGCATGGTGATCATCCCGCCGGATGCCTTTGACACCACCCTGGCGATATTTGAAAAGAGCGGTATCAATTTCTGCCTTTTTTATAACTTTGGCAAGGAAGATCTCTTCAAGTTGCTCAAGCACTGTCTGTATCAGTATGACAAGATCAGAAAAGAGGTGGAGCTGAAAAAACGGATCAATCGGCAGAACCGGCAGATGTACCAGATCGCCCGCAAATTCAAGCAGAAGCATGAAAGGTTCAAAAATGAGATACAAGAGAAACAGAAAAAACTTGGCAGCCTGAAATCGGGGGTTGAAAAGCCGGAACAAACCTCAGGCGGTATAGAGTTCGAATCACTGAAAGAGGTGCTTTTTGAAAAGGATGTGCCGCTTTCCCCTGAGGGATTTCTGGATGAATTTAAAGACATGGCAGGGAAAGTCGGACAGGTTTTCAGGGAGATTGCAGAGAAGAGCGGCAATGATTTTGAAGACAGGGACTGGGCAAGAATTTCAGCTGAGAAGGACCATGCCGGGCAGGCGGATTCGGAAACCGTCCGGGAGATTGTCAATACAGTGCTGCTGCATGTTTTTAATTCAGCCGAAAGTGGCGCGGATTATGAAGGCGAAACCGTTGCGGAGGCGTCTGTTCCGGAACGGATTTCCGTTGTGAGAGGGGAGAGAACCCTGCTGGATGATGATCTTGAAATCTCCGTTTCCGAGGACGGATTCAAGGCGTTCCTTTCGGCTCAGCCGGAAAGGGAGGGGGCGGATGAGCCGGATCTGACGGATGTCAAGGAGTTTATCAGCGACAAGGGCATCTCGTACGGTCTCATCGACGATCATACCCTTTCGGCATGGCTTTCGAAAATGGATACGGAGGCCCGGCTTGTGGTGGCCAAGGGCGATCCGCCCGAACCTTCGGAAAACGGAAGTGTTGTCTATCATTTTCAAACCGACTATAAACAGGCAGGGGCGCTTGCCGAGGACGGCCGCATGGATTTCAAGGAGAGAGGGAATGTGCCGTTTGTGGAAAAAGGGACCCTGCTTGCCGAAAAAAAGAGGCCGGCATACGGGAAGCCCGGCGTGAATGTTTACGGAGAAGAGATTCCCGTTCATGAACCGGAAGATCCGCTTTTCACTGCCGGCAGTGATGCGCGGTTATCCGACGATGAACTGAAAATCTATGCGGATGCCGACGGGATGCCCCACCTGGACGCCATGGGAACCGTTTCCGTCTGCCGGGAGCTCAACATTGACGGAGATGTCGATTACGGGACGGGGAATATCAATTTCAAAGGAAACGTGGTTGTAAAGGGGACGATAAAAGAGGGGTTCAGAGTCAAGGGCACCAATCTGACAGCGGATCAGATCGAGGGAGCGGATATCGAACTCAGCGGCGATCTCACCGTCACTTCCGGTGTCGTGGATGCCACCATCAGTGCCCAGGGAGAAATTCAGATTGTCAAATATATCAACAAGTCGAAAATTGCCACTTTCGGGAACGTGGCCGTTTCAAAAGAGATCATCGATTCCGATATCATTGTGAGCGGCGAGTGCAGAATTGAAAGCGGCAAGATCATCGCTTCCAGTATAGCGGCCAAACGAGGCGTGACCGCCGGTCAGGTCGGTACCAATGCCTCGGTACCCTCGAAAATCAAAATCGGCATCGACGAGTATATCAGACGGCTTAAAAAAGAGGTCAGTGAGGCACTGGAAAAAAACAGGGAAGAAACCGCTGAATTGCAAAAAGAGATAGAACGGCTTGAAAAAGAGGATCAGGAGTATTACGACAGGGTTACCAAATATGCCCATATCCAGGACAGGGCGCAGCTCGGCATAAAGGATCTGAAGGGGAAACGTGCCGGGGCGGAAAAAAGCGGTGCATCAGCCGAAATCCGGAAAATAGATGCCGGAATCAGGGAACTTGAAGCCAGGGCAAACGATGCGGAAAAGCAGATTAACGGGTTCTTCAAGATCCAGGATGGCATCGCGGAAAAGACGGCCCGGGCCAGGAAGCGGATCGAAGAGATCGAGGAACAGGACAAGGCCCTTGTGGAAAGGCGCAAGGGATTGAGCGAAATTTCCGAGAAACAGGAACCGCTGGCACGGATGGTTGTGAACAAGAAAGTGCTGTCGGGAACCCGGATCGAAGGCCCCAATTCCTCTCTCACGGTCAAGGAGAACACCTCGAGATGCCGCATAGAAGAGGTTCCCAAAGGTGAAGAGGGGGTGGTGACGCATTATGTAATGGAAGTGCTGCCGTCAAGATAGCGGTGCCGGTTTCACGGTCTCACCGCTCATTCGGGAAAGAGGGCGGCGTTTGGGTTCCTGCAGGGCCCCAAGCGGCTGCCAGGCGCAAAAAGTGTCCGCCCTCCTGAAACCGGCCCCGTTTCAGGCAGCCGTTCCCGTAAATCCGGCACTTTTCTTTCAGAACCTCCCGGGCTTTTTTTCTGTTTTCTTCTGACAGCCCCCCGCGTTGTAAAATTTTGGAAATTGATTGTATCCGGTATTTGTCCAGGGAGTGGTTTCCCGACAGCTGATCGGCATGGCCGCCCCGCTTCACGGTGCCGGGCTCTTCAATCAGGTGGACAGGGGTGTCTGTAAGGGTCCTCAGCCAGAAATCGTAATCTTCGCATGCCGGAAGTGTTTCATCAAAAAATCCTTTTTCATCAAAAAGTGCTCTTTTCATCATGACGGCGGAGGGGCTTACAAGACAAAGGTGAAGGGACGCTTCAAAGAAGAGCCCGGACTTTTTTTTGTGTTTCAGTCTGGGATTGACCCTTTTCCCGTTCCGGAGCCATACTTCCTCGGTCTGGCAGACAAGGGCGCGGGGATTTTCCCGGAAAAAATCTACCTGGCGGGAAATTTTGGTTTTCTTCCACAGATCGTCCGAGTCCAGGAAAGCGATCAGCTCACCTTTTGATTGTCTGATGCCCCGATTTCTGGCGGCACTCACTCCCTGGTTGGCCTGGGAGAGAAGAACAATTGAGGCATCGAGAGCGGCCAGTTTTTTTGGGGTATCATCTGTTGAACCGTCATCCACAACCACAACTTCAATGTTCGGATAATCCTGATTCAGAACCGATTTTACGGCTTCGGCAACAATCCATCCGCGGTTGAATGTCGGAATGACGGCACTGACAAGGGGATGTTTTTTTGTATTTTCCATTGATTTTCTATTATATACTACAAGAGCGGAAATTTCTGCAATGGTGTCGAGGAATTTGGCAAAGAGAAAAAAAGCGGATTTTCTGTTTTAAAACCCGGCGATTTCTGATAAGAAAGACGGTATCGGAAATATGTGGGGGCTCTTTTGGCGAGCCCGGCAGAATGAAAGGTAAAAGCGGAATTCTGCGGTAACAATATGTGAACGGGGAATTTATGACAGGATCGGACACAAAGCGTGAAAAACATTTTATCAACCGGAAGTGGTGCAAAGGGTGCGGTATCTGCGTGCATTTCTGCCCCAAGCAGGTGCTGGAGCTCGATGAGGAAGACAAAGCATTCGCAGCAAGGCCTGACGATTGTATCAGCTGCAGGCTGTGCGAACTCAGATGCCCGGATTTGGCCATACAGATAACAGAAGACGAAGAACAGGAAGCGGCCTATGACACCAAGTGATATAAAATTTGTCCAGGGAAACGAAGCATGTGTGGAAGGCGCTCTGTATGCCGGGCTGGAATTTTTTGCCGGGTATCCCATCACCCCGTCCTCTGAAATCGCCGAGCTTCTTTCCGCGGAACTGCCCAAACGGGGGGGGGGTTTTATCCAGATGGAGGATGAAATATCTTCGATGGCGACGATTGTCGGCGCTTCCCTGACCGGCCGCAAGGTGATGACCGCCACCAGCGGGCCCGGCTTTTCCCTCAAGCAGGAGGCGCTCGGATATGCCTGCATGGCTGAGATACCGTGCGTCATTGTGGATATACAGCGGGGCGGTCCTTCCACCGGCAATCCCACCCACGTGAGCCAGGGCGATGTCAATCAGGCCAGATGGGGCACGCACGGGGACCATGCCATTATCGCAATGACCGCTTCCAACAATCAGGATGTCATGGAGATCACCATAGAGGCCTTCAATCTGGCGGAAACATACCGGACGCCGGTGGTGCTTCTTTTTGATGAGGTGGTCGGGCACATGAGAGAAAAAATCGTGGTACCGGACAAAGAAAAGCTGCCGGTGGTCGAGCGTCTCAGGACCGCCGTGCGGAAAGGAGTGGATTATCACCCCTATCTGCCCAGGGAAGACGGACGGTTGCCCATGTCGGATTTCGGCGGGGAACACCGGTACAACGTAACAGGCCTTTTCCACGACATGTGGGGATTCCCTTCCAATGATCCCGAAATTGTGCGGGAGCTCCTTCATCATATCGTGGACAAGATCGAAAACAATGCCGACCAGATCGCCAAGTATAAAGAGTACTGGCTTGACGATGCGGAGTATGTCCTGATTTCGTACGGGTCATCGGCCCGGTCGGCCATTCATATCGCAAAAAACAGGAGAAACCGGGGGGTGCGGATAGGGGTTCTCGAGCTTCAGACGCTGTGGCCGTTCCCTGAGTCGGTTGTCAAAGAGAAATGCGCCGGCGCCCGGGCGGTCATTGTGGTCGAGATGAACATGGGGCAGGTGCTTCACCAGGTCAGAAATGCCGTGGATGACAAGAGCTGTGTTTTTCTCGCCAACCGGATTGACGGGGAGCTGATCACGCCCACGGATATAAAAACCCTTTTCAGGGTTATTCAGGGGAAAGGGGTATAAATGGCAGTCAAAAAGTACAAATTTGAAAATTTCATAAGGGAAAGATTCTTCCCGCACATGTGGTGCCCCGGCTGCGGACACGGGATCGTACTGGGATCCCTTTTGCGGGCGGTGTACGATCTCGGCCTTGATAAAAGCGATATCGTGATGACATCCGGCATCGGCTGTTCGTCCAGGATATCCGGTTACGTGGATTTTCATTCGCTTCACACCATCCACGGCCGGGCCCTGGCTTTTGCCACGGGGGTCAAGCTCAGCAAGCCCGATCTGACCCTTATCGTGCCCATGGGGGACGGGGATGCCCTGGCCATCGGCGGGAACCACTTTATTCATGCCGCCAGAAGAAACATCGATATGACGGCCATTGTAATGAACAACAAGATATACGGCATGACAGGGGGGCAGTATTCCCCTCTGTCCGGATACGGGAAGATGGCGACAACCGCGCCTTACCGAACAATTGACAATGATTTCAACGTAGTGGAACTGGCAAAAGCGTCCGGCGCTTCTTTCGTGGCCAGGACCACTACCTATCACGCGTTTGAATCCATTGATCTGATCAAGAAAGCCATAAGTCACAAGGGATTCTCCGTTGTGGAGATTCTCTCCCAGTGTCCCACTTATTACGGCAGAAAAAACAGGGAGGGAAGTGCGGTGGATATGCTCGAGCTTTTCAAGCGAAACACCGTGAAAATCGGTTCCAAAAAACTTGAAAAAAATCCCTCACTGATCGAGCGGGGTATTTTCGTGGAAAACACCGACATGCCGGAATACTGTGAGGAGTATGAGAAAATCATCCAGGCGGCAAGGAAAGGCACGGCATAATGGAAAGATCGCGAATCGTATTTTCAGGATCAGGCGGGCAGGGGGTTATTACCGCGGCCATCATTCTGGCGGAAGCCGCGGTTGTGTATGAAAACATGAATGCCACCCAGTCCCAGAGTTACGGGGCTGCGGCAAGAGGGGGCGCGACCAGAAGCGATGTGATTCTCTCCACCTCCGAGATCAATTTCCCCAAAGTGGTTCAACCCAATATTCTTGTGACCCTCACCCAGGAAGCGTATGACAAATTTTCCCCGATCATAAGGCCCGGCGGAGTCCTTATCGTGGATTCGAAATTTGTTCAGATAGCGGCCAAGGTGGATGCAAAGCACATATCACTTCCCATGTATGACACGGTCATGAAGGAAATCGGCAAACCCATCGTATTCAATATCTGTATGCTGGGGGCGCTTCTCGGGATCTCGCAACTGGTAAGTCCCGAATCCGTGATGAACGTTTTAAAGGAAAAGATTCCCCCCACTTTTGTGGATATAAACGAAAAGGCGCTTGAACTGGGCCTTAAGATGGGAGAATCGGCCGGTTGAAGCGGGCGCCTTGAAAAAAACCAGCGATTCCCCGCTTCCCTTTGATTGGTTGTTTTCAAACCGGTGGCTATGCCCCCGGTTACAACCGTCAACGACTGAAACTCTTGCGTGTTTTTGTTTTGTATGCATGCGCATCTCTTCGAGCCCGGCCTATGGCCGGACCTCCAAGCCACCCGCTTCGCGGGTGGTCGTTGACTCCGGCCGTATTTATTCTTCCGGTGCCGGGCCGTCCGGCCCGGCCGCAGGAAAAATTTCCTCGATCTGCATGCCTTTTATTTTTTTCAGGCAGTCTTTGACAGCCTGTTCCTCACTTTCGCCCGTGCCCTGGTGTTCAGGTCTTGCCACAATGTTGACGAGATTGGGAACGGCCACGAATTTGGCGGCCAGGCTCCCCTGAATTGCCTGGTGCACGTCTATGTGAAGCATGCGGCCGTCTCTTATGAGGTTGTACTTGGACACCCGGGTAAATATGTCGTTTTTATGAAGATCAAGCATAAAGTTTTCCGCTCTTTTTTGGTTTGTATCGGGCTTATTCAATTTCACTATTCCGGTTCATACGGCCGCTTCGTCATGCCTTATCTGAAGGTTCCCCTTCGGGCGGCGCCCCCCATTGCCGTATAAACGCGTCAATGCTTTTATATACCCTTTCGGCATTTTTGCCAAGGAGAATCCCGTGGCGGTCGTAGTCAAACAGGAAGTACTCTTTTGTAACCGCCCCGATGCTGTTGAACAGCCTGTATGTCCCGGCAGGGTTGACCACGGGGTCTTTTCTGGCCTGGGCCACCAGTACGGGCAGCGTGAGGCCCGGCAGCTTCGGTTCCAGGTCTTTCATAAGCTTTTCAAGCTGGTGAATCCCGGCAATGGGATTTCTTTTGTAATTTATCTCCGGGTTTTCCGGACGGTTTTGTACGAACTCCTTTGCCATGCGCTGGAGCCTGGCTCTTTTCAACAGGCGGTTAAACAGGTCAACGGCTGGCACGAAGTGGGCGCCGAGATCCCCGAGTTTCATGGGGGGCGCCACCGCAAAGGCGGCCTCGATTCCTTCCACCCGCGAACAGAGCTCCAGCGCCAGGCCGGCACCCGTGGAAAATCCGCCGACAAATACGGTCTCGCAGGTGAGCTTTAACAGGACATATCCCTCCTCCACGCTTTCTATCCATTGACTGTATTCTGTTTCGGCCAGGTCTTCCGGAGCGGTGCCGTGGCCTTTAAGGCGGGGAGCGTAAACGGTGAATGACCTTTCATGAAGATACTGTGCCAGGCCTTTCATCTCCAAAGGGCTCGCCATGTAGCCGTGGATCAGAAGCACCCCGGTCTTTTGGTGCGGCGCGTGCAGGAAGAGGGGCGCTCCCTTTTTCCTGCCGTTTTCTTCGGCGTGCGGGCAATATCTGTCCAAATCCGCCTGAAACTCTTTAAACGCCTTTTGGTAAAGGTGGCGCCGGACCGCTTCTTTTATTTTCCCGCCGTCTGTTTCCGCCAGATCTTTAAGGTATGTCTCCATGTTTTTCAGTGGTTCCAGCTCGTTTGCCATTACCGCCACGGGATTTTCAATTCTGATGCTGTGGAATGATGCCGGCGCGCTCAGTTTTTCATCATTCCTGTATATGGTGTTTTCAAAAATCTGTATGACTTGTGTTTCACACGCGGTATCAAGAAAATCCCGGATTTTACCGAACCGGTCGTCGGTCAAAAGATGGATCGGATTGTCATACAGATCTTCATGAATGAAATTTTCCTTTTGGGCAGCCATATGGACCGCTGCCAGGAACAAACGGCATTTCAAAAGGTATTCGGGTTCCCCCGGCTGGCCGGCCGGCAGATGCTTGAGGATTCCGGCAAGCAGGTGGTCATAATTGATGGTGGTCATTGCGTAGGTGGCCGAGAGAAACCGCTTCATTATCTCAGCCGAAGCCGCCTTCATTACGGGGCGGGCGCAGATATTCCGGTCGAAATCCATCCGGCGTCTGGATGAGAGATCGCTTTCGACAAACGGGTTGAAAAGCCAGTCTCTGATATCCAGGGGCGGACCGAACCGGATGTCGACATCGACCCCGGAAAGAAGCATGGTGCCTTCGGTCATGAGTTCGTCAAGCATTCTTTTGGAAGGGGTTTCCAGTATTTTCATCGCCATTCTGCTCAGGATGTTCTCCTTTGCCGAGATGGGATAGTAGGTGATGTTGACCGGCACGATAAAGGTTTTGAGGTCAAGTACTTTCTGGGAGTCCGTGATGTCAAAGTGGCCGGTTAACCTTTTGAATTCCGACGGGTTTTTCTCTTTCGTCCGGCGCAGCCGTTCTCTGTAAAATTCGCACCGCAAGGCGGTGGTGGCCGCGCCTGTATGCGGCCTTATGATCTGGTTGTCTTTTGAGATTTCAAAATGATCATGGGTGATCAGCTTTTTGTTTTTTACCATCATGCCTTCAGGGAAAATGACCCAGACTGTCTCTCCGGAAATCAGGTTTTTGGTGATCAGATGGTGCCGGTCAGGGTCTTCTGTGGACACGGCACCCAGTGCGGTTAAAAGCTGGCGGAACAGATCGTTCTGAAAGAGTTCGGGTGCTGCGAGCGACCAGACCGGTTTTTTTGTCAGGGCATGGATGTGGTGGGGGAGAAATATGGTTTCCATCCGGGTGAAGTGGTTCGGGGTAAAGATAACGGAGCCCGCGGCAGGGATATTCTCTTCCCCGTGAATTTTGATTTTGGCTTTTGAAAAGGGCGAAAACGCTTTTAGCGCATAGCTTGAGATATGAAATGCAAAACGGTTCATAATTCATTCCCCGGTGTTTTTTAGAGATCTTATCAGAACGGGCATCCGGATTCAATAAAAGGGAGGCAACCGTTTTGCATTTTATAACTAACTGAAAATTTTTTTTATTTTAATACGTTAAAAGAATTCACCGGGTCCCCACGCGAACTTCACTGGATTTTTACACGGGTAATTTGTTCTACGGGTCATCTTTGGACAGGCAGGTGACGGGGGACTTTCTATGCCGGGTTTGACCGGCATTTTTTTAAAATCATGGCGGATTTTAAGATGTCGGTCACCTCGGAGCAGCCCGGGATGGGCTGCGAGACTGAGGCAGAGGAAGTTCCCCGCCACCTGCCCATGGCATAGAACAAATTAGCCGTGGGATTTTTATTTGACATGCGTGCAGTTTTATGGTCTTCTGGTAAATGATAGGGTGAATGTTTTTTAATCAAATAATGGCGGGTTATCCAAATGACAAAAAAACGGGTGGAAAACGCAAAAAGTTCAAGTAAGACCGAGTTTCTAGAGGGGGATCTCGCAGTTTATCCGGCACATGGCGTCGGCTGCATAGAATCCATAGAGAGCAAAGAGATAAACGGCGAGAACATGAATTTTTACATGATGAAAATCATTGAAAACGGTATGGTGATCATGATTCCGACTTCCAATGTCGAATCCGTCGGTCTGCGGGAGGTGATCAACGAGAAGGATATCCCCGGTGTATACAAGGTAATGCAGAAAAAGGCCAAAAGTGCCGATAATCAGACGTGGAACCGGCGGTACCGGAATTACATGGACAAGATCAAGACCGGCTCGATTTATGACGTGGCGGCTGTTTTCAGGGACCTTTTCCTGCTGAAACTTGAAAAGGATCTCTCGTTCGGAGAGAGAAAGCTTTTGGATACGGCCCAGAGCCTGCTTATACAGGAGCTTTCGACTGCAAAGGATATTGACGAAGACGCCATGATGAAAGAAATTGAGAATATGTTTGAATAACCCCGATTTTTTAGACTTTTTAAATTTTTCTGACCGGCAGGCGCATCCATTGAGCCCGCCGGTTTTTTATTGGTTGTTTAAAACCGGGGGCTATGCCCCCGGTTACAACCGTCAACGATTGAAACACTTGCGTGTTTTTGTTTTGTATGCATGCGCATCTCTTCGAGCCCGGCCTATGGCCGGAACGCCAAGCCACCCGCTTCGCGGGTGGTGGTTGACTCATGAAAATAGATTTTAAGACAGACGAAACACAGGCGGGATGCCGGGTCGATCAGGTGATCGCGGAGCGATTTGCCGGCATATCCCGCAGCCGGGCGGCCGCCCTGATAAAAGGAGGGGATATTCTTGTATCGGGCAGGCGGGTAAAACCCGGATACAGGCTCCGGCCGGGGGACACGGTGACAGGGGAAGGGGGGCGGACCGTATCGGCGGGTGCAGCGCCGGAGCAGATACCAATCGATATTCTCTGGGAGGACCGTCACATCCTGGTTGTGAACAAACAGGCCGGAATGGTCGTTCATCCGGGGGCGGGGAATCCGGGAGGGACGTTGCTGAATGCGCTTCTTCACCATTTTCCAGCCCTTGAAACGGTGGGCGATGACCCCAACCGTGCCGGCATTGTTCACCGGCTTGACAAGGATACAACCGGTGTCATGGTGGCGGCCAAGAGCAATGCCGCCCTGGCGTTCCTCCAGAAAGAGTTCCGCATGAGGCGGGTGGAAAAGCGGTATCTGGCCCTGGTGAGGGGGGAGGTAAAAAATGACAGTGGCCGGATAAGCTTCCCTGTCGGTCGGCACCGGCGAAAAAGAAAGCTGATGAGCACCCGGGCGTCAGAAAGCGCCAGAGATGCGGAGACATTGTGGACGGTTAAAGAACGGTTTGCCGATGCCACCCTGGTGGAGGCTGTGCTGAAGACCGGCCGGACCCATCAGGTCCGGGTCCATTTCTATGCGGCGGGCCACCCCTTGATCGGGGAGAAGGTCTACCAGTTCCGCCGCGACCGAAAGAACAAGACCGGCGTGCCCCGTCAGATGCTGCACGCCCGTTCACTTGGATTCCGCCATCCTTTTTCCGGCCGGAAGGTACGGTTTACGGCTCCGGTGCCGCCGGACTTCAGAAAATTACTGGCGGACATGGGCTCAACCGTTGTCACACGCGGCCGGCCATCGGCCACTTGATGCCACTTGCTTTTCTGACCGGCGGCGTTGTCACGCCGCCGCTTTTTCCACCTTTATGGCGCACACCTTTAATTCCGGTATCTTGGCCACCGGGTCCAGTTTGGCGTTTGTAAGCCGGTTGGCTGCCGCATTTGAAAAATGAAAGGGGATGAACAACGTGCCGTCCACGGCTTTGGGCGATATTTTCAGGCGCGCCTGGATACTGCCCCTGCGTGACGAGACCTTGACCACGGCGCCGTCTTCAAGACCGAGTTTGGCGGCGTCATTTGGCGAAATTTCCACAAAACATTCCGCTGAAAGTTCGTTGAGTCCTTTTGACTTCATGGTCATGGAACCGGTGTGGTAGTGGTAGAGCAGACGGCCTGTCGTCAGTATAAACGGATACGTTTCATCCGGCAGTTCAGCGGGCGGGGCATGATCGATTCCATGGAACAGCCCCTTTCCCCTGGTGAACTGTTGGGTATGCAGGATGGGGGTGCCGGCGTGGGTGAAATCCGGACACGGCCAGTGCAGCCCCTTCTTTTCGATTCGCTGCCATGTAATACCCCTGTAGGAAGGGGTGACCGACGCAAGCTCGTTAAAGATGGCTTTCGGGTTTTCGTACGTCATTTCATATCCCATGCGGGAGGCGATATCACAGATGATTTTCCAGTCCTCCCTTGCAAACCCCGGGGGGGTGACCGCTTTTCTCACCCGCTGCACCCGTCTTTCGGTGTTGGTAAAGGTCCCTTCTTTTTCAGCGAAACAGAAGGCCGGGAGGACGACATCGGCCAGTTCTGCCGTCTCTGTCAGAAAAATATCCTGGACCACCAGAAAATCGAGATTTCTGAAGGCTTTCTCTGCGTGGTTCAGGTCGGGGTCGGATACCAGGGGGTTTTCGCCGATGACCCAGAGCGCTTTCAGTTCCCCTTCCAGGGCTTTGTTGACCATTTCCGTTACAGGGAGTCCGGGTTTGGCGGGCAGATCGGCGATATTCCAGGCAGCTTCGTAACTCTGCCTGGCCGTGTCATCATCCACTTTCTGGTAGGCGGTGATGACATTGGGGAGACCGCCGAGATCACACGCGCCCTGCACATTGTTCTGCCCTCTCAGCGGATTGACCCCGCCGCCCTCGATCCCGAGATTGCCGCACAGCATGGCCAGATTGGCAAGGGATTTGACGTTGTCGGTGCCGGTGATGTGCTGGGTAATTCCCATGCAGTACAGGATACTTCCTTTCTCCGCTTTCGCATAAAGCCGTGCCGTCTCGATGATGTCATCGGCTTTGACCCCTGAAATCTGTTCCACCTTCTCAGGCGTATAGGTTTCAACTGTTTTGGCGAGCGATTCAAATCCTTCGGTCCTGTTTTCAATAAAGTCCTTATCGTGGAGATCTTCTTTTATGATCACGTGCATAAGGCCGTTTATCAGGGCAATATCACTGCCCGGCTGATGCCGGAGCCATTTGTCGGCATGGTCGGTGAGGGTGATGCGCCGCGGATCAATGACGACGAGGCGGGTGCCCTTGAGTACGGCTCTCTTGATGAAGCTTGAAATGACCGGATGGTTTTCTGTGGTGTTGGAGCCGATAACGATAATGGTATCGGCTTTTTCAATATCAGCGATTGTATTGGTCATCGCGCCCGAACCGAATGATGCAGCCAGACCGGCTACCGTGGAAGAATGTCACAGCCTGGCGCAGTGATCGATATTGTTGGTTTTCAGTACAGCCCGGGCGAATTTCTGGGCAATGTAGTTCTCTTCGTTCGTGATTCTTGCCGATGTGAGCATCCCCATGCTTTCCGGCCCGGCGGTCTCTTTTATATCGGTGAGTTTCGCGGCCACAAGATCCAGGGCTTCATCCCAGGTCGCGCTTTCGAGTTCTCCGTCTTTTCTGATCAGCGGTGTGGTGAGCCGTTCCGGGGAGTTCACAAAGTCAAAGCCGAACCGGCCTTTTACACAAAGACTTCCCAAATTGGGCGCTACGCGGTCGTCCGCCCCCTCGATTTTGACGATCTCGTTGTCCGCTGTGTACAGATCCATCTGGCATCCCACGCCGCAGAAAGAGCAGGTGGTGCGGGTTTTTTTTGTTTTGAAAGGCCGGGGTCTGCCGGCTGTTTTGTCGGTCAGCAAAGCCCCGACAGGGCAGACCTGAACGCACTCACCGCAGAATACGCAGTTGGAGTCTTTCAGCGGCACATCCGTACCGGCCACAATTTTTGACTCGGTTCCCCTGTAGCCGAAATCAATGGCATTGTTGACCTGTATTTCTCTGCATGCCTGCACACACCGGCCGCACAGGATGCACCTTGAAAAATCTCTGATGATGAAGGGATTGACCCGTTCAAGGGGATACCGGGGTTCCTCTGCCGGCAGGTCCTCGGTTGTTACCTGGTACCGGTAGGCAATGTCCTGTAGCTTGCAGTCGCCCCACACCGGGCAGAGATCGCGGCTTTCCTCCTGTTCCATCACGTCGAGCTGGAAAGCCGTCCACTCTTCACTGTCAAGATCCCTGATGGAGCAGTTGTGGTTGCCGGACGACAGCATGAGTTTCAGGATTTCTTTTCTGCTCTCGACAACTTTCCGGGATTCGGAATATACCACCATATTGTCAGCCGCAGGTGTGGCGCAGGAGGCCATCAGATTCGGTGCGCCCTCTACCTCAACAACACATATTCTGCAGGCGCCTGTAGGCGCGGCCCCGTCAAGGTGGCATAACGTGGGAATGTAAATGTCGTTGCGGCGGGCTATATCCAGAATGGTTTCTCCCGGTTCAAATGCCAGTTCATTGTCATCTATCGTTATAACGTGTCTGCCCATTGGTTTATCCTCCTGAAAAGACTTTGAGACCCTGCACTAAAATATAATTCGGCATTGTTCAAAGGTGTCGCTTTTCTGCTGAGCGCTCGTCAGCGTATCATGAGTTTTTATGCTGTTTCAAACAATTTATTGGTTGTTTCAAAACCGGGGGCTGTGCCCCCGGTTACAACCGTCAACGATTGAAACACTGACGTGTTTTTGTTTTGTATGCGAATGCCTACATTCCAAGCCACCCGCTTTGCGGGTGGTCGTTGACTTTAGTACCGTATCACCGCCACAATGTCAATGTAAACCGCCTATAATTTTTATTCTACCATTGACTTTTTGTTTATTCGGTGTTTAATAAAATTATATTTTCCTGGATGATTCCTGGATGACCAAATCGAATACGCAGGGGAGAGAACAATGCTTGAGTCTGTCATTTTAATGGGGGGATTGGGGATTTTAATCGGAACTTCTCTTGCTGTTGCATCAAAGGTTTTTTATGTTTACGTGGACCCGAAAGTTGAGGCAGTCGAGGGGGCCCTGCCCGGGGCAAACTGCGGCGGATGCGGATTTCCCGGATGTTCACCCAATGCGGAAGCGATCGTTGAAGGAAAGTCGGGTGTTGACTCCTGTGTTGCAGCCGGCCCTGATGTGGCCCAGGCCATTGCCGGGATAATGGGAGTGTCCGTCTCGGAAAAGGAGCCCGAATTTGCCGCCCCCGGGTGTTATTATCCCAGGGAGGAGACCGATATTAAATACCTTTACGAGGGCATCAGCGACTGCCGGGCGGCCAGTCTTCTGTTCGGCGGCATGAAAGAGTGCCGCATCGGCTGCCTGGGGCTGGGTACCTGTGTGGCGGCCTGCCCGTTTGATGCGCTCGAGATGGGAGAAGACAGCCTTCCCAAAGTGGATGAAGAGAAATGCACCGGATGCGGCACATGCGAGCGGGTATGCCCCAAACATATCATCACCCTTACCTCGACAACCCGCCGGATTATACGGGAATATACCGAGGGCCAGTGTGTCACACCCTGCCAGAGAGCGTGCCCGGCCGGGATCGATATCCGGGAGTATATCCGGCTCATCAGAAAAGGAGATTACGAAGGCGCTGTCCAGAGAATCAAGGAGCGGAATCCTTTCCCCACGGTTATCGGCCGGATATGCCCGGCGTTCTGTGAATTTGAATGCCGGCGGCAGCTCGTGGATGAGCCGGTTGCCATCAATCATTTGAAACGGTTTGTGTGTGATTTGGAGATGGACAGCGGAAAACGGGTGATGCCGTACAAAGCACCCCAAACGGGGAAACGCGTTGCCGTGATAGGCGGCGGGGCAGAGGGCCTTTCCGCTGCCTTTTTCCTGGCCAGACTCGGGCATGATGCGGTTGTTTTTGAAGGGAGCGCCCTGCTGGGCGGACTCCTGCGGTATGCCATAGCCGAAGAGCGGCTGCCGGTTGACGTGCTGGAGTGGGATATTGAGGGGATCCTTGAAGCCGGTGTGAAAGTGAAAACCGGCATGCGGTCAGGGGTGGACTTTACCGTTCCCGGCCTGCTCAAGCAGGGCTACCAGACCGTTTTTGCCGCCAGCGGCGGATGGGACAGCAGACTGGCCAGGGGCGAGGGGGGCCGGATGGCGACCATATTCCCCGGATGTTATCTTATGATTGATCTGCTTCTGGCGGATCCGGATGACCGTATCGAAATGGCGTGCGGCCGGGATGTGGTCATCGCCGGCGGCGGACGGGAACCTCCCCGCGCCGTCACCATGCTGAAAGGCCTCGGGGCTGAGCGGATAACCGTTGTCTCCCGCCGGACAGCCGAAGCATCGTCTCTTGACAGCCAGACAGTAGAAGTGCTGGAAGAGGCCGGGGTGTCCCTTGTATACAACGGCGGGGTAACAAAGGTCGCCGGAGAGGAAGATAATCTCACCCATATTGAGTACACCGTGCTGGATACGGGTGAAAAATATACACTCGGGGCCGACAGCCTCATAATGGCGGCGGGCAGATTCCCGGAACTCGTGTTTGTCCCGGCGACACCCCTTGATGAAGCGGCGGCGGACTTTCCTGAGGAGGGGATGCCGTTGAAATGGACGGGTGTGGAAGGTTACAAACCGCCTGTCGGCGGCAGAGAAAGCGGTCTGTTCTCACGAACGGATGTCACCAGCGGATATACGGCCGCCATCTCCGCCATTAACGGCGGCAGAAAAGCGGCTGCCGCCATTCACCATCTGATGTACGGTATGCCTTTTGTGCCGTCTGCCAACCTGATAACCGGGCAGTCCGTACTTCAGTCACAGAGCCGTCTTGAAAATGTCGAGGTGTCCCCGAGAAACATCATGCCGCTTTCCGACCGGTCAGAAACCCGGGCGGTCGGCAGAAAAGAGCTTTATCCCGGCTTTCCGGAAGAGGTGGCTGTGAAAGAGGCCGGCAGGTGCCTGCGGTGCGGCCTTTTATGCTATGAACGTTCCCGGATGGCGGCAGAGGAACCATCCGCCTGATGGGTTGTTTTCAAACCGGGTGGGCTATGGCCCCCGGTTACAACCGTCAACGATTGAAACACTTGCGTGTTTCGCCCTTCCGGCCGCTGTGCCGGGCGCGAAGAGATGCGAATGCATACACGCCAGGCCTCCCGCTTCGCGGGTGGTCGTTGACTTCCAGTGCTTTTGTTCGGATTTCTTCTGCTCAGGAAGCCAGGCACTCAAGACGATACGGCGAGTCCATGGTTTCAGCAAGGAACTTGTCCGCAATGGACGGGGCGCCTGTGGTATAGAAATGAAAGACGGGCTGCCGGTCGGTATCGGATGTTAAATTGTTTGCCGACAGCACCCTTCCGGTCTGGGCGGCAACGGCATCGGCAGGGTCTATAACCGTGGCCTTTCCCTGCGTGATTGTGCTTATGAGCCTTTCGAAGAACGGATAGTGGGTGCACCCCAGCACGATGGTATCCACGCCCTGGTCCATCATCGGCAGCAGGTATCGTTCAAGCATCCGGCGGGCCTTCGGGCCTTCGTGCTCTCCTTTCTCCACCAGCTCCACAAGGCCGTATCCCGGCTGGATAAAAACGGTGATATCTTTTGCATATTTTTCAAAAGTGGTTTTAAACAGCTGGCCGTTTAAGGTGTTTTCGGTGGCCAGAATGCCGATTTTTCTGCTTTCCGTTTTCATTACGGCCGGTTTCAGAGCCGGTTCCATTCCGATAAAGGGCACCCGGTATTCCGACCTGAAGCGGTTGATGGCCACGGCTGTTACCGTATTACATGCGATGACGATCAGTTTGCAGTTCAGTTCCAAAAGAAAGTTTATATGTTTTCTGGCCAAAAACAGAGCTTCCGCCTTCTCCCTGGAGCCGTAAGGGCAGTTGGCGCTGTCTGCGAAATAGATTAAAGATTCATGGGGAAGCTGTTTCCTGATCTCTCTTAATACGCTGAGCCCTCCGATGCCGGAGTCAAATATCCCCACGGGTTGATGCTGCATGAATCTCTCCTGCACAATTCGGTTCGTTTTACTGAAATTTGCCACGCGCTTTGCCAATTGTCAAATCTCTCTTGAAAAAAAGTGTCCGGCCGCAAGTTCGCTTCACAGGGTGTTGTGATATAATCGGCAAACCTGGTTGACAATCGTTGTAACGTATTTATGTTGTTCAAACAAACACACAAACACAAACAGGATTTAGTGGGTTTGTAATTTTGTGGAAAAATTGATATTGTGGAACACAATTTGATTTCTGCAGTATTTTGAGCCGGAACAGATCTGCTTCCGCCGGTCAACCTGAATCGCATACCATGATGGACGAGGCGGACGAACAGGAGCGGAACGTTTTTTGACATTGTCTGTCACAGAGAAAAAGCCGGCGGGTTATCTGATTTTCAATTTTGACACCTCTTCATTTTTATCCATATTTGTTGACAGGGTCTTTTAACGATCAGCACGCCTGAAAGCAGACGTATTTTTGATCATAAAATACTCTTCTTTTAAAGCAGTTACAGGTTTTTTCTTGAATGCATACGTCTTTTTACCCAAGGTGGTATTATAACCAGTGTTCCAGTCAACGGCCACCCGCAAAGCGGGTGGTTTGTCTTTCCGGCCGTAGACCGGGAGGACAGACACGTCAGTGTTCAGTCGTTGACGGTTGTAACCGGGGACATAGCCACTGGTTTGAAAACAACCGGCCGGTGCGTTTGCAGGTGACAGTTGACTTTAACCAGCAGTTTGCTTATGAGGCAGTTCGTGCTTCATACATAAGCGGAACATAAACAAGGAGGCTTATAATATGACGGCAACAGCAGGAAAACAGGTATCCATTGAGTATACCCTGACGGTTGGGAACGATGAGGTTGTTGAAAGCAATGTGGGAGATGAGCCCATGAACTTTGTACTGGGAAACAATCAGATTATTCCCGGGCTTGAAAATGCTCTGGAGGGCATGGCGGAAGGTGAGTCAAAACAGGTGGAAATCGCACCGGAAGAAGGGTATGGCCACGTGATTTCCGAAGCCAAAATAAATGTGCCCGTTGAACAGCTTCCCGAAAGTGTCAGGGAAGTGGGGGCGCTGGTCCAAGGACAAGGCTCCGAGGGCGAAATGATGCGCGGCGAAGTGGTGGATATCGAAGAGGAGAATGCCACTGTGGACTTTAACCACCCCCTGGCCGGTAAAACCCTTTATTTCGACGTAAAGGTGCTTTCCGTGGAAGAATAAGAGCGGATAAAAAGTGGTCGCCCGGCTGCAACCGGCGGCCATCTGTCCGGCGCGATCTGATTCGCCGGATTTGGGGCCGGGGAAGACAAAGCGCTCATTTCGCGGGTGATAGTTGAACCGGCTTTATATCAAAGCCTTTTGTCTGAATTTGGCTGTCAGCCGTCAGCATTCAGCTGACGGCTGACAGCTCATACTTTTATCCGTCGGGCTGCCCGTAACGGGCATGGGTATTAGCCGAAGGCTTTTTCAAAGTTGGGCACAACCTGTTTTTTGCGGCTCATCACACCGTCAAGCCACGCTTTTCCGTCTTTGGGGGTGACGTTGAAGGCTTTCTCCACAACCGATTCGTCATCAGAGGCGATCAGCATTTCAGATCCTTCCTTCATGATGTCGGTAAGAAGCAGAAAGACACTGTGGTGCCCTTTTTCCTCTTTAAGTTTGGCAATGTCCTTTTCAAGATCCGCTTTGACAGGCTCAATGATTGAAAGATCCACAAGTTCGAGCTGTCCGATGCCGACCCCTTTGCCGCTCATGTTGAAGTCTTTGTAATCCCGTTCAACAAGCTCACGTACGGGCGTTCCCTCCACGGCCGATTTCACCTTGAACATTTCGACGCCGAGATTCTGCATGTCACTGACACCGGCAATGCCGGCAAGTTCTTCACATGCTTTTTTGTCTGTGTCTGTGCAGGTGGCGGATTTAAAAATAACCGTGTCGCTCAGGATGGCGCAAAGCATGATCCCGGCAATATCTTTCGGGATTTCGATATTAAAGAATTTGTACATGGACGTTAAGACGGTGCAGCTGCATCCCACGGGCCATATCCAGCATTCAAGGGGTTGTTCCGTGGTGACGTCACCGAGCTTGTGGTGGTCGACGATCCCCAGGATGTTGGCTTCCTTGAGGTCGTCAGGGCTCTGGGAAAGATCTGAGTGGTCCACCAGGTACACATCTTTTCCCGCATATGAGATGATTACCTCAGGGGCTTTTACATTAAATTTGTCCAGGACAAATTCGGATTCAGGGGTCAAATTGCCTTGAACGGCGGGTGCGGTATTCTCCCCCAGCTTGTTCTTCAGGTCGGAAAGGGCAATTGCCGCACATACCGAATCGGTGTCCGGGTTCTTGTGACCGAAAATTAAAGTTGTCATAAAACCTCCTATTGTTGTGTTATAGCGATTCGCTTTTTTGATCAAAATATGTTTGATCACAAATTCACGGTACAAACAGATACTTTATAAAATTAATCGAAAATATACACAAGGGAAAATTTTTCAAGATACCTTAGGTGGTAATCGAAAGTCGTCCCTGGTGGATGCTTTTTCAACAAATGGTTGTCCTGGAATTTTTATACCGGGTGTTGACAAACGATTCTTATAGCTATATATTCAGTTTTAACGATATATAGGAGAAGACATGGATGAAAACGGCGGATGCAACCAACAGAACATTGTGATTCTGGCCTGCTCAGGGGGCAGCTATGAAGGGCAGCTTGCCAATCAGGCCGCCTGGGAAATGACCGGAGAAGGGCTTGGCCGCATGTTCTGTCTGGCCGGCATCGGGGCCTACATCAGCGGCTTTGTCCAGTCGGCAAAAGATGTGGCACAGATGATGGTCATTGACGGATGTGAAACCGCCTGCGCCGGGATTCTGTTGCAAAACAAGGGTGTTGCCGCCACCGAACATGTGATCGTGAGCCGACTGGATATCAAAAAAACGGACGGTATTCACCTGGATCCCGATGATGTGGCCGCGGTCAAGCATGCCGTCCGGCTGGCCTGTAAACTGCCGGTCACAAAGGTGTTTGATTCTCCCAAACCCCTGTCTCCGGGGGACCGGGCACGCTCCAGACAGCTGGGGGGCAAGTGCTGCTGACCACCCATGCTGCAGCCCATGGCCGTCGCCGCCATCTGCGGACTGCTCATGGAAATGGTGGAGCCCCTTTTCTGATGCCCTGCCTGTATTTTGTATTCACACAACAAAAGGAGGAAACCCATGAA
>CAYZHB010000013.1:35451-39890 GCA_964478245.1 uncultured Desulfobacterales bacterium | reverse complement strand
GCCTGGCCCGGCTGAAAATAGATGGCGTCAAAATCCATCTGCTTTACGTTGTCAAGGGAACGCCGCTCGAGAAGATGTGGCGGAACGGCGCCTACACCTGCATGACCCAGTCAGACTACGCGGCAGCGGTGTGCGACGTCATCGAACGCCTTCCCCCGTCCACGGTGATTCAGCGTATCACCGGCGACCCGCACCCCGAGGAGCTTGCCGCCCCCCAATGGTGCAGAAGAAAAACCGAAACACTGCAGATGATACACCAGCGGCTTGCCGACCGGGATACCTTTCAGGGGAACCGATATCAGAACATTTCTGCAAATCCCTTTGAATAATACGGGACGAGGGTGCCGTCCCGCTCTTTTTCCACAACCATACATTCGGTATTGTCAAGGTGGTCCACAAGCTTTATGCCTTTCTTAGTTCCCATGACCAGTACGGCGGTGGCAAGCCCGTCGGCGAACATGCAGGTTTCCGCCGCCACCGAGACGCTCACCACCCGGTGGGCCACCGGCCGGCCGGTTTTCGGGTTGATGATGTGGGGATACGTGCGGCCGTCAAGCTTGATAAACTCACGGTAGGTTCCGCTTGTGGCAAGCGCCCTGTCACTTAACGCAACCACCCTGTAAGGTTCGGCCCCGCGGTCACGGGATTCAGGCATGCTGATGCCAACCCGCCACGTGTGTTTTCCGCCCTTTCTGCCGGCAGCGTAAACCTCGCCGCCGATCTCCACGGAAAAATCAGCGTAACCGGATGCCTTCAGCAGGGAAGCAACGGCATCCACGCCGTATCCCTTGGCGATGGCGCCGAGATCAAGCGCTATGCCAGCCTTTTTCTTGACAAGGCTTCTGTCCGTAACCGCAATGTGGTGAAAGCCTGTCCGTGCCATGGCAGCGTCTATCCGCTCCCGTGACGGCGGATTTTCAAACTGCCGGCCGCTCTTGAACCCCCACAGGTCAAAAAGGGGCTTGACCGTGCCGTCCCAGGCACCGTCCGTCAGTTCGTACAGCTTTTGCGCCGTCCGGATCACCTCCAGAAAGCTGTGGGAAACCGCAACCGCCTCCCCTTTTCCGGCCCTGTTGAACCGCGAAATCTCGCTCGTTTCCGAGAAAACCGACATCTGATCGTTCACCATTTCAAGCTGCGTGTCCACCTTGCTTTTCAGCACCCCAACATCGAGGTTTGCTTTCGAGCAGACCGTGACCGAATAATAGGTGCCCATGGTCCGGCCGGAAAAGGCATATTCCCGGGTATAGCGAAGGGCCTCCGCGGCCGGCAATGGGAAAAAAAAGACAAGCAGCAGGCAGAGGATAAAGACCGTCCCCCTCGTTTTACACCCTGACCGCCAAAGATGCCGGATTTTCAATTCAATGACCGCCCGCATGCCTGAAATCAACCACCACCCGCAAAACGGGCCGCCTGAATTGGCAGCGCTCGCATTTCCGGCGAGCCCGGCCACAGGCCGGAGGGAAGAAAAACGCAAGTGTTTCAGCCGTTGGCGGCTGGTGCCGGGACCATTGCCCCCGGCTTGAAAACCATCAATCAGCCTGTCGGCGGACAACTTCATCCCCTGCCGTCCTGGCGGTTGAGAAACGATTCGAACTCGAGGCTGTAGATATAAAACAGCACCAGGGTAATCCCGAAGATCAACGGACCGTAGAGCAGGCCGGCCAGACCGAAAAGCTGGAGCCCCCCGATAATGGCGAAAAATATCACCACGGTGCTCATGCTGGAAGCGCCGCTCATGAAAAGGGGGCGCACAAAATTGTCGATGAGGCCCACCACCACGATAAACCATATCGCAAGGAAAACAGCGGATTTCACTCTTCCGGCAATAGAAAGATATATGACGGCCGGCACCCACACCAGGGCCGTCCCCACCACCGGGATGAGCGAGGCAAAAGCGATAACCGCGCCCCAGAAAAAACCGGGCAGCCCGCAGACGGCAAAAGCGGCACCGCCGGCAACACCCTGGCCTGCGGCGGTGACAAGTGTCCCGAGAACCGCCGATCGGGAAACCGCCTTCATCTTCTCCACCAGAACGGTTTGATGGGCCGCCGAAAGCGGCATCAGATGACATATATAATCGGAAAGCCGCTTTGTGTTCTGCACCACAAAGAAAAACACAAACACCATCAGACCGAAGCTCATCACCATTTCGGTGAGGTTGCCGATGATACCGGTGCTGTGGCGGATCAGGATCTTGCCGGCATTTGATGAAAAATTCCCGATAGCGGCCGTGACATCGATCCGGCTCAAAAAGGTTGTATCCGGAAAGAATTTGTCATAAAAGTCTGTGACGCTTTTGATCAGGGGCATGCCGGACAGGTTTTCAAGGTTGCCGGCACTGATCCAGGCATTCATGGCATTAAAGGAAATAATCCCCTGCCGTATCACCACGGAACCGATCAGCAAAAGCGGCACCACGACAATAAAGATCAACAGGAGGCACATGATGGCGGCGGACAGGTTTTTCCGCCCCCCGGCTTTCTTCTCCAGTCGTTCATACAGGGGATTGGCCAGCACGGACAGGATCAATGCGAATATAATCGGATCGAGATAAGGGCTGATCATCCGGTAGCAGAGAAAGAGAGCCGCAAAAATGAGGATGAACAGAAAATAGTGAGAGATGTTGAGTTTTTCTTCCAAAGGCCGGCTCCTTTACACGCGGTTCAGAACCTTTACTGATGGGTTGCTTTCTTTTAAACCGGCAGCGGACGCATGCATACACGGCTACATCCGCGACCAGTCAATCGCCGAGGGGGTTATAAGGCCGGGTGCCGCGCACCCGGCCAAAAAATGTTTCTTTTAAGCCCGCACGGGGCCGAAACGACTACCCTCAGCCGCCGCAGCCTTCATCGATATCCCCGTCACAGTCGTTGTCCACCCCGTCGGCCACCTCTTCGGCACCGGGATAAACGTCTGCACGGGTGTCGTCACAGTCATCGTCGTTGCTGACATAACCGCCTGGACAGGTTGCCGCCTGTGTGGTAATACCGGGATCGCCATAGCCGTCGCCATCCGCATCGCGGTAGCAGGTAATACAGACATCACCTTCGTCTATATCGCCGTCACAATCATCATCTTCCCCGTTACAAACTTCAGTGGCCCCGGGATGGATATCGGCATCATTGTCGTCACAGTCATCACTGTTGCTGACATACCCGGAAAGAGAAGAATCATATGAAGTCGACTGATTTTCATCCCCGTAACCGTCCCCGTCCGCATCCAGGTAGTACTCCCCCACGCCGGAAACAGACACGTCCCGACCGGGCGTGAACAGAAGAAAACTGGCATCGAAATCACTTGATATCACCACACCGGACAGGCCGGGATCAGACGCCTCCACCAGAATACTTTTAATCTGTTCTGTCGTAATGGACGGGAACCATGCGGCGTGATTTTCCACCAGCTTGCCGTAGGGACCGATCGTGGTGTCGTAGGAATCCAGTATCTCGCCGTCCCCCACCGCGTACAGGGTGACATCGATAGTGGCGTCGGACAGGTTGCTCACGGCCGCGCCTTTTGCCTGAACCGTCTCCACAAAATCGCTGAAAAAGATCCCCATGGTGTCATAAAGGGTGTCCGGCAGGACAAATTCTGCCACGCCGCCGTTTACATACACATAAGAGATCCGGAACGTCAGGGCCTCGCTGCTGTAGCTCACTTTGCCGGTCTCGGCGTCGGCCAGTGCCGTTTTAATGTCGAGCTCCGTATGACCGTAGGCCGCCACATTATGGGTACTGGAATGAACCTGGGTGCCGCCGTTGTAGAGATAGACGGTGAACGAGGCACTCGACGAGCCGTTGTTGTTGACCTGGAGATAATCGGTCCACCCGGCCTCTCCGCCGGTAATATGGGGGATATAGGCATCATCGGCCCATACCGGACCGCCAAAAGCAATACTTACAGCCAGAAACACGGCTGCCGCGATACAGATCTTCATACCGCGTTTTTTTATGATATCCAACATTACAATATCCTTTTTGCTAATGATTTCAGTTAAAAGAACCGGTCACCGGCACCCGGACTCCCCTCAAAATAGAGTTTTCACATGCCGGCGGCGGTTTTCCCGATCTGCTGATAATATCGTAAAACCGGCCGGAAGTCAACTGTCGACCTGTCTGTATAGAATTGACCCGTTAGAACAAATTTCCCCGGTTGTTCCCCTGATTCACCATCTAAAGGCACCGACCCTCAATCGAAGTACATACGAGCCGTCAACCTGCAGACGCTCCTGAACCCGGACGACGGGGAATTTTTCCGTCCGCCGGGCTAAACCGCAGGAACTGCGGCCAGGCCTGTCCTCAGACAGCCTGCGGTTCTTAACGCCCGGCAGACGGAAAAATTACTCCCCCTTACGTCCTGAACGTTCAGTCGCGACCGCAGGCTGCCGGCTCCGGCATGGCCCGATCCGAACAGTTAGTTTCAACGATTCAAAAGCT
>CAYZHB010000013.1:15967-35351 GCA_964478245.1 uncultured Desulfobacterales bacterium | reverse complement strand
TTAGAATTTGTCAAACGGTGCCGCCGGCTGACAAAAGGGGGGCGGACCGGAACGGTTGTGACGTCCACTGCCGGCTCCGGCATGGCCCGATCCGAACAGTTAGTTTCAACGATTCAAAAGCTCACGTGTTTTTCGATGGTCGCTCACTGAAAATCAATATCGGCAGAACGGCCGGTTCCGGTCTGCCTGCCTTTTGGAAAGCCATTGGGGTGCCGTTTGTTCCAAATTCTTAATGAAGCGGAGCGTCAAACCGCAAACTGTTTGAGGACCGACCGGACCGCAGTTTTTGCGGTTTAGCGAAGCGAATTTAGAATTTGTCAAACGGTGCCGCCGGCTGACAAAAGGGGGGCGGACCGGAACGGGTATCGGCTGACAGATTGTACCGCCATCATTTGTTGTGACTCTCAGGCCGGCCGTGAAAGTTATTCTGAAAAAAGCGCCTCCCGGGTAATGTTTTGGGGATCGCGACGCTTGAACCGGGTGACCCGGTAGCGCTTTATCACCGGGTGGTCGGCCTGTGCAGCATCGCCTTTGAAGTACCGGCTGAAAATCCGGTCCGCGGTCCGGTAATCCGGCACTTCAAGCTGGTCAAAGTCACTGGATGTAATGCCGAGACCGTCGGTGGGAACCGCGTCGATACATTTCTCGAGGGCCGCTGCTTTTTCCGCCGCGCCGGCTTTTCTGTATTTTTCCGCAAAGTACCGGGCCAGACCGTACACCTCGGTTTTCCAGAGATACTGGAGAAATCCGAAATTGCCCACATCCCCGTGAAGGGTCCAGAATCCCAGCAGCAGTTCGGTCAGGTTGTCCGTGGACAGCACCATCCCGTTTTCCAGGTGAGCGAGATCGAAAAGGTAAATCATCCGGATCCGGGCCTTGATGTTGCCTTTTCGTATCTTTTCCGCCCGGGAGGTGTCCGCTGCCCTGCTTCCGGACACAATTGTCCTGCAGGTGCCGTGATATGCCGCCGTGAGATCCCGGGTCTCCCAATCATGGCAGAACAGCCGGCCGATGGCCTCCCCCCTGGTTATCTCCTCTTCCTTGTTGCTCTCGATGGGGAGAATCCGGCCGATAAGGGTTACACCGGGCACGGCGGCCAGGATTTCACTGGCCAGCACGCAGGTAAGGGCGCTGTCGATGCCGCCGGAAACGCCCACGACAAGGGATTCAAGTCCTCTGTTTGCCGAAAGGTAACTTTTCACCCGTTTCTCAATGTTTGAAAAAATCAGCGCATAATCGTCACTGATCTCGTACAAAACACCTTTTCCCGTATCTGTCATGTCACTCCTTCCCATGGGTACCCTGTCCGGCCGGCAGGATGTCAGAGTATGCCCGGGGGCATCGGCAGCACCTTCTCGCCGCCCAGGGCGTATCCGCCGTCAAGCCGCAGAACGCTGCCCGTCATGTAGGGGGCGTCCTTTATCATAAAAAGACAGGCTTTGACCACATCCGCCTTTTTTCCTGTCCGGCCGGCAGGAATGCGGTCGATCACCGCCTGTTTCTCACTGTCGGAAAGCGCCTCCCGCCAGCCTCTTGTCCCCTGGGCGTGCCGTGTCTCGAATATCCCCAGCATCAGTTCATTCACCCTTACATTCGGAGCGCCCATTCGGGCCCAGGTCTCGGTAAAAGAGGACACGGCCCTGGCGGCGGCGGCGTAGCCGTCATTGAAAAGCAGGGATGCCGGACCGGACCGGCCGGTCACCGCGGCCACCGAGGAAAAGTTGATCACCACGGCATCATCCGACTGCTTCAGCAGGGGGAAGGCGTGATGGAAAACCCACCGCTTGGCCCTAAGCGTCGTTTCCATCTCGAGATCCCACTGCGCTTCCGTGTACTCGCCGTGGACCGCCGGCCACCCGCCGCGTTCGATATTGTTCACAAGAATGTCCAGCTTCCCGAACCGCTCCCGGATCCGCTGTATCATGGCTTGGATTCTGTCGGGATCCCGCAGGTCCACGGTGAAAATCTCGTGGTCAGCGCCGGCTTCCCTGAAATCTCTTTCCATGCGCTCAAAACTGTCCGGCCAGTCATGCCGTGTCAGCGCCAGCCGCACCCCCTCTTTTGCGAGGGCGAGTCCGACCGCCTTGCCGATCCCTTTGACAGCCCCGAGTACCAGGGCGGTTCTGCCCCTTAATTCCATGTGCTACCTTTTGAAATCCATGGATTTTCCGAAAAGAAAGTGCGTAATATACCGGAGCCCGAAAAAAAGCAGTGCCGTATCGTCCTTTTCGATGGTATCCAGGGTTTCAGACGGTATATCCGGATCGTCGAGCAGGCTGCCGGAAAAAATCTCCTTTCTGAAACTGTCCAGATCATAACACGCCAGGTAAAACCGGTCCGACTGGAATCCTTCCAGTTTGCCCGGCAGGGTGGTGTTCTTCAGGCTGATGATCTCCATGAGCCTGTCATTTATCTCATTGTGCTGTTTCACATCCTGGGTGTCGAGCCACTCGGCCACCGTGCGTTCTTCCCCCCTGCCGAAGCCCTTGCAGTGTGCTTCCTGGATCAGGGCGAAATGTTCCGTTGTCTCGCCGGTCTCACGGGACCGCGTAACGGCCCGCGCCAGGGGATACATCCGGCAGGAAGCGGGCCGGTCCTCGTAAACCGAACACCCGGTCTCCGTTACAAACGGGCAGCTGTACCCGGCATGGGGATCCGGCTTGAATGTGACAACGGGCAGCCCGGTCTCGGGGCCGGCATGCACGGATGTATATTGCCTCAAAAACGCGTCCGACGTCATACCGAGCCTGTTTTTCAGCCGCAGTATGTCATACGGCGTCAAAAACAGGTTGAGATTTCTGCAGCACTCGTTAAAACAGGGGTTTGAAGGCGAACAGTCAAACACCAACACATCTTCCGGTGATATGGGGATCATCTCTTCTGTCATCGGGGGCACTCCGTCTTACCGTTGTATGGCATCCTTTGAAACGTTTCCAGAATAAACCCAAAACAAAAAGTTTTCAAGGCCGGCACCTCCCTGTTAAAGTTCAGTTGAAAATCCCTGTGATCGGAGTTTTTGCGCTATATATAGTATCAAAAAATCTTTTTCCAATATATATGGCGATGTTCAAAACAATTATAAATATTTGGAAATTTTAAACAAATCTTTTATCGAAAATTCTTGACAAAAACATCTTTCTGGTGCTATTTCCTAAACATTTATGAAAAGCTTGGATTGTCGTGTTTGTTTCAGCATGTGGCGGTCCCGGCAGAAGCTGAGAACAGCCGGGCCTGACAGAGAGTCAGGTCTGCTTGGCTTATAAAATCAAAAAAGAAGCGCAGCACAAAAAGAATTTGTGCAATTTTGTTAACTTAAAGTAAGGAGGTAAGTAAATGCCATCTTTTGTAATTGCAGAAAAATGTGACGGCTGCAAAGGTGGGGATAAAACAGCGTGTGAGTATATATGCCCCAATGATCTGATGGTTCTTGAGCCCAATGAAATGAAGGCGTACAATCAGGAGCCGGATCAGTGCTGGGAATGCTTTTCATGCGTGAAAATATGTCCCTCCCAGGCAATCGAGGTGAGAGGATACTCTGACTTTGTACCCATGGGCAGCAGCGTTGTACCGATGCTGGGAACAGAAGATATCATGTGGACCTGTAAATTCAGGAACGGTACGGTAAAACGGTTCAAGTTCCCCATCAGGACAACGCCTGAAGGTGAGGCAAATGCCTATAAGGACCTTAAGGGTAAAGACCTTGACAGCGGCCTGCTCTCAACACAAGAGGCCGAGGGTTATGAACTGATCGCTCCCAGAGAACTGGCGTAAGTGATCGGCTGTCACAAGGTTAATTGAGTATTTTATTTTAAAAAATTTGGAGGTATATAATGGCATTACCTAACAAGCCTGTTGGTGAACGGAAAGCAGTAAGAGATCCGGAAGTTGATAAAAGAGAAGTTGATATTCTGATTGTCGGCGGCGGTATGGCTGCCTGCGGAACAGCGTTTGAGATCAAGAAATGGGCCAGCGATGATACAAAGATCCTTCTTTGTGACAAGGCGGCCCTTGAAAGAAGCGGCGCGGTAGCCCAGGGTCTTTCCGCGATCAACACCTACATCGGTGATAACAAGCCCGAAGACTATGTGCGCATGGTCAGAAACGACCTGATGGGTATTGTACGTGAAGACCTGATCTTCGATCTGGGCCGTCATGTGGATGACTCTGTCCATCTGTTCGAAGAGTGGGGACTTCCCATCTGGAAAAAAACGTCAGAGGGGAAAAACCTTGACGGACACAAGGGACTCAAAAAAGAGGGAGCCCTTAAAGGCGGCGCCCAGCCGGTCCGTACAGGCAAATGGCAGATCATGATCAACGGTGAATCCTACAAGAGAATCGTCGCCGAAGCCGGCAAGCTCGCCCTCGGCGAAGACAACATCCTTGAAAGATGCTTCATTGTTGAACTGCTCAACGATGCGAACGATCCGAACCGGATTGCCGGCGCTGTCGGCTTCTCCGTCCGTGAGAACAAAGTGTACATCATCAAGGCGAAAACGATCGCCGTTGCCTGCGGCGGCGCGGTCAACATCTACCAGCCGCGGTCCGTCGGTGAAGGAAAAGGCCGTGCATGGTATCCGGTATGGAATGCCGGCTCCACCTACACCATGGCGTTAAGAGCAGGGGCTGAACTTTCCATGATGGAAAACAGGTTCACCCCGGCCCGCTTTAAAGACGGTTACGGTCCTGTTGGTGCATGGTTCCTCCTTTTCAAGGCCCATCTCGAAAACGGCCTCGGAGAGAAATACGTGGAAAGCGACGCGACCAAACAGGAGCTTGAAAACTACGCGCCTTACGGAACGGCCGCTGTTACCCCGACCTGCCTGAGAAACCATCTCATGCTCTTTGAAATGAAGGGCGGCCGTGGTCCGGTTATCATGAAAACCACCACAGCTCTTGCAAAACTCGGCGAATCAATGGACAAGAAAGAGCTCAAGCACCTGGAATCAGAAGCATGGGAAGACTTCCTGGATATGACATGCGGTCAGGCCAACCTCTGGTGCGCCACCAATACCGAGCCTGAAAAGAAAGACTCGGAAGTTATGCCGACCGAGCCGTATCTCCTCGGATCCCACTCCGGATGCTGCGGCATCTGGTGCTCCGGACCGGACGAGGACTGGGTACCGGATGACTACAAATGGGGATACAACCGGATGACAACCGTCAAAGGCCTTTTCACCGCCGGTGACGGTGTTGGATGCTCCGGCCACAAGTTCTCCTCAGGATCGCACGCTGAAGGCCGCATGATCGCCAAAGCCATGGTGAAATTCCTCAGGGACAACCCGGGCGACGTCAGCTTGAAGGAGACGGACGAGGAACTCGTGGACCTGGTTTACAAACCGGTTCGCAACTATCTTGACAACGTGGCCTATTCAACCGATCAGGATGTGAACCCCAACTACTGCAAACCGGCCGGCATGGCCCTCAGACTCATGAAGATGACCAACGAGTACGGCGGCGGCACTGCCACCTACTACGAGACCAATGCCACCTCCCTGAGAATCCTCATGGAAATGTTCGAAATGTTCCGCGAAGACTGTGAGAAACTGGCTGCCGGCGATCTCCATGAGCTCATGAGAGCCTGGGAGATCTTCCACCGCGTATTCACGGTTGAAGCCCATACCCGGCACATCCAGTTCCGTGAAGAGTCACGGTTCCCCGGATTCTATTACAGAACCGACTTTATGGAACAGAACGATGACGAGTGGTTCTGCTTCGTTAACTCGACTTATGACAAAGAGAAAAACGAGTGGAATCTCAAGAAAACACCGTACCACAAGATCATTTCCGACTGATTGCAGTCCGCCAAGTAACATGATCTCAGGTATGGAAGCTGTATGAAACCGACCTCCAGGCGCCCTCAGTGTGTGCCTGGAGGTTTTTCAAGTCAACGATCACCCGCAAACCGGGTGTTTTGCCCTCCCGGAAACACGCCGGAAGGGCAAAATATGAAACCGGTTGACTTCCTGTCTCCTTTTTTGTAATCCGGTAAAGCAGGTAGGCCGATTACAGTACAAACAGGGCTGCCCGATTACAAAACAGGAGAGAGGATGCCGGACCGGCAATGAGGATGGGCGATTTCAAGACGGCATCCTCGGATAAAAACCATACTATTTAACCAAATGCACGGAGGGACAGCATGACAACAGATAATTCAGCCCCTGTAAGCGGAAGCATAATGGTGGTCGGCGGCGGTATCAGCGGTCTGACCACCGCCCTGGAAGCTGCCGAGGTGGGGTATGAGGTCTTCCTCATAGAAAAGGAAGCTTCCCTTGGTGGAAGAGTATCACAGCTGAAACACTACTTCCCCAAATTATGCCCGCCCACATGCGGACTTGAAATCAACTATCGGCGGATTAAAGACAACCCGAAAATCAAAGTGTTTACCATGACCCAAGTCGAAAGTGTTCAGGGAAACGCCGGCGACTACACCGTCAAGGTAAAAACGCTTCCCAGATATGTCAACGAAAACTGTACATGCTGCGGAGAGTGTGGCACCGTATGTGAAAGTGAAATATCCAATGATTTCAACTTTGGAATGGACCGGCGGAAAGCGGCGTATCTCCCGTCAAACATGGCGTTCCCGCAGCGGTACGTGATCGATCCGGCCATCAGCAGTGACGACAAGGAAAAAGTCAAAGAAGCCTGCCAATACGACGCCATCGATTTTGAGATGGAAGAGAAAAATTTCGACCTGAAAGTCGGTTCAATCGTATGGGCCACGGGCTGGCGTCCTTACGATGCCGCCCGGATCGACAACCTGGGCTTTGGCCGGTACCAGAACATCGTCACCAACATGATGCTGGAAAGGCTGGCCGCGTCCAACGGGCCCACAAGGGGTAAAATTGTGCGGCCTTCCGATGACAAGGCCCCCGGAACCATCGCTTTTGCCCAGTGTGCCGGATCACGGGATGAAAATCACCTGCCCTACTGTTCCTACATATGCTGCATGGCGTCGTTGAAACATGCCACATACATCCGGGAGCAGTACCCCGATACCAAGATCTACATCTACTATATAGACCTGCGGGCACCGGGTCTGAAGTATGAAAATTTTTACAAAAAACTGAAAGCGGACGAGAATATCTTCTTTGTAAAAGGCAAGGTTGCGGAAGTCGAAGAAGAGAACGGGACCGGCAATATCACGCTTGTGGCCGAAGACACGCTCACCGGTGAGAAAATCAGGCAGACGGTGGACATGCTGGTACTCGCAACCGGGATGCAGCCCAATGCCTCTGTTGACAAGATAAATGCCGATTTGAAATTCAATCCCGACGGCTTTATTGTAAACGATTTTGAGAAAGGCGGCATGTTTGGTGCCGGCTGTGCCGTCAAACCGGCGGATGTGGTGACATCAAACCAGAACGCAACCGGTATGGCGCTTAAAGCCATTCACGCCCTGGGAAGGAGGTAGAAATAGCCATGAAGGATATAGGAGTATTTATATGCACAGGCTGCGGTATAGGTGACGTCCTCGACATGGAGGAGATTGCTGAAATACCTGATGAAGAGGGGTATGACTGCAAAACCCATCCTTTTCTCTGCAGCAAAGACGGTGTGGATTTCCTCAAAAAAGAGATAGAGGAAGAGAGTCTTGACGGCGTCGTAATCGGTGCGTGTTCAAGACGTGTTAACTTTGATGTTTTCAGGTTCGACAACGTAATGGTCGAGCGGGTCAATCTCAGGGAAGGTGTGGTATGGCCCCATCCGAGGGAGAAGTATCCCGCGCTCACAGAAGAGCAGAAGGATGACGAAGAACACTTCGACCCGATCCAGATGAAAGCCAACGATTATATCAAAATGGGAATGACGCGGCTTGAAAAGGTCAAGCTGCCGGAACCCTATCAGACAGAAACGTTTTCCAGAAAAATTCTCGTGCTCGGCGGCGGCGTCACCGGCATGACGGCCGCTCTCGATGGTGCAAAGGCGGGATACGAGGTGACAATTGTCGAAAAGACGGACAAGCTCGGCGGATATGCCGCTCAACTGAGAAGCCAGATGCCGGTAACCGAGCCTTTTGAGGAGCTTATCCCCCCTGTGGTCGACAAACTGATAAAAGAGGTGGCATCGTATGACACCATCGATGTGCGGACCGCCACGGAAGTCGCCCGTATTGCCGGCCAGCCCGGGGAATTCAACGTAACGTTCAAAAAACCGGGCGAAAAAATCGAATTCGACGTACCCTACCCGCTGCCGGAAGAGATGATGTACGATGAAAACGGCAAGGAACTCGACGCCGAAGCCCAGCATGAAAAATTCCTCGAATACAACGAAGGCAGAAGAGATATTCTTGCGGTCGATCCCGATGGCGAAAAATACGGTGCGGTTATTCTGGCGGCCGGATGGCGGCCCGCCACACTCGATGGGGACGCATACGCCCATCTCGGCATCGATCTGCCGGATGTGGTAACCAACCATGAATTCGAACAGATCGCCGCCAAGGGGAAAATCGTCAGGCCCTCGGACGGCAAAGAGGCCAAGTCAGTGGTATTCGTCCAGTCCCCGGGCAAAGACGAGGATGATGCCGATTTTGAATACTGCGGTTCGGTGACAAGCCAGGTCGCCCTGAAACAGGCCAAGTACGTGAGAGATGACTACAAGGACGGAAAAGCCTATATCGTATACCAGCACATGAGAACCCCCGGCCTTCAGGAAAACTTTTACAAGAGCCTGCAGCAGGATGACGGTATTTTCATGACAAAAGGCGCGGTCACATCCGTTTCCCAGTCCGGGGACGGGCTGATGGTCAACGCCACCAAAACCCTTCTCGGTGACAACCTGAGCCTCAAAGCCGACATGGTCGTGGCGGCCGCCGGTATGGTGCCGATGACCAAAGACGGACCCGTGGTCAATCTGGCTTACCGACAGGGTCCCGGTTTCAGGGATAACGACATATTCGGCGAATATGCAGACTCCAACTTCATCTGTTTTCCCTACGAAACCCAGCGGACAGGGGTTTACGCCGCCGGCGCCATCCGAAGGAGCATGACCATTGAAGAGTGCATGGAGGATGCCGCAGGTGCCGCCCTTAAAGCGATTCAGTGCATCGAGTGTTCAAACCGGGGGGTTTCCGTTCATCCGCGTTCCGGGGACATGACCTATCCGGACTTCTTTTTCCAGAGATGTACCCAGTGCAAGCGGTGTACGGTTGAGTGCCCCTTCGGCGCGCTTGATGACGATGAGAAAGGGACGCCCAAGGTCAACCCCACCCGGTGCAGAAGATGCGGTACCTGCATGGGGGCATGCCCGGAAAGGATCATCAGCTTTGCCGATTACAGCATTGACTCGGTGGGTTCCCAGATCAAGTGCCTGGACATCCCGTCGGAAGACGACTATGACGAGCCGCCGCTGAGGATTCTCGCACTGGTGTGTGAAAATGACGCCTATCCGGCACTGGATATGGCCGGGATGAACAAGGTGGACTATTCACCCAATATCCGCGTCATTCCGGTGAGATGCCTCGGTTCCGTCAATACCATCTGGATAAAGGACGCCCTGGCCTCCGGCATGGACGGCGCCATTCTCATCGGCTGCAAACAGGGGGAAGAGTATCAGTGCCATTTTATCAAAGGAAGCGAACTGGCCAACGTCCGGGTCAACAAAATCGGGGAAGCCCTGTCAAGTCTCGCACTGGAAGAGGAACGTGTCCGGTATGAAGAGATCGCCATTGATGAGTACGACAGGATTCCGGAACTGATAAGCTCCTTTGCCGACGAAATTGATGAACTTGGACCCAATCCGTTCAAGGGCTTCTAAAATAATTTTATACCAAAGAAAATAGGAGGTATAACAGTATGGCTGAAAAATACCTTGCCCAACCTGATCTTGATTTTATAAAAGAGGTTAGAGAGAGGGGTGGCGAGTCGCTTAATAAATGTTACCAATGTGCCACCTGTTCCGTTGTCTGTCCGATTGCACCGGAGCAGAGCCCTTTCCCGAGAAAGGAGATGATTGCCTCATCCTGGGGGCTCAAAGACAAGCTCATTGCCAACGCGGATATATGGCTCTGCCATGAGTGCGGGGACTGCTCGGATCTGTGCCCCAGGGATGCAAAGCCGGGTGATGTGCTTTCCGCCGTCAGATCCGTTGCCATTACGGAGTATGCTAAACCGAGGTTTATCGCCAATGCGGTGAACGACCCCAAAAAACTGCCCTTTCTTCTCGGCATTCCCGCCATCTGGTTTGCGATCCTGGCATACATTACCATGACGGCCGGCGAGACCATGACCCGCATATTTCATGGCATCGGGCTGGAATGGTCCCATGCGCATGAAGGCGAACACGTGATTGCCCATGCAGACTTTTTCTCTACCTGGTTTGTGGACATTACGTTTATTCCCATTGCCATATTTGTGGTGATTGTCTTTGCCCTCAGCCTGAAAAATTTTGTGGTGGATATACACGAAAACGCCCTTGCAGAAGGGAAAACAGAGGCCAGATCCCTTGCATTCGGACCGTTCATCAAAGCGCTGGTCCGCGTCATTCCGGCTGTGCTGAAACATCAAAAGTTCACCGATTGTGAATCGAACAGGGACAGGGCAACCCCCCACATGATGGTCCTTTTCTCCTTTATCGGTCTGGCGATTGTCACCGGTCTGTTTTTTATCGCGCTTTATATTTTGAACAGCCCCGGCCCCTATTCGCAGCTCAATCCGATTAAATGGCTGGCCAACATAAGCGGTGTGGCCCTGGTTATCGGCAGTATTCTCATGATCAAAAACAGGCTGACCAAAGAGGACCAGCTCACGTTCTACAAAGACTGGTATGTCCTCGGCATCGTCCTTTCACTCGGTGTCACCGGTCTCCTTACCGAAATGGTAAGGCTTGCCGGGTCCGCGCCCGGGGCGTATTTCTTTTACTACCTGCACCTGATCGCCATTTTCAACCTGTTTCTTTTTCTGCCCTATTCCAAAATGGCGCATCTGGTTTACCGGCTTGTCGCCCTGGCTTATGCAGAATACGGAAACAGGCGATAACGGTACCGGAAATGGATCAACCTGAATTAAAAAGTGACTGTTTTAAAAAGCAGTCACTTTTTTTCTTGCATTTTTTTTCCATTCTTAATATGGATAAAGGTAACTGCATGAGTGCCTGCTCCGCAAGACAGACTCTGCGGCGCAGTTGTTGGTATTTTTAAAATTAAGGAGGAATTATTGTGGTACAGGGAACCGTAAAATGGTTTAACTCGAAAAAGGGGTTTGGATTTATTGAACAGGATGACGGGGAAGATGTTTTTGTACATTATTCCGCCATCGACATGCCCGGATTCAAAACGCTTGAAGAAGGAGAGAAAGTTCAATTCGAAGTAGAGGAAAACGATAAGGGATTATCAGCCAAAAACGTTGTAAAACCGTAACAGACTGCAATAAAATCAGACGAACAAGGGGTAATTTTTTTACCCCTTTTGTGTTGTTTGTGATAACCTGTCACCAGAATGCCGCTTTAAACCGCCTTAACATCAACCATATCACGGCAGAAACCAAAAGGAGCCAGAGATAACCGCGTGAAAAAAAAAATTGCACTGTTGCCGGGAGACGGCATCGGCCCGGAAATAATGACACAGGCTGTGAAAGTCCTTGACACGATCGCCACCATCTTCAATGCGGCATTCGAATATCAAAAAGCAGATGTCGGCGGCATCGCCATTGACAACCACGGGACGGCACTTCCCGCGGAAACATTGAAAATATGTGACCGTAGCGACGCCATTCTCTTCGGTTCCGTCGGCGGCCCCAAATGGGACGGGCTTCCCCCTGATGCGCAGCCGGAAAGGGGAGCACTTCTGCCGCTGCGGAAACATTTTGATCTCTACTGCAACCTGAGACCGGCAAAGGTCTTCGGCCAGCTGGCCGCTGCGTCGCCGCTGAAACCCGGCATCATCAAAAACGGGTTTGACATCCTCTGTGTCAGGGAACTGACCGGGGGAATCTATTTCGGGGAACCCAAAGGACGCAAAGGCACCGGCGCGGCCGAAACAGGGTTTGATACCATGGTCTATTCCCGCCGGGAAATAGAGAGAATAGCCCGGATGGCCTTTGAAGCGGCCGGTAAAAGAAACGGTATTGTCACCAGCATCGACAAGGCCAATGTCCTCAACGCCATGGTACTGTGGCGGGAGGTCGTCACCGGAACCGCCCGCCGGTTTCCCGGCATCACCCTCAATCACATGTATGTGGACAACGCGGCCATGCAGCTTGTCAAAAATCCCCACCAGTTTGACGTACTGCTCTGCCCCAACATGTTCGGCGATATCCTGTCGGACGAATGCGCCATGATAACCGGTTCCATGGGCCTTCTGGCGTCTGCCAGCCTCAATGAAAGAAAATTCGGCCTGTATGAACCGGCCGGCGGGTCCGCGCCGGACATTGCCGGAAAACAGATTGCCAACCCCATTGCCCAGATCTTATCCGCCTGTCTCATGCTCAGACACAGCTTTGATATGGTTGAAGCGGCTGATGCAGTTGAAAATGCCGTATCACGGGTTTTTGAAAAGGGCATCTATACGGCGGATCTGGCAGGTCCCGACGATACCGCCGTGGGTACGGAGGAAATGGGGGATGCGATCGTTCAGGCGCTCAAAAAGCCCCTGTAAATTGCGCATTATCCAAAGGTAAAATCGTCTCGTTTTGTCCTGACCGACAAATTTTAAGAGGGGTGAGCTAACAGCTAACAGCTTCTTGATGGCGGGAGTGACCGGACTCGAACCGGCGACCTCCTGCGTGACAGGCAGGCGTTCTAACCAAACTGAACTACACCCCCGCAAAGGGTGACCCGACATGTATTCTATCGGGCAAAAAAATGGGTTGGTGGGCGAAACAGGGCTCGAACCTGTGACTTCAACCTTGTAAGGGTTGCACTCTCCCAGCTGAGTTATTCGCCCCTTAAAAAACAGAAAATTTATAACAGCAGATGCGGCCGTTGTCAAGCATAAAATGACAATTTTTCATGCAAATGCATGCAGAAGCACGTCATCCATGTTTTCCACCGGCATAATCTCGAGCTGTTTCTGGATGGAAGACGGGATCTCGCCGATATCCTTTTCGTTCTCCTTTGAGATAATCACCTTTTTGATACCGTTGGCGTGGGCCGCCAGAAATTTCTCCTTGATACCGCCCACCGGCAGCACCCGCCCCCTGAGTGTAATTTCCCCTGTCATGGCCACCGATTTATCAATATACTTTTCGGTCAGCACCGACACGATCGAGGTGCACATGGCGATGCCGGCGGACGGCCCGTCCTTGGGGATGGCCCCTTCAGGCACGTGAATATGGATATCCGTTTCCCGGTAAAAGTTTTCATCAATGCCGAATTCACGGCTCCGGGACCGCACATAACTCAAGGCCGCCTGGGAGGACTCTTTCATCACTTCCCCGAGTTTGCCCGTGATGGAAATTTTCCCTTTTCCCGGCATCTTAACCGCCTCGACCGTGAGAATCTCACCGCCGTACTGGGTCCAGGCAAGCCCGTTGACAATACCGATTCTGTTTTCTTTTTCGATAATGCTGTTCCGGTATTTGGGCTGCCCCAGATGTTTGTGCACACTTTTCGTGGTGATGCGGGTCAGGCGTCTCTCCTGCGTCAATACGATCTTCTTGGCAATTTTTCTCAAAATGGACGCAATTTCGCGTTCCAGGTTGCGGACACCGGCCTCCCGCGTATAGTACCGTATAACAGAGAGCAGCGCATTCCGGGAAAACTCCACATCAGCGGCTGCCAGACCGTTCTGTTCGAGCTGTTTTTTTATGAGAAATTCTTTTGCGATTTGCTCCTTTTCATACTCGGTATACCCCGGGATCCGGATAATTTCCATGCGATCCTGAAGGGGCGGGGGAATGTCGTACAACGTATTGGCCGTGGTGATAAAAAGGATATCCGACAGATCATAGGCCAGTTCAAGGTAGTGGTCTTTAAAATTTTTGTTCTGTTCCGGGTCAAGCACCTCGAGAAGGGCGGAGGAAGGGTCGCCTCGGAAATCGGCACTCATCTTGTCCACCTCGTCGAGACAGAAGACAGGATTGCTGTACCCGGTACTTTTCAGCGTCTGGATAATCTTGCCCGGCATGGCCCCGATATAGGTCTTCCTGTGGCCCCTGATTTCCGCTTCATCCCGGACACCGCCGAGTGAAATTCTCGCAAACGCCCTTCCGGTCGCTCTGGCGACCGATTTCGAAAGAGAGGTTTTGCCGACGCCGGGCGGGCCCACAAGGCAGAGAATCGGCCCTTTGATCTTTTTTACCATGGACTGGACGGCAAGGTACTCGATAATCCGCTCCTTGGGTTTTTCAAGCCCGTAATGATCCTCTTCCAGGATTTTGCCGGCTTCATCCAGATCTGTTGTAGCGCGGCTTTTCCTGTACCACGGCAGATTCAGTATCCAGTCAATGTAATTTCTGACAACGGTTGCCTCCGCTGACATGGGCGACATCATCCTGAGTTTGCTGAGCTCTCTCCGGACGGCACTGGCCGCCTCTCTGGGCAGGCGTTTGCGCTTTATCCGGTTCTCGAGCTCCTGGAGCTCCTGCTGCTCTCCGTCTTCCCCCATCTCCTTTTTTATGGCCCGGAGCTGTTCTGACAGGTACTGTTTCTTCTGATACTTGCCCATCTGCTCCTTCACACGCCCCTTTATCTTCTGGGACATGGAAAAGACTTCCGTCTCTTTCTGAATCAATTTCAGCAGGAGAAACTGGCGTTCCTCCACATCCGCGCCATCCAGAAGCTGCTGCTTGTCCGCGATTTTACACGGTAACTTTGAGGCAATCAGGTCGGCGAAACGGGAAGGGTCTTTCCACTCTTTTTCAATGCGCCGGACCGCCTCCCGGGATATTGATCCGGAGAGCTCGGCATAATTTTTAAACGCATCAAAAACCGTTCGGACAGAGGCCTCGGCCTCATTGGGTTCCATGGGGATGTCGTGAAGGTCCTTGTAAAGGGCCGTCACATGACCTTCCCGCTCTTTCAGCTGGAGGATCCGGCCCCGGCAGATGCCCTGCACCAGCGCCTTGATCGTACCGTCAGGCAGCCGCAGAAGCTGTGTAATTTTGGCCTGGGTGCCGGTGGAATGGATATCGGCCTGTTTGGGATTTTTGATATCCGGACTGGTCTGTATCGCCAGAAAGACCAGCTTGTCCCTGGCCATGGCGTCTGACAGGGCATTGATGGATTTCTCCCTGCCCACAAATATGGAGGTGCTCATGTGAGGAAACAGTACAATGTCCCTCAGCGGTACCAGGGGCAGCTCCTTGTTGGGTTCTTCCTCCGGTCCGTCCGGGTTGAAAAACTTCGATATATTGATCATAAAAAGGCTATTTTATTAAATTCAGGCCTGCTTTTTGTTCTGTTCAAAAAGCAGAATCGGTTTGTCTTTATCCCTGACAACCTCTTCGCCCACGATACACTCTTTTACATCTTTCTGGGAAGGCAGTTCAAACATGATGTCCAGCATGGTTTCCTCCATGATCGCCCGCAACCCACGGGCCCCGGATTTCCGGTTCACGGCCTCTTTTGCCATGGCCACCAGCGCTTCATCGGTAAACTGGAGATCAATCCCCTCGTACTTGAAAAGTTCTTTGTACTGTTTCACCAGGGCATTGTTCGGCTCTGTCAAAATTTTCACCAGCGAGCTTTCATTGAGTTCGCCTATGGAGGTAATAACGGGTATTCTTCCGAGAAATTCGGGGATCAGACCGAACTGAATCAAATCCTCCGGCTTGAGCTGGTCCAGAAGCTCCCCGATATTTTTATCGCCGGGGCTGACCAGCTTGGCGCCGAATCCCATGCTTTTGCTGTGAAGCCGTCTTGAAACGATCTTTTCAAGCCCTGTAAAGGTACCGCCGCAGATAAACAGGATGTTCGACGTATCAATCTTCACGTAATCCTGCTGCGGATGCTTTCTGCCGCCCTTCGGCGGTACACTGGCGATTGTGCCTTCTATGATCTTCAGCAGCGCCTGCTGAACACCTTCCCCGGACACATCCCTTGTAATGGAGGGGTTGTCGCCCCGCTTGGATATTTTATCGATTTCATCAATATAGACAATCCCTTTCTGGGCCTTTTCAATATCGTAATCCGCATTCTGGACCAGCGAAAGGATGATATTTTCAACGTCCTCCCCCACGTAACCCGCCTCGGTCAGGCTTGTGGCATCCGCCAGCGCAAACGGGACATCAAGGAACCTGGCAAGCGTCCGCGCCAGAAGCGTCTTCCCGCACCCTGTCGGTCCGATCAAAAGGACGTTGCTCTTTTCCACTTCCACGTCGCTTTCTTTAACAACGCTGGATTCGAGACGCTTATAGTGATTGTACACCGCTACGGAAAGCACCCGCTTGGCTTTATCCTGCTCGATGACATACGAATCGAGCCGCTCTTTTATCTCTTCGGGCACAAGAAACCGTTTCCGGTCTTCCGTTTCTTCTTTTTTCAGTTCCTTTTCTTCGTCTTCAATGATCTCTCCGCAGAGATTGACACACTCATTGCAGATATACACACTCGGACCCGCTATGAGCTTGGTGACCTCTTTCTGATTTTTACCGCAGAACGAACAGAAATACTGTTCCTGGTCATCATCCTCTTTACGACTCATTATCTCAACTCTCCTTTGATGAATCCTTCATATTATCCAGCTCATTCCGGTCAGCGACGACACGGTCTATCAGGCCGTAATCGACGGCTTCCGTACCGGACATGAAAAAGTCCCTGTCCGTGTCCTCGGAAATCTTCTGCTCATCCTGACCTGTATGAGCGGATAAAATCTTGTTTAACGCATCTTTCATGCGCAGTATTTCGTTGGCCTGGATTTTAATGTCCGACGCCTGGCCCTGGGTGCCGCCCAGGGGCTGGTGAATTAAAATCCTCGAGTTCGGGAGTGCGTATCGTTTCCCACGGGTGCCGGCCGCGAGCAGAAGTGCCCCCATACTGGCCGCCTGTCCCACACAAACGGTAACGACATCCGGCTTGATGTACTGCATGGTGTCGTAAACGGCAAGTCCGGCCGTTACACCGCCGCCGGGTGAATTGATATAAAAGTTGATGTCTTTCTCCGGATCTTCCGATTCCAGAAAAAGCAGCTGGGCCACTATCAGATTGGCGATTTCATCGTTAACAGCTGTTCCGAGAAATACGATCCGGTCCTTTAAAAGTCTTGAAAAAATATCATAAGACCGCTCTCCCCGGCTCGTCTGTTCTACAACCATTGGAATTAAAGGCAATTTCAAACTCCTTATACTGTAAATTTATCGGCTGTTTCACTCTTGTTTGTCGGTTTCTCCGGATGCGTCAGTTCCCCCGGCATCTTCTTTTGCACTGAGTGCTTCTTCTTTGCCGTCACTTCCGGTCTGTTCAGCATTGTCTGTGCCGCCGGATTCTACCCCGGTTTCTTCGCCGGTCTCTTCAGTGTTTTCTGCTTCCGGATACGTGTAAGTGATATTCCCTTTTTCAATTATAAGATTCACAGCTTTTTTTTCAAGCTGAATGTATTTAAAATTTTCAAACTGATCCCGATTGTTCTCAAAATAATTTCTGACGACATCCTCCGATGCATTCATGTCGCGGGCCATTTTCCGGTAGCTTTCTTCCCGCTCTTCATCTGTCAGGTCCAGCGCTTCCTGGGTGATGATCCTGTCCAGCAACAGGTGACGTCTGACCTGCTTTTCCGCCACATCCCGGTACCGTTCCCTCAACATCTCCCGGCTCAGACCGGCATCCTCGAGGGAGGTATTGTTCTGAGCATACGCCTGCTCTGTTTCCGTGACAATATTTTCGAGTTCTCCTTCTATCATGGCCTCGGGCACTTCAAACTCATATCGTTTCAAAAGATTCTGGAAAATCTGCTCGCTCAGCTCCTGCTGCACCCGCTGCTCATAGCCTTGTGAGAGATTCTCACGAATCGCCGCTTTCACATCTTCAAGGGTTTCAAACTGCCCCAGCTCTTTTACCAGTTCATCGTCGGCCTCGGGCAGGACTTCCTCCTGGATCTCCTTCAACGTCACTTTGTATGTAACTGTTTTGCCGGCAAAATCCGGATCGCTGTCGTCTTCCGGATAGGCAACGTCTATATCCAGCTCCTGGTGCGGAATAACACCGGTCAGTTTTCTGGAAAACGCTTCAGGCATTGTGTCATTCCCGATGGCCATGACATAATTTTCAATCAGCGGGGCTTTATCAAACGGCTCACCGTCAACAAATCCCTGATAATCGATCAGGACAAAGTCATCTTCCTTTACCGGCCGCTCCTCTTCAACCCGTTTCTTGGACGCCATTGTCTTCCGGATCATATAGATCTGGCTGTCCACCTCCTCTTCGGAAACCTCATAAACCGGCTTTTCCAGCTCCATACCTTCAAAATCAATATCGGCAAGCGCCGGTTTGACTTCAACTGTGATATCAAACTTGTACGCGCCGTCGGGATCGAGATCCGGGGGGTCAAGCTGAGGACTCCCGACCACTTTCAGGTCATGTTCTTCAACCGCTTTTGAAAAAGATTCCTGTATAAGCCGCGGCGCAATATCGGCATGCACATCTTTGGAAAACCTGTTTTCCAGCACCTTGCGGGGGACTTTTCCTTTTCTGAACCCTTTTACCTCCGCTGTTTTCTTCAGTTCACGGTAGGCCTTGTCAAGCTCTTTTTCCACATCCTCTTTGGGAACTTCACAGTGAAGCACTTTTTTTACGGCACTTTTGTCCTCAACATTTACTTCCATTTTCTCTTCCTGTATAAAAAACCATTAAAAAATTGTATCTGTTATTAAAATAACAACCCCAGTTTATACAATTACAGTCAACACAAATATATTAATATAATATTTCTCCCCCCGGGTGTCAAGAAAAATAGCGCGGCAACCGGCGACAGAAGTCCGTCGCCGGCAAACCCTGATACCCGGAATCGGATTTCCCCCCTGAAGGGGGAATCGGCATGGTGATTGGTTGTTTTCAAACCGGGGGCTATGCCCCCCGGTTACAACCGTCAACGATTGAAACACTAACGTGTTTTTTTGTATGCATGCGCATCTCTTCGAGCCCGGCCTATGTCCGGAACTTCAAGCCACCCGCTTCGCGGGTGGTCGTTGACTCAGAAATAAAGGAAGACGGGATCCGCCTGCCTGACTATGCGGCCATCATGGCGATGCCCACACGGCCGGGACCGGTATGGGCGGAAATGGTGGCGCCGAGCTGGACAAGCTTCAGATCTTCCACGCTTCGGTCAATTTGTGTGGCAAGCTTCTCCCGGGTGATCATCACTTCGTCGAGATTGTCGGTATATCCCAGCCAGATATCGCACCCGGTTTTCATATGGCGGTTCGTATCCGCCGCCATCTCCACGAGTCTTTTCAGCGCCGGTTTTTTGCCGCGGTGCTTCTCGCCCGGCTGCAGGCGGTCGTTATCCAGCACGATG
>CAYZHB010000013.1:14514-15957 GCA_964478245.1 uncultured Desulfobacterales bacterium | reverse complement strand
TGACATTGAGAAGCCCCCCCACCAGGGACTGCACCGCACTGATGCGGCCGCCCTTCCGGAGCCAGTAAAGACTGTCCACCGTAAACCCCATGAAAGAGTTTTGCCGGTCATCCGCCAGCATCGATTCAAGTTCATCCAGCGATTTTCCGGCCCTCAGGCGGGAAACTGCTTTTTTGACGGCAAGCCCCATATGAATGCTCACGGTTTTCAGATCCACCAGACGGACCCGTTTTTCCTGATCTTCTTTCAAAAGGCCGGCCGCATCAACGGACAGCGCTGAAAACGACGTAAAAATGCCCACATCATCGGCGAATCTTTTTCCGGGTGCGGTGACACAGTCACATACCGTTGAAATGTCGTTGGCAAAGTTGATATAGCTCACCTTGCCGGGTTCAAAAGTGTTGAGAACACCGAGCGTCGCCACGGCAAGACCCTCGGGCAACCTGTCCCTGTTCTCGAGGGTGATCGCGCCTTCCGGACACGCGTTCCGGCATCTTGGACACCGCATGCAGTATGGGCTGTCAATCACTGCCACGTCATCCCGGATCTCGGGGATACCAAACCAGCAGGCCGCCACACAGCTGCCGCATCCCTGACAGCGTTCCTCGTCCAGATAAAGATCCACCAGCCGGTGCTGGGCCAGTTTTGTTTTCTTGGTCACGGCCCCCATGCCGAGATTCTTGACCGCGCCGCCGAAACCGGCCAAAGGGTGCCCCTTCAGGTGAGACACCACGATCATGGCATCGGCGCTGTATACGGCCCCGGCCACTTCCACCCCGGGCAGAAGCACGTCCGGAGACGCCATTGACACCCCGTTTTCACTTAACAGACCATCGGCAACGATAAAAGGGGCAAAGTTAAATCCGTTGGCCGATGCCGTTTCCATATGATCCACCGCATTGGTGCGCTGCAGGAGATAAAGGGTTGAGGTGTCCGTCAAAAAGGGCTTCCCGCCCCGGGCCTTGATTTCATCCACAATCTGCTTTACGAAAAAGGGTCGCACATAATTGGGATTGCCGAGTTCGCCTGAATGGAGCTTTACAGCCACTTTATCGCCCGGTTCCACCGTATCGAAAACGCCGGCGTCACGATACAGCACTGCCGCTTTTTCAAGCATGTTTTCTCCCTGGGACCATTCCGTCAAATACACGCGATCCATCTGAATGGGACTGTTCTCCTTTCCGGGTACGGACACCTGTCCTCCGGACAATATTCCGATCCGGAAGGCCGGGGGGCTATCCGCTCACCCAACCCGGATCCGGCCGGATAATATGTCTGAAAAACAGCTGTCGGCTGACCGATTCTAAAGATTCAGGGCGCCATCTGTGACAGATGCTGTCGCCGCAAACTTTCTATAACATTGAACCCGTCCGGCGTCTTGTCAAGGTTCCCTGCGATATTTGTTCCGGGGAGGGGATGCCGGGTGCGCCCCCATTCTGTCAA
>CAYZHB010000013.1:0-14504 GCA_964478245.1 uncultured Desulfobacterales bacterium | reverse complement strand
AGCCTGCGCTGGTTTTGAGTTCCAGCCATGCCTGCCGCATCGCCACGAGGGACCGGGCGAGCTCTTCTTTGGCCGTTATCAGGTCTCTCTGGGCCTCGTTCAGCCGCACCAGCGACGCCTTGCCGGCATCGTATTCGTCTTTGACCAGATCCCTGTTCTGCCTGGCGATGGTCACATTCTCTCTTTGTATGGCGAGCTGATTCTGTGCCAGGATCACATTGAAGCAGCCCTGCCTGATTTCGGAAACCACCTCGACCCTGAGGTTATCGAGTTCTTTTTGGGCCTCTCTTTCGGCGTGTTTTGCCTCGGCAAGTGCGGCCCGTATCTGCCCGCCGGAAAAAATCGGAACCGACAACCGGACGGACACGCTGTTGGCGATATCGTCCGACCCCATGTCGCTTTCCGTACTTTGCGAATCCACGGATGCACTGAGGGATACCGAGGGATAACAGTCCGCCCGGGCCATGCCGACCCCGGCTGCCGCCTTTTCAACCTGGCATGCAAGGCCCTGAATATCCGGCCGGTTGTCAAGTCCCTTTCTGATGAAGGCGGCAATATCGGGTTTTTCCATCTCTTCGGAAGTCTCCGGCGCCAGAGACGCGGGTTCGGGAAGCGTGCCGCCTATCTCCGAAAGGCCCATAAGAGAAGCGAGCACAGCTCTTGCCCTGTTATAGCTGTAGACCGCCTCTTCAATCTGCAGCACCGCCGCATTCACCTTGGTTTTAAAGTTGAGAATGTCACTGAGCGAACCGGTGCCCACTTTGTATTTAACCCGGGCGTTTTCCAGCTGACGGCGGTTAAACGCCCGGTCGGATTCCGATATAATTCTGTTTCTGACGGCAAGCTGGGCGTCAAAGTAGGCGGCCGCCACCGAATAGCACAGGCTTCTTTCAAGGTCTGCAAGGGAGAGCACCTGCCGGCGCTCTTCGAGATCGGCCGACAGATTGCCGTATTTGCGTTCAAAACCGGCAAAAAGCGTCCAGGAAGCGGACAGGCCCGTTGCATAGGTGTTGTACCGCTTTTCTTCAGTACTCATGGCATCGGCCCAGGCCGCATCGGACATGCGGTTCCGCGTCACCGAACCGTATGCCTCCAGACCCGGATAATAGGCGGCTCTGGCCTGTCTCACGGCCTGTTCTGCCTGGTTGATCCGCTCTTCTGCCGCCGCAACCGACGGGTTGTTCTGCAGTGCCCTTTCAAAGACCTGTTCCAGTGTAAACACCTGTGCATCTGTCGGAGGTACACCGCAAAATACCATCAAAAAAAGAGCCAAAATCCCTGAAAATGCAATTTTTTTCGACATTTTTCCCTCCTTACGGCACACTTTCCAGGTCACCTGTTTCAGCCGGGGCCGCGGTCCCGGGAATTCTGCGTCGGTGCCGTCCGGGCTCCACCTCAACCCTTTCAGGCCAGTAACCCTTGTTCAGGCGGCACAGCACCACCCTTATGTCGCTGAGCACGGCCAGCATCCCCGGCACCAGCACCAGCGTGATCAGGGTGGCGAACGCCACACCGGCCGCCAGGGATATGGCCATGGGAATCAGCACCCTGGCCTGGAGATCCGTCTCCATAAGCATGGGCGCCAGCCCGCCGATGGTGCTGAGCGTGGTCAGAAACACCGCCCGGAAACGCCTGGCGCCGCCTTTCAGAACGGCCTCGAAAAAGCCCATGCCCCCGGCAATATTCTCGTTGATCCGCTCAATAAGAACGATTGCGTCGTTCACCACCACCCCGGTCAGGGCCACCATGCCGAACACACTCATGATCGACAGGCTGTATCCCATGGCGAGATGGCCGAAAACCGCGCCGATAACACCGAAAGGAATCGTGAACATGATAATGACCGGCTGGATATAAGACCGGAACATGGTGGCCACGATGGCAAAAATGCCCACCAGGGCAATGGGAAATCCCACCTTTAGACTTGAAAACGATTCCCTGGAGCGCTTCTTGTTTCCTTTGAGCACAACCGTCAAATCCGGTGCACCGCTTTTCATCTTTTTAATGAACCCGCCGGAAAGGGTATTGAAAATCTCGTTGGCATTGGCTTTTTGGGTGTCCACAGAAGCGGTGACCGTGACACTCCTTCGCCCGTTGGTCCGGGTGATGGTGGCGTAGCCCGGGGCGGATGTGACCTCGGCCACGGTATGCAGCGGCACCTCGGCACCGGAAGGGGTATGGATTCGCATGTTCCGGAAAGCGTCCATGCTACTTCGCTCCTTTTCCGTATACCGCACTTTGACCCGGATATCATGCTCTCCCCGCTGAATGCGCTGGGCTTCTATACCGTAAAAGGCCGCGTTCACCTGGGAGGCCAAACCGGATACGGTAATGCCCAGGGACCGGGCCGCCGGTCTCAGTTTGAGCCGCAGCTCGGTTTTTCCCGGTGAAAAATCGGATTGGACCTGGAACACCCCCTCGAATTCTTTCAGCCGGTCCATGAGTTTCTCAGAAGCGGACAACAGCGTTTCCATGCGCTCTCCCCTCAGTTCGAACGCCAGGGGCGGGCCGCCGTGCCCGGGCCCGGTGGATTCAAATGTAACCGATTCTGCACCCGGGATCGGACCGGTCAGCTTTTCCCACCGGACCAGGATATCCTTGGAATGAATCCCCCGTTTTTCCGATTCGAGCAGAATTGCCTGCACCATGCCGGCATGGGGGCCGGAGGCCGCCCTCCGGCCGGACGTGGTCCCGGTGAAGGTGAGGATATCGGTGACAAGGGGATCGCCCGATTTTGTTTCCGTGGTTTTGCCGAGGCGCTTCATGGCGTGCTCGATCCTGGCGAGGGCCTTCCGGGTGACCGGCGCCGGGGTGCCGTTGGGAAAGGTCACCGAGGAGGTCACCACAAATCCGTCGATTTCCGGGAACACGTTGAACTTGACGATGCCGCCCCGTATGATGCCGACCGTTATCATAAGCAGACTGACGGCCACGGCGAGCGAGATATACCGCCATCGCAGGGACTTGCTCAGAAAAGGCGTATAAACGGCGGCCACGAACCACTCCATGCCCTGGCTGGTAAACGCGTGTACCTTTGAAAAAAGACGGACGATTTTTTTCTCTTTCCGGCCGGGCGCAACAGGGGGCAGGTGGTTCAGGTGGGCCGGGAGGAGAAAAAAACACTCGAAAAGACTGAACAGCAGGCAGGAAATCACCACCGGCGGCAGGATGGCGATGAATTTGCCCATGTTCCCGCCCACGAAGGCCAGCGGAATAAACGCCGCCACCGAGGTGGTGACGGCCGCGACAACCGGCATCCCGATTTCCAGGGTTCCGTCCACGGCCGCCCGGAAAGGCGGCACCCCTTCTTTCCGCCGGACATAGATGGACTCGCCCACCACGATGGCATCATCCACCACGATGCCCACCACCAGAATCAGCCCGAAAAGTGATATCATGTTGATCGTGCCGCCGATCGCCCACAGGGTGATCAGCGCCCCGGAAATCGATACGGGAATGCCCAGTCCCACCCAGAAAGAGAGCCGCGTGTTGAGAAAAGCCCACAGCAGGACGAACACGATGCAGAGACCGAACGCGCCGTTCTTCAAAAGCAGGTTGATCCGCGATTTCAGCATGTCGGTCCGGTCGTACAGCACCTCGAGCTGAATTTCCGGGGGAAATTCATGCCGGGTCTGTTCGATGAACCGGTGAACCGCCCTGGAGATGACCAGGGCATCCTCCTCTTCGGTTTTGTACGCGGTAACCAGCACAGCGGGTTTGCCGTTGACCAGGGCCCGGGACGGATCTTCCTCAAATCCGTCCACGATACGGGCAATCCGGTCGAGCCGGACCTGCTCGCCGGACGGGAGCGCCTTGACGACAACCCGGCCGAGCGCCTCGCCCGTATATTTTCTGCCCTCGGTCCGGATGCGGATTTCCTCGCCTTCGGTCCGAAGGGTCCCGCCGGCAAGGTTGACACTGCTCTTTCTCACGGCTTCGGCAACCGCTGAAAACGTCAGGCCGTACTGCCGCAGGCGCTCCTCTGAAATCTCGATGGAAATTTCATACGCCCTTGTCCCGGAAAGGTCGGCCTGGGAGACTTCCGGCAGCTGTTTTATCCGGTCCCTTATCCGCTCCCCCCATTTTTTCAGCCGGCGCTCGGGCATATCCGAGGCCAGATAGACGGTCACCACCGAATCCCGCATCAGAATCTCCTTGACAACCGGATTCTCCGCATCCACGGGAAAGGTGGATATGGCGGTAATATTGGCCTTCACCTCATCGAGCACCTCATCGGTGTCATACCCTTCCTTCACTTCTATGTCGGCCGAGGCCACCCCCTCTGAAGAGCGGGTGGTGTACTCCCTGATACCCGAAAGGCTCTCCAGCGCATCCTCGATTTTCCGGGTCACGCCCTCTTCCACCTCTTCCGGGTCCGCGCCCGGATAGGGAACAGTGACCGAAATCCGGTCCATCTCCATCGAGGGAAAGGTTTCCTTGACCATTGAAAAAGCGGCAATGCCGCCGGCCAGGAATATGAGCACGATCGCAATGTTGGCAAACACGTTGTTTCCGGCAAACAGTTGGATGACGGTTCTCATGGTCTACTCCGCACCATTCCGGTTCACAATTTTCAACCGGGTATTTTCCAGGGGGTCCACAAGCCGGGTAGTGATCAGCGTATCGCCCTCCCGGATGTTTCCGGAAACAAAGACATCCTCTCCTTGGGCATACTCACGCGTCACATGCACGGTTTTAAGCCGGCCGTTTTCCGCCGTGTAAATCGTATCATCGGTTGTGACAGCCCATCGGGGCACCCGGTAAAGATTTTCAAGTGTCCGGCCCGGGATGACGACGCGGCAGAACATGCCGGCGGCAAGCCCGATACCGCCGGTTTCATCCATTTTATCCCCCATGCCGGCCACCCGCACAACCAGCGAAAGGGTCCGCGACTCCCGGTTCAATTTCTTGACCTGGTGCAGCACCCCTGTCCGGACGGCATCTTCCGCCTCGGTCCACATCACCCGGCATGGAACGCCCCGGGGTTTGGGAAACCACATGCCGGTTTCCGGCTGCTCTCTCTTTTCAAACTTCAGCCACCGGGCGGCCTCACGGCTGTCCAGGGACACCGTGATTTCAAGAACGCTGTCATCGGCCACGGTGAGCACCTCCTGTCCGGATGACACGTACTCGCCTGCTTCCATGGCGGTATTCTTTATCCGGCAGGTAAAAGGCGCGCTTACCGTGCACCGCTCCAGATTTTTTTCAGCCCTTGCCAGACCGGCCCGTGCGGCTTCTGCCTGCGCCCTGGCAGCCCCGAGCCGGGAAGGGTAGAGATCCAGTACCTTCTCGAGCTGATCCGCCTGATCTTTGGCCGAATTGTAGGCCTGTTCCGCCTGGTCCACACCCGACCGGTTTCCCACCCGGTTCTCCTCGAACAGGGTCTTCGTCCGGATATACTCGGCCCTGGCCAGTTCCGCCGTCCGTCTCACCGTTTCGATCCGCTGTTTGTCGCCGGCCTTCTCCTTTTCTATCCGGGCGATTTCCGCCTCTTTCTGCTGCAGATCCGCCCGGGCTTTCACCACATCCGCCCGGTAATCGGCCGGATCGATCCGGAAAAGGGTCTCCCCTTTCCCGATGATGCGGCCCGGCCGGAATCGGGCATGGGTCTCCGCTATTTTACCGGAAACCTCGGACGAAATCCGGACCTCTTTGAGCGATTCCGCAACGCCGTATCCTTCAAGCCTCGCTTTCACATCTTCGGGCACCGCTTCTTTCACTTCCACCTCCACGGCCTTTTCCTGGTAGGCCCGTTTATGAGGGGCTTTTTTTACAGAGGAAATTTTTTTCATGAAAAGAAACCCCGCCGCCAGGATGAGGACACATACCGCCGTCCTGAACAGAATCTTCGGGGGATCCCTGTGTTTTTCCGGCTTTGCCGAAGAATCACCGGTGACTGTGCTCATGTTCGAACTCCTGTGCATCTTCCGATTCTATGACGTTTCGTATTTTTCCAAGGACCTGGCACCATTTTCCCGTGGTGTCAGGTCCTATCTTCCTGATCAGTTCCGAAAAGGAGGCGAATATGGCAGTCTCCATCTCTTCATGGTGTTTTTTCGCCGCTCTTGAAAGCGAAATATCGATTTTTCTCCTGTCTTGTACACTTTGATGCCGCTCGAGCAACCCTTTTTCAACGAGTTTGTTCACCATGGCAGAGGCGGAAGAGGGCGCCACATGCTGCATACCGGCAAGCTCTTTTAAGGACACCCGCTCCCTTTCCCGGATAATCATGAGGGTATGGAACTGTGACATGGAAAGATCGCCGAACATGGCCGCCTTGCCCCCGGAAAAAAGAGCGGCGTGATGCTGACGGAAGAACCGGTCCCGCACCATCCGGATGCTCGTGTAGATGAATTTGGCCCGTTCCAGGATCTCTTTTTCTTCCATGGGTTTCATCCTCCCAAAACAATTAGATGTCAAAAATATTAGTTTATCTAACAAATCAAATCCGGCCGTGTCAAGCCCTTTTACTATTATTCTGCAGAACCCGCATCTCCCGTCAAATGCATATCAGCACATGCGCTTTTGGCTTCAGTAAGGTTTCAGATGCAAGGCAGCAAGGCGCGACGACCGAGGCCTGTCAGTCACACGCCGCAGGGAGGCGCCGTCACCGGCAACACAGCAGGTGACGCCTTGATGGCGAACAGGGGAGATTTTTTATCTTGCGCTGCCCGCCGGATAATGATAGTATTATTCTTTTATGCCCGGGGCGTAGCGCAGTCTGGTAGCGCGCCTGCTTTGGGAGCAGGATGCCGGGAGTTCAAATCTCTCCGCCCCGACCAGTTTTTATGAAAATGCACATCAGGGAATGTACACACGACACGGTGTGGAATTCCTTTCAAAAAGTCATACCAGTTTTGAAAATTGTTTTAGGCTGTTTTCTTTTCAAAAATCTCCTGTTCATCAAATTAAAGCCAGATCTTGCAATACAAAGGGCAATTATTGTAAAGTGCAGCCCGGACATATACGGACAACCAAACTTCCGGGGGGCAAATGGAAAATTCAAATCGCACGCACGGCCTGTGGGCCGTCACAGCACCGGCCAAACCGGATCTTCCCGTTCTTCGGGAAGACCGGGAAGTGGATACGGCGGTTATCGGCGGCGGTTATACCGGGCTTTCGGCCGGCATGCATCTGGCGAAAGCGGGAAAAGAGAGTCTTGTGCTCGAGGCCGATGAAATCGGGCACGGCGGCGCCGGCCGCAACGTCGGGCTCGTAAACGCGGGCCTGTGGCTTATGCCGGAGGACGTGATCAAGCTTGTCGGACCGGAACACGGGGAAAAACTCATCCACAGTCTGGGGGAATCCCCCGCCCTTGTTTACGATATCATTGACCGGTACGGGATCGAATGCGAAGCCCTGCGGAACGGCACCCTTCATTGCGCCCCCACGAAAAAGGGACTTCGGGCCCTTCAGCAGCGGGAGGCCCAGTGGCTGAAACTGGGGGCGCCGGTAAGGCTGCTGGACCGTGAAGAGACCGCGGCCAAAACAGGCAGCCGGGCTTTCTACGGCAGCCTGCTGGATGACCGGGCCGGCACGCTCCAGCCCCTTGCCTACACCCGGGGGCTCGCCCGCGCCGCCCTGAAAGAGGGATCGGAACTGTATGAAAACTCGCCTGTCACCGGTCTCAAAAAGCGCAAGGGATACTGGCACCTGACCACGCCCGAAGGCACGGTGACGGCGAAAAACGTGATTATCGCTGTCCAAGGCTATGCCGATCACGCCTTCCGGCATTATCACAAAAACATGGTGCCGTTCAATTTTTTCCAGTTCGCCACCGAACCGCTGGCTGACGATATCAGGGAGACGGTGTTGCCGGAAAGAAGGGGGGCCTGGGATACGAACCTGCTGCTCTCCTCATTCCGCCGGGACACCTCCGGCCGCCTTGTCGTTGGCAGCGTGGGGATGGCTGAAGGCTTTGCCAGGGGACTCAATAAAAAATGGGTGAAAAGAACGATTGCCAGAATCTTCCCCCGGGCGGCAGACGCCAACCTCCAGTACGGGTGGCACGGGCGTATCGCCATGACACCGGACCATATCCCCGAATTTCATGTGCTGGACAAAAACATGGCCGCCGTCACCAGTTACAACGGCAGGGGCATCGGGCCGGGCACCCTGTTCGGAAAACTGCTGGCCGATTACATCACAAGCGGGAACCCCGAAGAAATCCCGCTGCCGGTATCCCGCGTCAAACCCATCGGGTTCAGGCGCCTCCGCGGGCTGTTTTACGAAAGCGGTGCCCGGCTGTACCACTTTTTCCACCGGCTGCTCTGAAACAGACCCGGCTTGTGCTGCCGCTACGGGAAAAAGGTCGTTATCCATCCCGGGGCAACACCTGGAAATCCGGACCTGCCGCCGCCGATCCCACCCCGGCCGCTATAGCGGCAGCCGGGTGCCAATCCCTTTCTCTCTGGCCTTGGTGTAGATCAGCATGGCGGTCGTCATGTCATCCAGGGCGATCCCCAGATTGATGGCGGCAATCCGCTCGGAGTCATTTTCCCGGCCCGGCTTGCTGCCGCTGGCAATATCCCCCAGATCGGCGTGGGCCGCCGGTGTCTCCCTGAAAAAGCCGATACTGCGGTAGTATTCCATCTGCGGCACATCATCGGTGACAATCCTGTCCATTTCCCTCAGGGCATCTCCCGTCCAGTAGGAATCAAAATCCACCGGACTTGCAAATCCGCCGGGGGCGAGCCAGCCGGCTTTAATTACGGGATCGGGATCTTTCAGGATCGGACCGCTGGTGACCACGATGTCCATATCCTGGACAGCTTCTCTCGGGGACTCCGCCGGCTGCACATCGAGCCCGAGCGCTTCGGACATCTCGGCCGCATAGGCCCGGGCAATCCCCGGATCGATGTCGTAGGCTCTGACCTCGTTCAGATTGAAAATGGCGTTAAACGCCTCCAGGTGACTCCTTCCCTGTACACCGCAGGCGATGATACCGATACGGGCGCTGTCCGCCCGGGCGAGGTATCTGCCCGCTACCGCCGATGCCGCGCCGGTGCGTTTGGCGGTTATCCATGTCGCGTCCATGATGGCCAGGGGCATGCCGGTATCCGGATCGTTCAGGATCAGCAGCCCTGAAATGTACGGAAGCCCCTTTGCCTGGTTGTTGGGATTGCCGGACACCCATTTGATGCCGGCTGCCTTGAGATACGGCACATAGCCCGGCATGGCGTGCATGAAAGAATCCTGTCCGGGATGGATACCGGGTTTCGGCGGCATTTCATACCGGCCGTTGCCTTTTTCCTTAAAGGTGGTATCCAGCGCATTGATGATGTCGATCATGCGGACGTCTGTTTCTTCGACATCCGCCCGGGTCAGATAGAGAATCTCGTGTGCCATAGTTGCTGTTCCTCCCATTTTTTCAAACAAAAGTCCATGTCCGGCAGAATACCGGGCATGGACTTTTGATTTGTGAATACGTTGAAAGGCGACCCCCCCCTCAAAACTTCAATCGTGACGGTTGTAACAGGGGGATAGACACTCCCCCTGTTTAAAAACAACCGGTCACAGGTTCCCGCGAACAGGGACCTTTCACGACACTCCCCTATTCAAGGGGATAGTCCTTGAGTTCACCGTTGGTGTAGATCTTGCGCATATAGGACTCTGTCGCCTGCATGCCGTCTTCATCAAATGTCTTGTCGCCGGTGACGCCCGCATATGTCTCTGAGACAGACGTCATGGCCTCGCGGATGGAGTCGGCATCAGCGGCCCCCGCCTTCTCGATGGCCAGTGCCACCAGCATGAAGGCATCATACCCGTAAGGACCGAAGGAGGTGCTCGGCGGTCGGTCGTACTTCTCTTCGTACGGTCCGGCGTATTCCTTCTGGTAGAACTCGCCGGATACGCCCGGCATCAACCCCTTGATACCTTCGGCAATCTCGGGCATTTCAGACACTTCATTGGTCCACATGGTGATGTAGTCCGCATACCAGCCCTTGGGCGGCTGTTTGCCCTGCTCATAGGCCTGGCGGAGAATAAGGCGCGCCTCGGTACCGTATGCCGTATAGAAAACCGCTTCCGGTCCAGGCGCAAAAACGCTCCGGATCTCGGCACGGTAATCCGATTGTTTCATTTTGTAGCGGACTTTGGACACGCACTCACCACCGTACTCAGTGACAAGCTCATCACAGCTGTTGATTTCAATCCCCACACCGAACGGGTTGTTGGGCACGATGGACCCGAAGGTTTTGGCCCCGGAGTCTTCAACGGCAAACCGGGTAAGCTCTCTGCCCATGAGGCTGTCCAGCCCGATGGCGTTGAAGAGGTAAGGGCCGATCTCTCTCAGCTTGGGCGAGGTGGACCCGATGGGCACCTGGATCACTTTGTTGGCATTGGTGAACTGGCCTGTGGGGACGGAGACACCGCTTGAATATTCCCCGAGTATGGCAGGCACCTTGTCCACGTTGACAAGCTTCCGGGCCCCATCCATGGCGGCCTTGGGCCGGGATTCCGTGTTCTCGACAATCAGCTTGACCTGCTTGCCCAGCAGACCCGGGCCGATTTCCTTGTACCCGCCGTCATTGAGGGGTACCTTGTATCCCTCGTTGATCCGGTCGACCGCCAGCCGGACCCCCCGCTCAATGTCCATACCGGACTGGGCGTTGGTACCGGTCAGCGGCGTAATCAAACCGATCTCCACCTCGTCGGCGGCCGTTGCCGGCGAAAACATGCCGAGGCTCAGCAAGAAAACAGCCGCTAAAAACGTTATTAACAATTTCCCATGTTTCATCATATCCCTCCTTTTGTACTTTGGCGGCCTTTATAAAACCGCCTGTTAAAAACGGCGCTGGTTACCAGCGCGTTATCGCCAAAACACCGTCAAAATGCTTCGAACCAACCGCACAGGCAAGGCCGGGCAGCTCAAAGCCTATCAGGTTGCGGCCGAGCCAAGATACGCTTCCCGCATTTTTTCATTCTCGAGAATCTCGGACGCCCTGCCCTCGAACACATTCTCGCCGTTGGCCAGCACATAGCCCCGCTGGGAAATTTCAAGGGACCGCTGAGCATCCTGCTCCACGATGATAATGGCCTTGCCCTGGTCCCGGATCTCGATCACCTTTTCAAAAACCTGATCCGCCATTCCCGGTGACAGGGCGGCTGACGGTTCGTCCAGCAGCACCAGCCGGGGTTCGGTCATCAGGGCTCTCGCCATGGCCAGCATCTGACGCTCCCCGCCGCTCATGGTCCTGGCCCGCTGTTTTCGCCGTTCCGCCAGTCGCGGAAACAGGGTGTAAACTTTCTCCATCTGCTGACCGACCTCTTTCTTCGGCAGAGAGTAGCCCCCCATACGCAGGTTCTCTTCCCCGTTCAGCGAAGGGAACACATTGTCCAGCTGGGGCACATAGGAAATGCCCATTTTCACCCGCTGATCCGCCCTGAGACGGGTAATGTCCCGGTCGGCAAAATAAATACGGCCGGTGGTCGTCGTGAGATAGCCCAGAATCGTCTTGAGCAGGGTTGATTTGCCGGCCCCGTTGGGACCGATGATGGTCACCACCTCGGTTTCTCCGGCGTTCAGGTCCACATTGTGCAGAATTTCCGCTTCACCGTAACCGGCGGATATGTTTTCTATTTGAACAAGACTCATGCCGTCTCTCCATCCTGTGTCTGTTCCGATCGGGGCGCCGCCAGATAGGCCCGCAGCACCGCTTCCTTCTGCAGCGTCTCTTCGGGTGTCCCCTCTGCAATAATTCGGCCGGCATCAAGGACGAATACATGATCGCAGATCTGCCGGATCACCTTCATGTTGTGTTCCACAATAAGGAAATTCTGGCCCTGTTCCTGCAGCTGCTTGATGGTGGCCAGAATATCATTGATGAGCCGCGGATTGACGCCGGCCACGGGTTCATCCAGCAGAATCAACTTGGGATTGACCATCAGGGCCTGGGCAAGGCAGAGAAGCTTTTTCTGCCCGCCGGACAGGCTGCCGGCCAGGGTATCCCCCATATCCTGAAGATTGACCAGCTCCAGAATTTCCCTTGCCTTTTCAAGGTGCCGGTCCTCCTGGGTTTTCACCAGACCCGGCTTGAGGATCGTGTTAAGCATGCCCTCCCCGGTCTGCTCCTGAGGGCACAGAAGCATGTTTTCCATGACGGTCATCCGCTGCGGATTGTAGCTCATCTGGAATGTCCGGTAAAGACCGAGCCGGGCAATTTTATAGTGGGGGTAACCGCTTATCTCGGTGCCCAGAAACTCGATACTGCCTTTATCCGGCTGAATAAAGCCGGTAATGATATTGAAAAGTGTGGTCTTGCCGGATCCGTTGGGCCCGATCAGCCCCGTGATCTTTCCGGCTTCGGCCTGCATGGAAACGCCCTGGAGGGCCTTGATGCCGCCGAAACGTTTGGTGACATCTTCAGTTTTCAGAATGGTCTGCATTGTCGTACCTGCGTTTTTTTTCAGGGAACAGTCCCTGGGGCATATAAAGGATAACCAGGATAATCAGCACACCGATGAGAATCATGCGCAATGACGCAACGGTTGTGGCATCGATGGGCAGTGATTTGCCGATGAACCGGGTGGAGTTGTAAATGGCCTGGATGACGATGGTGCCGATAATGGCGCCCTTGTAGTTGCCGGATCCGCCCAGGATCACCATGGCCCATACCATGAACGTCTCAAGTGGCAAAAAATACTGGGGGGAGATAAACCCGTTGTAATGGGCAAAGAGAAAACCGGCCATGCCCCCGAGCACACCGCTCAGAAACATCGAGCGGACCCGGAAACTGCCCACGTTTTTCCCCAGTGCCGACGGCACTTCGTCCCCCTCTCTTATGGCTTTGAGAACGCGTCCGAAAGGCTTGCGGGTGAACCACTCCGCAATGATCAACGCCCCAACCAGACAGACCAGTACCAGCACCAGGTAAAAATAGCCGTACCCCTGGTTGGAGAACAGGTCCCGCAGAGGGGCCGGAATCCCGCTGACACCGAAGGATGCGCCGATATAAGGGCCCTTGAGCGGCTGGTTCAGAAAAAACAGCCGGACGATTTCCGCAAACGCCAGGGTGGAGATCGCCCAGTAGTCCTCCCGGAGATTGGCGGTTGGAAGGGAGATGAGCGCGCCGAACAGGCCCGAAGCGATCAGGGCGCCGACAAACCCCACCCAGAAAGGCAGTCCCAGCAGCATCACGAGAATGGTGGTCGTATAGGCCCCGATCATGAAGTAAGCCACGTGTCCCAGGTTGATAAGTCCTGTCAGGCCGTACTGGATGTTGAGGCTGATACTCAGTATGGACCAGATGCCGATCATGGTTAACAGGTAGATGAAAAAATCGATCATTTGCTTGTATCCCTCACAAGGCCCTGGGGCCGGAACAAAAGTACAATAATCAGAATAAGAAACGGGATGGCTTCCTTGTAACCGGTGGGAATGGCCAGGTAATGCTTGCTGGTCAGCCCGATAAAATTACCCAGCGGCGCCCAGTTGATGCTCAGCCCGATATTCGCCGTGAAGGCGACGATTGCCGCACCCAGTACCGCGCCGTACGGATTCCCGATGCCACCGAGGATCGCGGCGCAGAAAACCGGAATAATGATCCCGAACCCCATCCGCGGGTGAATCTGGGTCTCCAGTCCGATCAGGATACCGCCCAGCGCCGCAAATGCGCAGCCGATAAACCAGACCATCTGGATCACCCGTTCGGTATGAATCGCGCTTGCTTCCGCCAGCTGGGGATTGTCCGCAGTCGCCCGCATGGCGATGCCCAGTTTCGTCCGGTTCAAAAGCAGATGGAACAGCAGGGTGCAGATCACGGTTATCACCACAACAAAACACTGAACCGGCGTGATGTTGCCTCCCAGGACATGCCAGGGTTTCTGGAGTCCCAGTTCGTAAAAATAGGGCTCCGTTCCCCAGATGGCCCGCACCGACTCCCGCAGCACGATTCCGAGACCGAAAGAGGTGATCATCAGCAGTATCGGGGTGGACTCCCGCAGCCGCCTGAAAATCAGGACATCGGACAGAACACCGAGCGCCCCTGTCACGACCACGCCCGCCACAACGCTCCAGAAGAGTCCGGCAAACGGCCACAGCGCCAGGGCAAGATACGCTCCCACCGTGGCGAACTCCACATGGGCGAAGTTGGGAAACCGCAGCGACCCGTAAACCATTGTCACTCCGATGGCAAGCAGGGCAAGTTCGGATCCGAATATCAGACTGTCCAGCACTATTTGCGTCATTGCCGATCTATTTACTCCAAAAAAGTATGTCACAATTCGTTTTCTGCATCACAATTCCTTTAGATGCCCTAAAAAACGGCAACTTGAAAAAACGGTTGCCACTCATGTTCAAGAATACTATTTAAAGGGGCGGGGCTTGTCAAGCCAAAATATTACCCCAACCGGGTTGCCTGACGCTTTGAAATATTGATATCTGTCGTATTTTTAAAAAATTATCCGGATTTCAGACAGTCAACGACCACCCGCGAAGCGGGTGGCTTGAAGTTCCGGCCATAGGCCGGGCTCGCAAGAGATGCGAATGCATACAAAACAAAAAC
>CAYZHB010000012.1:0-44675 GCA_964478245.1 uncultured Desulfobacterales bacterium | reverse complement strand
GCTAACAGCTAACAGCTAACAGCTAACAGCTAACAGCTAACAGCTAACAGCTAACTGCTAACTGCTAAAAGCTCATACGCTTCTCACCCGTTGTGGCCGGTCAGGGGATGAATGTTTGCAAGGAGATAAGGACTATGACAGGAAGCACCTTTGGAAAAAGTTTCAGTATCACCACGTTCGGTGAATCACACGGCAGCGCGGTCGGTGTGGTTGTCCAGGGATGTCCGCCCCGCCTCCCCCTTACCGAGGAGATGATTCAGCGCGCCCTTGATTTGCGAAGACCGGGCGTCGGTCCGGCAAGTACATCTCGCAAAGAGCCGGACAGGCCCGTGATTATGTCAGGGGTATTCAACCGGATGACAACCGGTACGCCTGTCATGATCATGATCGAGAACCGGGATGCGGATTCAGAGGCATATTCAAAAAATGCCGCGGTTTTCCGGCCGGGCCACGGGGACTTTACCTATCAGGCGAAATACGGCATAAGGGATTTCCGGGGCGGGGGCCGCGCTTCCGCAAGGGAAACCGCAGCGAGGGTGGCGGCTGGTGCGGTGGCACAAGCCTTTCTGGACCGATACGGTGTGGAAGTGGCCGCCTATACTATTGAACTCGGCGGGATAGCTATCGAAACGTTTGACATGGCAACCGCCGCCGGGAACAGCCTTCTGTGCCCGGATGCGAACGCGGCGGCAAAAATGGCGGAACGGATCGCACAGGTCAGAAAGGAGGGGGACTCGCTCGGCGGGATCGTTGAGATCAGGGCAACGGGTGTGCCGGCGGGATTAGGGGAGCCGGTATTTGACAAGCTCGATGCGGATATCGCCAGGGCACTGATGAGCATCGGCGCGGTAAAAGCCGTTGAGATCGGCGCCGGTTTCAAGGCCGCCCGGATGAAAGGATCCGAAAACAATGACGAGCTGCGCAGGGACGGTTTTCTGACGAACAATGCCGGCGGCGTTCTTGCCGGTATTTCAAACGGCGAAACCGTGGTGGCCCGGGCCCATATAAAGCCGATCCCCTCTGTCAGAAAGCAGCTCAGAACCATTGATGAAAACGGCAATGAGACGGAGATTTCTACTTCGGGCCGACACGATATCTCGGCGATACCACGGATCAACCAGGTCTGCAGTGCCATGACGGCCCTTACAATTGCAGACCATATGTTACGACAGAAAGCAGTGATATGAGAAAGATCGATAAAATAGGCATTATCGGCGGGAAAGGCAGCATGGGCCGCTGGTTTGAATCGTTTTTCATCTCCCTGGGATACGAGGTGGCGGTTTCAGACAGGCATACGGCGCTTGATAACGCGGATATTGCAGGAGAATGCCCGGCCGTCATCATCAGCACGCCGATTGCCGAAGCAGTTAAAATTGCCGGGGATATCGGCCCCCTCTTAACAGCGGATCAGCTCCTCATGGATGTCTGTTCCCAGAAGGAAGATATTGTGAATGCCATGGTGGCATTCTCGCAATCCGAAGTGGTGGGGACGCATCCCATGTTCGGCCCGTTTGTGGATTCCATACAGGGGCACAATATGGTGCTGACGCCGGGAAGGGGAGCGGCCGGCCTGGCATGGGCAAAAGAAATTTTCACTGCGGCGGGCGCATGCGTGACACAGGTGGATGCGGTTGAACATGACCGGCATATGGCGGTTGTGCAGGGACTGACACACTTTGTTTCCGTGTGTTTCGCCCGGACGCTTCAGAAGCTTGACCTCCACCCGGCGAATGTATTTGATATTTCCACACCGATTTTCAGAATCAATTCCGATATTATCGGCAGACTTTTTGCCCAGGATCCGGATCTCTATGCCACGCTGGTAGGAGAGAACCGGTATGTGAAGGAGGTACTGGAATTGTTTGTCGCCTCGCTCGTTGAAGGCCGGGAAAAGCTGATTGACAGCGATCATCAGACGGGAAAAGCGTTTATAAACGAAGTAGGCGGTTTTATCGGAAATTATACCCAAGAGGCCATGGTGAGGAGCAACCGGTTCCTGAATATTCTCTTGGACAGGTGAAAGCCGCTGCTGAGCCGGAAGCCAATCATCTTGATCTGATGAGCGGGAACGATATTCTGACAGGACCGGCAGGGATCTTCTCTTCCCCGGCATCAGCGACCGGCGGCCGGTGATGAAAAAGCCCGGGTTGCTTACCTGAAAGTACAACGCATCCCGGCACAAGAACGTCTGTAAAAAAACTACTTTTTAACGATATCCGATTCGAGCTTGTCGGCAATCTCCATTACATTTTCAAGTTTTTCATTTATTTTAAACAGCTGGATTTTCAGGGTTTTAAAAGATTCATGGGTGGCGGTGATTTTCTGATCACTGTAGAGCAGCCGGGCGAGCTTGGCCGACCTTTCAGCAAGGCTGTTGATTTTGCTGCTGAAGTTTTCAATCTCTTTCGCCCATTTTTTTCTCTCCTCCTCGGATATTTCCACCGTGGTTTGTCCTGTGCCGTTGACCAGGTGATCGATCTGATAATCTTCCGGATTTGCTATAATTTCATACATATCTGACGCTCCTTAAAAATTGATATCGGGTTTTTTGTACCTGTTCCCTCTTTTTTGTTAATTGTTCCCGGTGTTCGTTTCTTGTCCGGGGGAGGGCGTCCTGTCAAGAAAAGCAAGAAGTTCCCCTTTAACCCGGATGATATTGAACATGGTTGTAACCAATTCATATCTCCCGTCCGAGACCTCTTTTTGCGATGTCACCAGCAGCGTGTTGGCATCCATCATGTCCACACTGTCGGCCATACCGTATTTGAACTGCATCTTGACAGCCTCAAAGTTTTCTTTAGCCGACTTTAACTCGTCTTTCAGCATCTGAAGTGTGCTTTTCGCTGTCTGATAATCAAGCCACGCGCTTTGAGATTCAAGTTTTACGGCTTTTTTAGCTGAAATGAGGGCATTTTGTGCTTTACGCCTCTCAGCAAGGGCCTGCCGCAGTTCCGCCCGCCGGAGTCCGCCGTCAAAAAGGGTAAAGGTGATCTCCGCCGCTATCGACTTGGTTTCCATATCGTACGAGTAGTGCTGGGGTTCATCATACTCTGAATTGATATCGGAGTAAACCCCTTCCAGTGACAAAGACGGCCAAAAGGCGCCTTTTTCATACCGGATGTTTTTTTCGGCGCTCTCAAGGGCTTTACGGGCTTCTTTTATCTCGGGCCGTTTTTCAATGGCTTCTATTGTAATTTCTTCAAGGGAGGCGGCAAAATTGCCAAAATCAAACGTGTCTTCTTCAATAACCGTAAATTTTTCATCAATATCCACGAGATTTTTAAGGGAGGCCTTTGCCAGTTTCAGGCTGTTCTCGGCTTTGACAAGTTCGGTCTGAGATCTGGAAAGCTCCGCTTTGGCCCGAAACAGCGCCGTTCTTGTAACGTTGCCCACGGAAACTCTTTCCTGTACCGCATTTTTATGTTTTGTCAGTCTTTTGACATTTGATTCGGCTATTCCAATATATTCGCGGGCACTCAGAATCTGGTAGTAGGACTGGATAATCTCGTAAAGGTAGTCCGACCGGATCTGTTCGAGTGAAAACGCTTTCATGTCTATCGCATCGTTGCTCATTTCAAGGGCAATCAGCTCCTTGCCGTTGAGTGTGAACGAGTGATTGAACTGCAGGCCTGCTGTCTCCGTATTGGGATTCTGTTTATCCGCGTCAGGGTCTTCGTATACCTGCTTGCTGCCGAAAACAGTAAACCGCGGAAGCAGCACGGACAGAGCCCGTTTTTTATCCTGTTTTGCTATATAGAGATCATCTTCGGCAATTACGATCTCCTGGGCGGTCCTGTCGGCGATCCGGCACAGTTCGTGAAGCGTATAAACGGTCTGGGCCGGTATATTGGTGCTGAAAAAGAGAATGCACACGGTTGTGAACATCAGGGAAACATATTTTTTCATACAGTGCCTCATATTTTATTAACGGTCATTCGCAGCCAGAAGTTTTCAATTTTACCACTAAAATTTATATGGTCAATATATTATTTACGAGCTGCCAGGTCCCGGCTTTGTGGGCCGTCGCTGACACTTCTCAACAGGCGGGCGGCGGGTGGCGCCGTCAGGGCGGAATCCGCCGATACAATCCCGTCCTTTTCCGGTGATCAGGTCGCCCCTGACAGGGCCGACCTGTATAGCTGAACCGGATGTTTGACATAAATATTTCCGCCTGTCCGTGTCAGCATGTCCGCAATCTGAATCATGCAGGCAGGGCAGGAAGTTGCCACAGTCGAACAGCCGGTTTCCATAATGCTTGCCGCTTTTTTTGCGCCGATTTCCGATGAAAGTCCGTAATGGCGGATACTGAAGCTCCCCCCCATACCGCAGCAGGCCTCGGGATTTTTCATTTCCACCAGTTTTTTGCCGGCGGCTTTGATCAAAGTCCTTGGTTCATTTGCAACATTCAGGGTTCCTCTCAGATGGCACGGGTCATGATAGGTGACGGCCTCTGCCGTGTATTCGGGTGAAACCGTATCCAGTGTGCCCTTTAGAACAAGCAACTGGCTGATGTCCAGTGTTTTTTCGGAAAGGGCGGCAAGAAAGGCTTTTTTGTCCGGATCTTTGCCGTTGTAAAGGGCCGGCCACAATTTTTTTATGGTGGCGGTACAGGTGGCGCACGCGGTCACCAGGTAGTCAAAGTGAAGGTCGGAGAACAGATGCAGGTGGTGGTCCAGAAGTGTCGTAAAGGTTTCCAGGTCCCCGGATGCGAGGGCGGGCAGGCCGCAGCATCCCTGCGGAAGGGGTATATGGACCGCCATGCCGTGATGCCGCAGCACATCCACGGTGTCCGCCGCCACTCCGGGGAACAGTTTGTCGATAAGGCAGCCGCTAAAAAACACAACGGTCGCTGCGGGATTTTCAACGTTTGTTTTTATGGCCGGCACCATTTTATGAAACGGTGTGTGTGTGATTTCCTTGACGTACCGTCTCTCTGTTTTGGGTAAAACTGTTCTGGCACAGGATGTTTCTTGCCGGTTGGTCTGCCTGCGTAAAAAAAGAGGCTGGACGGCGTGAACAAGATCGAACAAGGTGTCGAATCTTTCCGGATCGGCAAGCATTTTTCTGAAAACAAACTTTTTCAGGGGGGGGAGCCCTTTGTATTCGGTTATCAATATTCTTGTTTTTATGAATATGTCGACCGCATTTACACCGCTGGGACAGTGGGCCGCGCATGACCCGCACAAAAGGCACCGGTTCAGACGGTCATGTACCCCGTCAGGGTCCGTGAACATGTTTGTCATCAACCCGTGGATAAGTGCCAGCTTTCCTCTTGCCACGTCCGCTTCCTGCTGGGTTCTCTCATAAAGGGGACAGACCCCCTGACAGACGCCGCACCGGGTGCAGACCGACAGCTGGGCTTGCAGCTTCTGAATCAGTTTTGAAAGGGTTTCCATGGATTTTTCCGACATATTTGTTCCTGTGTTACCAGATAGTTGTTCTGACGTGTAAACACCTGCCGGTTTTATCGGTTGTTTCAAAACCGGGGCTATACCCCCGGTTACAACCGTCAACGATTGAAACACTGACGTGTTTTTGTTTTGTATGCGAATGCATACATTCCAAGCCGCCCGCTTCGCGGGTGGTCCTTGACGTGCCGGGTTTTTCGGCAGCCGGTAACTGTCCTGTACAGAGCAGTAAGGGATTTTTTTGGGAAAATGTCAAATAATTTTTTATATGAGGAACCTGTCTGTGTTATAAAAAGACAGTGATATAAAAATGAAACTGCTGCAAAGAGAGGATAAAAATGGCTGTATGGCATCCGGTAGAGATAAAGAACATTTTCATGGGAACGGTACCCAAAGGGGAGATGCTGCTTGAAACCCTTACCGAAAGATGCGCCCGGGCGGGTGTCGGTCTTGGCAGGATAGAGGCGATAGGCGCCGTTTCCAGGCTTGTGACGGCTTATTACGATCAGGAAGCGTTCCGGTATGAAACTCATACCGTTGAGGATCGTCTTGAAATCCTGTCATGCATCGGCAACATCTCCCTTAAAGAGGGAAAACCGCTGGTGCATGCGCACATTACCGCCGCCGACAGGAACGGCCGGAGCATGGGCGGGCATCTGGGAGAGGGAACGGTTGTCTTTGCCTGTGAATTCATTGTGTACAGTTTTTCCGGCGCCCCTCTGGAAAGAGGGCTTGACAGGGCTACAGGCCTTCCTCTGTGGGAGCAGTCAGATAGTACCTGATCTGGTCCCTGCAGTACCGGCAGAAATACGTGGCCCCTCTGTCGAGCTGTTCGGTTGATCTGGAAAAATTCATCAGGCAGCTGTCCGCAAGACAGTGGCCCAGGCTGCAGAGGTGGCCGAATTCATGGAGGGCGACCTTTACCACCCGTTCCAGATTGTTTTTTAGCCGGAAGGTGGAGATAACGGCAATATTGCCGCCCACCCTTGCTTCGCCGAACACATACGAGAACACGGGCACAAAGAGGTCCAGGTCGGTGACGGCCAGGACCATGTCTTGGGAATCCGTCTTTGCCGCCTCGAGTTCACTGATAATGGCGGCGGCGTTATACTGGCCCCGCCGTTTGTCCCAGGCGTATACGGGCAGATCGAGAGGGGGGAGTATGTCGGCATACAGACCGGTTTCCCCGATAAGGGAGCCGGAGATGACTTTCGGGTACAGCGGTGCAATACCGCCGACGGGCTGAATTTTTGCGCAAAAGGGGATAACGGTTTTTTCAGGTTTGTTCCAGACCATGACGCTTAATCATTCTGTGAAGGGTGGACCTTCCGATGCCCAGTATTTTTGAGGATTTTGAAATGTTCCAGTTGTTTTCCGTCAGAATTTTTTTGATATGCGCCCTTTCCATATCCTTGAGGGTCTGCGGCCGGTTTTTACCGTTTTCTTTCCGCTTTGACCGGACGAAGTCAAAATCCGACGCTGTAAGGATTCTGGACTTTGAAAGCACCACCGCTCTCTCCACTGCATTTTCAAGCTCTCTTACATTTCCGGGCCAGTCGTGATCCATGAGAAAGGCCACGGCATTCTTATCAATCCCCTGGATCTGCCTGGTGGTCTCCTGACTGTATTTGCTGATAAAGTGATCCACCAGCAGGGGGATATCCGTCCGCCTCTCAGCAAGCGGGGGAATCGTGATGGAAATGACATTGATCCTGAAGAAAAAATCATTTCTGAACGCCCCCTCGGCCACCTTGGCCTCAAGGTCCTGGCGGGTGGCTGAGATAAGCCTGAAATCCACTTCTGTCTGCTGATTCTCACCGAGTCTGGTGATTTTTTTCTCTTGAAGCACCCGCAAAAGATCCACCTGCATTTTTGAGCTGATTTCTCCGATTTCATCCAGGAACAGGGTGCCGCCGGAAACCACCTCGAGAAATCCTTTCCTGGCGTGATCCGCCCCGGTAAACGCCCCTCTGGCGTAGCCGAAAAGCTCGCTTTCAAGCAGCGAATCCGGCAGGGCGCCGCAGTTGATGGGCACAAAAGGCGACTGGTTTCTGAGGCTCTTGGCGTGTATGGCCTTGGCCACAAGCTCCTTTCCCGTGCCGGTTTCTCCGAAAATAAGGACCGGTGTATCCGATTCGGCCAGCTGATCGATTGTGTCGTATATTTTCTGCATGGGAGGCGATTCCCCGATAATGTTGTCAAACCGGGTTACCTTGTCAAGCTGGCCTTTCAGATACCGGTATTCCGAGTCCACCTTTTTCTGGTACATGATTTTTTCCATCACCAGCGAGAGTTGTTCCGGTTTAAACGGCTTGAGGAGATAATCCACCGCACCCGATTTCATCGCTTTGACCGCCGTATCGATGGAACCGTAAGCCGTTATGATGACAACCGAGGTCTCAGGATAGATCTCCCCGGCTTTTTCCAGTACGTCAAAACCGTCCATTCCGGGCATCTTCATATCCACGAACAGAATATCATAGAAGGCTTTTTCAAGCGCTTCCAGCGCCTCTTCGCCGGAGGCACACGTGGTGGTGCTGTACCCCTCTTTGCTGAACCAGTGATAAAGGGATTCTCTTACCACGAACTCGTCGTCAACGACCATGATGCGCATCTTTTCCATGGGCAAAGCTCCTTTGGGGTCATCCCTGAAAGTTCTGGGCCGCAGGGAGGCGAATGATAAAGGTTGTGCCCTTATCGGGACTGCTCTCCACCCTGATGTCGCCCTTGTGATCCTTGATAATCCCGTACACGATGGACAGACCGAGTCCGGTCCCCTGGTCAATCTCTTTTGTTGTGAAAAAGGGATCAAAAATATGTTCCATGTCCTTTGATTCTATGCCGCATCCGCTGTCGGCAATAGCAATTTCAATGGTCTTTTCGTCAGAATCGAGTTTCGAACAAACCGTCAGGCTGCCCCCTTCCGGCATGGCCTCGATGGCATTGAATACCAGGTTTAACAGACATTGCTGGAGTTGGTTTTCGTCCCCGTATATCGTAAGCGGCACAGCGGCCGTCTCTGTTTTCAGTTCAATATCGGAAAGTGCCAATTTGTGGCCGGTAAGGGACAGCACAGAGGCAATAATATCGTTGATATTGACTTTCTTAAACTCCATGGCGTTTCCCCGTGAAAACGCGAGCAGGCCGGACACGATATTCCCGCATCTCTCAAGTTCCTGCGTCATGTGCGGCATATACGCTTTCAGGGAAGCCAGGTCTCTCTCGCTGATGTGTTCCTTCTGCAGGATTTCCTCCATCATACAGCTGAATGTCAACAAGCCCTGGATTGGATTGTTTATTTCATGAACACTGCTTGCCACCAGCTTTCCAAGGCTTATCATCCTATCTTCCTGTATTAGTTTTTTCATGTCGGATTCCATCCGCCGGACCCGCTTTTCCCATTTTTTGGTGATGACCGATGTAATGTCGCGCCACAGTTCAATTATCCTGAATATGTTGCCCCGGCTGTCTTTCAGGGGATAGGTGGTAATGTTGAAATAGGCCGTATCATTGTTTTCCATACGGGATTCATGAATCATATGGGCCGATTTCCCGGTTTCCATGGTCTTTATCAGGGGACATTCAAATTCTTCACTCTCTGCGGGGCAGGGGACATAGAAACTCTTTACAACCTTGTAGCACTTTTCCCCTACGATCTCTTCAATGTGTTTGTTCAGTGTCCGGGTATACGCCCTGTTGGCGTCCAGGATCGTGAAGTCGGTGTCAAGAACCACAACCCCCAGATTGGTCTGCTGAAACAGGATTTCATAGAATTTTTTATCAAAGGAGGCCTCTTGTTTGGTCTGCACCAGTTCATGGTGCATCTCGAAAAGTTTTCTGGCGAGTTTCCCTATGTTGTGCTCGATAATGCCGACATTTCCGGGTCTCATTTCGATGAGCTCGGGAAGCACCTTGTTGTTAGTCAGTTCGATGATCGCGTTCAGATCTTTTAATTTGAAAAAATCCCTGAAGTTGTCGGTCGTGCACAATCCCTTTTCCCGGGCAAGTTTGATCCCCTCGGCCTCGGGATCAATGTCGCATACCCCGAGAACCTCTATATCAAGATACTGGAAGGATTCAGTGGAGATAAGCTCCAGGAAAAATTTGCAGGCCCTCCCGCCCCCGACGATCGCGATTTTGTATTTGATTTTCTTACCAGCACTCAATCAGGCTTTTCTCCGGTAAAGGGTTGCAAAGGCGTATATTGTGATAATATCATTTTATCAGAAAAACACGTCAGGCCACAAGCTTTACTGTTTTTCTCACGATGGCATCGATCTGCTGGTCCGGTATGTCGAAAAGGCAGAGCCCCGTCCTTATCAAAAGCGGATATGCCTCATGGTCATGAAGGGGTATTTCCCCGATAATGGCTTTTTCCAGGACAGCATTTACAGCGGCGTTCAGCGCCACCACCCGGATCTGTATCTCCCGGTCGCTGAAAAAAAGCGCTGCATTGGCCAGAATAGGGCGAAGTGTTTTTGTCCAGCGGGAAATCATATGGGTTTCTACGGATTGGGACTTGAAGGCCGCGCGGTAGATGTTGACCTGCGATGTGTTTCTCAGAAAAATAATGGCCTGAAGGGCAATCGAGACGGAAAATCTCATCAGCGGATCGTTTAGCTCCGCCGTCGCTTCTTCGGAGGTGCTGTGAACCTGATCGATGATCTCCCGGTAGACGGCAAGGAGAATTTCTTCCTTGTTTGTGAAAAAATTGTACAGGCTGCCGGTGGAAATATCGGCCGCCTTCAGAATGTCCCGTACCGAGGTTTCTTCGTATCCTTTCTCAATAAAAAGCGTTCTGGAAGCCGCCATAATCTTCTGAATTTTTGCCGGGCTTGAGGCGTTTCTCTTCATATTTGTTTGATTTTAAATGGTTAGAAACTTTAGAACATGTTCTAAATTACATAGAGCGTGTTGAATCAAATTGCATTAGAACATGTTCTAAAACAATTTGTCCTGTTGTGCAACGCTTTTTTAATGCCCACTTGACAAAAAATCAATTCCTCACTAATCTGGTCTGCTAATTTCATAAGGGTTTCAGGGAAATGGTACCGGGCGAAATGTTTTGCACAAAAAGTGTTATTATGATATGCAAATGCATTGGCTATACCAATCAACAGTTATCCATTAAGGAGCATTTGATATGTTAAACACAGAGAAATGGAACTGGGATGTCGGAAAAAAGGTGGTGGCGGATCTGGAAAAATGGGAACAGGCGTATCCTTATATAGAAGAGCCCATCGCAAGTTATGACGGAGAAACCGTTTCCGCCGTGGTCCGGAACGAGGATATGGAATTTACGGTCTGCTCCCAGAAGGGAGACGAGGCCCTTCATGCCTGGGAAAATACCTATGATAAAATATGGAATCTCACGTATGGTCCGGATGACCGGCTCTCCGCTTTTGTTTCGGACACGGCCGAATGGACCGTTTCAACAGACGATGCCCCCTGGGAGAACACCTGGGAATTTGTATGGCACATGAGAATAAGCCGTGACGGAAAAGATATCGCCGCCGCCACACAGAGTGACCTTGCCTACGGGGTGGCGGTCAATGATGCCCCCTGGCCGGCGACTTTTTCAAGGCTGAATTCAATGGTGCTGGGCCCGGACGGCAAAAAAACGGCTGCTGTTGTTGAAACCGAACCGGTACTGGAAGGCGAGATTTTTAAATTTCAGAAAGGCTGTTATTCGGTTGCCGTGGACGGTGTTTCCTGGGAGAAGCGCTTTATGAATGTCTGGAGCCCCCGGTTTTCGAACAATGCCGCGCACACTGCCGCAAGCATCCGCCTCAATTACGATGAGTATGCCATTGCGGTGGATGGAAAACTCTGGTCGAAAACCTTCCATTCCGTTTGGGAACCGCGCTTTTCACCTGCTGACAACTCGGTGACCGCCCCTGTAAAAGAGAGCGGCAAATGGTATCTGGCAAAAGATTGCGAGATCATATGGGACAGGGGCTACAACCAGATGTGGCACCATATTTATTCCGCGGACGGGAATGCAATCGCAGCGATTGTGGCGCCGGATTTCGGCAGATGGACCATTGCGGTGGATAACAAACCCTGGCAGATAACGTTCGGCGAATACCTGACCGACCCGGTTTTCAGCCCTGAGGGAAATTCGGTGGCAGTGGTGTTCAAAGACAAGGGAAAATGGGGCGTGGCGGTGGACGGCAAACCCTGGCCCGACAGTTTTGATATGGTCTTTACGCCGGTTTTCAGCCCGGACGGTACCCGGGTGGCCGCCACGGTAGAGAAGGCAGGCCGGTACTTTACAGCAGTGGACGGGAAAATTATCGACACGGCGTATAACAGACTCGAAGACCCGGTTTTCAGTCATGACAACACCAGAATTCTGGTAAAAGGCATGAAAGATGCCCAGTTCACAAGAGAAGTTGTGGAAATTAAAAAATAAGGAGAGTCCCGAATGTATACCGCTTATTCATTTGTAACAGGACCCCTGGCTTGGATTGCATTTATCATATTTATCGGCGGCAGTATTATCCGGTTCGGCATGCTGTTTTCCCTGGCACGGAAAAAGGACGGGGTCATTTTCCAGTATATGAACCTCAAATATGCCCTGCGGTCAATTCTTCACTGGATTGTTCCCTTTGCCAGCACCAATATGCGTAAAAATCCTGTTATGACCATCGTCACATTCGTGTTTCACATATGCCTGATTCTCGTGCCGATTTTTCTGTTTTCTCATATTGTGCTGTGGCACGAAAGTTTCAATATCAGCTGGATCGCGCTGCCGAACGCGGTGGCCGATACCATGAGCCTGCTGGTCATCGGTGCCTGTTTATATTTCTTTGCACGGCGTATTGTGGTGCCGGAAGTCAAATATTTAACCACCTGGTTTGATTTTGTCATACTGCTCATCGTGGCGGCGCCTTTTGTCACCGGATTCTGGGTGTATCACCAGTGGGCCGGCGCGCCCACCATGACAATTGTACATATTGTTTCCGGAGAGCTCATGCTTGCGATTATACCGTTTACCAAGCTTTTTCACATGTTCCTGTTCCCCTTCATAAGGGGATATACAGGGTCTGAATTCGGTGCGGTCCGGATGGCGAAAGACTGGTAAAATTCATTTTTAACCATTAATTGAAAAGGTATCAAATGGCTGATTCAAAACTTGTCGACAACATTGATGTGAAGGATGAAGGCTTGATAAAGGGTGTTGAAAAGCTTTCTCCGGAGAAAATCGAGCGGGTTATCAAACAGGTGCTTAAAGGTGAAACCGGCGCAAGGCTCAAAACGTATGTCGATACCTGTGTTCACTGCGGTCTCTGCAGCGAGGCTTGCCATTACTTTCTTTCGAGAGAACGCGATCCGGGATTTTCCCCGGCCGGCAAAGTGAAGCAGACGCTGTGGGAGATCATGAGAAAAAAGGGGAAAGTTTCGCCGGAATTTATCAAAAGCGCCGCCATAGTGGCCTATACCCAGTGCAACATGTGCAAGCGGTGTGCCATGTACTGCCCGTTCGGTATCGATATCGCCTATGTGATTTCCGTTATGCGGCGCATCTGCCACAAACTCGGTGTGGTGCCGCTTTATATCCAGGACACGGCCCACAGCCATTCCGTTTCCTTCAACCAGATGTGGGTCAAGGACGATGAATGGATCGATACACTGATGTGGCAGGAAGAGGAAGCACAGGAAGAGATGGCGAATCTCCGGATTCCCCTGGACAAGAAGGGGGCGGATGTCATGTACTCTGTCATCGGTCCGGAACCCAAATACAGGGCCCATCTCATATACCAGGCCGCGGTGATCATGGAGGCGGCCGGCGAAAACTGGACCATGCCGTCTTCCCCCGGGTGGGACAACAGTGATATGTGCATGTATACCGGTGATATCGAATTGATGGAAAGACTCAAGCGCAAGCATTTTGAAGCGGCGGCGGATCTGAGAGTGAAACGGATCGTGATGGGAGAATGCGGACACGCGTTCCGGTCTGTCTATGACATGGGAAACCGCGCGCTCGGCTGGAAAATGCCCCCCATCGAAGTGGTCCATGCCATTGAATACTACCACGAGATTTTCAGTCAGGAAAAAATCAGGATCAAGCATAAGCTGGAAACACCGGTGACCCTGCATGATCCCTGCAATATCGTAAGAGGGCGGGGCCTTCACGAGATGGCGCGCAGCGTGGTGAACGCCACCTGCAAGCATTTTATCGAGATGACACCGAACCGGGAACACAACTACTGCTGTTGTGCAGGCGGCGGTGTGATAAACTGCGGCCCGCCGTTCAAGGATTTCCGGGTAGAGAGCAATAAAGTCAAAGCGGAACAGCTTTTTGCCGCCAAGGCTGAAGGCGCTGAAATCGTTATCGCCCCGTGCCATAACTGTCATGGCGGTCTCGAAGACATTATCCACCACTACGGGGTGGACATGGAACTCAAGTTTCTGGGAGATATTATTTACGAACTCATTGAACTGCCTGAATAACAAAGGAGGAAAAACCAATTGAAGATGAATAAGACCGGCATAACGACTTTGATATCCGCGGTTATACTTTTATTGTTTGGGGCAGTTGCGGCTTTTGGAACCGATTGTGAAAGGTTCAGCGACCCCACGTTTGAAAATCCGTCCAGGCCCCCTGCATGCTTCAACCACGAGGACCATGCCGATTTCTATGACTGCGCCACCTGTCATCATGTATACGACGAGGTGGGCAATCTGGTGAAAGGAGAGTCCTCTGAAGACATGTACTGTTCGGACTGCCATTATGACAGCAGTGACCCGAAACAGATGGAACTTTTAACCCGGTACCATGAGCGATGCAGAGCGTGCCATATCCTGGAGGCGGCAGGTCCTGTGACCTGCGCCGGATGTCACAAAAAGGAAAATTAATTGTAAACAAGGGGGATATAAAATGGCAAAAAAGATTCTTGTTGTGGATGACGACCCTGTTATTGTAAAATATCTAACCAATATTTTTAATGACAATGGATATGAAGCATGCTCAGCCAGGGACGGTGAAGAAGCATTCGAGGTCCTGAAAAGGGAAAACCCGGACCTGATCACCCTGGACCTTGAAATGCCCAAAGAGTGGGGACCGCGGTTTTTCAGGCGGCTGTCCAAACACAAGGAGTACAAGGATATTCCCGTCATTGTTATAAGCGGTCTTGCCAGCCGGCACCATTCAATCGACAAGGCCATCACCTGGCTTTCCAAGCCGTTTGATCCGGAGCAGCTCATAGGAATCGTCAAAAACACGATCGGGTAAAAGAGGGTGCAAATGCCGCCATGCCGTCTTTTCTGAACAGAATTCAACACAGCCTGGTATTCAAAATCATCCTGGTGCTCGGCTGTGTCTCTTTTCTCGCCGTTTCCGTATGGGCTTTCTTCAGTATCCGCCACCAGAAAAATTACCTGCTGGATGATGCAGTCAAAGACGCCGACCGTATCAGCAAGACGGTCAAACTCGGCACCCATTACGCCATGATGCTCAATTCCCGGGACGACATCAACCAGATCATACAGAACGTGGCCCGGCAGAAAGAAATCGACAAGATCCGGATTTACAACAAAAAGGGGTATGTCAAATTCTCCAATATCCAGGCGGAAGTCAATAAAGCGGTCCATCTGGAATCCCCGGTCTGTCACGTATGCCACCAGCAGGCCCCCCCGCTCGTGGACCTCACTTTGAAACAGCGCAAACGGATTTTCACCACCGGGTCCGATAAGAAGCACCTCGGCATTTTGACCCCGATTTACAACGAACCCGGCTGCGCCGGCAGCTGCCATTTTCACAATGAAGCGGACAAGGTACTGGGCGCCCTGGATATCGTGGTTTCCCTGGAAGAAACCCAGGCGGAAATAAAGAGCTACGAACACAGCATCTTTCTCCTTGCCGTGATGATTTTTATCGTGCCGTCTATTTTTATATTCCTGTTTATTTACCGGTTCGTGATCCGGCCTGTTCAGCAGCTGACAGAAGAGACCGAGCACATCACCTCTCCCGAAGAGATCCGGCCTGTCAAAGCCGACCCTGAAAGTGAAATCGGCAAGCTTGCCCAGGCATTTACCGATATGAGCCAACGGATTCATGACGACCAGAAGATCTTGAAAAAGCAGAGAAATGAATATCAGGAGCTTTTTGAACGGGTCCCCTGCCTTATCACGGTCCAGGACAAAAATTACAAACTGATTAACTTTAACAAGGAGTTCTACAGAAAATACAACCCCAGTCCCGGCGAATACTGCTACCAGGCCTACAAGGGCAGAAAAACCAAGTGTGAGGAGTGCCCTGTGGAAGAAACCTTCCGGGACGGCAAACCCCACTATTCCGAACAGCACGGCATCAGCAAAGACGGCAACATGGAATACTGGATCGTCCGGACGTCTCCTGTAAAAAATGCCAGGGGAGAGATCGTGGCGGCCATGGAGATCAATCTGGATATTACGGACCGGCGGCAGCTGGAAGTGAAGCTGGAACAGTCCGAGAAAAAATACCACGCCATATTCAACAACATCCCCACCCCCGTATTCGTGCTCGATTACGATTCATTGAAGATTGTGGACTGCAACGAGAGTGTTTTCCAGGTGTACGGCTACCAAAAGGCGGATATCAAGGACACGGATTTCAACAGTTTCTTCGTAGACCGGGCGGATGCCGATTTTTCAGCGGAGCTGAGAAACAAATCCCTTCTAAACAGTGTCCGGCACTATAAAAAGGACCGCAAGGTGATATATGTGGATGTCTGGATTTCTCCCTCCCAGTATCCCGGCAGAAAAGTGCTCCTTGTCACCACATCGGATATCACGGAACGCCTGGAAACGGAAGCCAAGCTGAATCAGGCCGCCAAACTGGCAACCCTGGGAGAGATGGCGACCGGCGTGGCCCACGAACTGAATCAGCCCCTTTCCGTCATCAAGACGTCTTCTTCGTTTTTTGTCTCCAAAATCGAAAAAGGCGAAGAAATTAATATTGACACGCTCAACAATCTGCTTTTGAAAATCGATTCAAATATCGACCGGGCGTCCAAGATTATCACCCACATGCGGGATTTTGCACGGAAATCGGACACGGCCCTTGAAAAGGTTGACATGAAAGCTATAATAGATTCCGCCTACGACATTTTCAGTCAGCAGCTCAAGGTAAGGGGGATCGATATTGCCTTCGATATTCAGAAAGACCTGCCGCCGGCAAGGGGAGACGGCAACCGACTCGAGCAGGTAATCATCAACCTGCTGATAAACGCACGGGATGCAATAGAGGCGAAACCGGACGAACGGTTTGAAGCGCTGAACCAGAACAGGGAAATCACGGTAAAGGCATACGGTAAAAACAGGCGTGTGTATGTGGAAGTCGGAGACACCGGCGGCGGCATACCGGATCATGTGGCGGACAAGATTTTCGAACCTTTTTTTACAACCAAGGAGGTGGGGAAAGGCACCGGTCTGGGCCTTTCCATCAGCTACGGGATCGTGCGGGAATGCAACGGTGAGATCAAGATACGCGAAACCTCTGAGACGGGGACGGTTTTTCAGATACACCTGCCTCAAGAGACACAGGAAGGAATGAGTACGTGACGTCTGAAGAAAAATCAAATCCGGTTCTTCTGGTCGATGATGAAGAAGACATCCGGGAGGTGCTCGGCATTACCCTGTCCGATATGGGATATGACGTCCAGACGGCTGAAAACGGGGAAAAAGCCCTGGAGATGTTTCATCGCTTCGGTTTCCCCATCGTGCTGACCGATATCAAAATGCCGGGGATGGATGGTATCGCGCTTTTGAAAAGAATCAAGACCGAGTCCCCTTATACCGAAATTATCATGATCACCGGGCACGGGGATATGAATCTCGCCATCAACAGCTTCCGGAACGAGGCGGTGGAGTTTATCACCAAACCGGTGGATGTGGAAAGCCTCAAGGTCGCCATGGACAGAGCGGAGGAGAAAATCAAACTCCGGCAGCGCCTGTCCGATTATACCGAGAATCTGGAAAAGCTCGTGTCCGAAAAATCCGAGGCGTTGAAAAAGGTCGGGGCATCGGAGCCGGAAAGCCGGGAGGAAAAAACCGACATTCGTTCGGTAATGGACAATCTGCCCCTTGTGATTTTCTTTGTAAACCGGGATCTTGAAATCACCGCTTCCAACCGGCTGTTTAAAAACAAGTTCGGGGAGATCCATGATTACTGTTACGCCGCTTTGATGATGCGGGAGACACCCTGTGACAAGTGTCCGGCACTCAACTGTTTTACGTCACAGACGTCCGATCAGCTCGAAGTGACGTTCAAGGCGGGCAAAGAGAAAGAGAAATCTTACCTGGCCTGGTCGTCACCCGTGGCGGATGCCGCCGGAGAGGTGACGGACGCAATGATTATCGCCACTGATATCAACCAGATCGTGGACATCCAGAATCACCTGACATCCCTGGGGCTGATGGTCGGTTCCATATCCCATGGCATCAAAGGGCTTCTGACGGGGCTGGACGGCGGTGTTTATGTGCTGGATTCGGCGCTCTCAAAACAGGACGAGGACCAGGCCAAAGAAGGGCTTGAGATGGTAAAGCAGATGACCCACAAAATCCGGAAGCTGATCCTGGATATCCTGTTTTTTGCCAAGGACCGCGATCTTAAAAAGGAACGGCTCACCGCCAAACAATTTGTTGACGACCTTGTGAACGTGATTAAACCCCGGGCGGAGAAGAACGGTATTCAGGTCAAAAGCCTGGTTGCGGACGAAACCATTGAATTTTCAGGCGATGCGGGAGTGCTGCATTCCGCCTTTCTGAACATTCTTGAAAATGCGGTGGACGCCTGTATAAATGACACCAAAGAGACCGACCATCAGATCACCCTCAGCTGTACTGAAAAGGAGGGAGCGGTCGAATTTGTGATTTCGGACAACGGTATCGGCATGGAGGAGTCCGAAGTCGAGAACGCCTTTACCCTGTTTCATTCCAGCAAGGGGACCGGCGGCACCGGCCTCGGACTCTTTATAACCGACAAGTCCGTCAAACAGCACAACGGAAAAATTTCCGTGAATTCCGAAAAATCAAAGGGGACCGACTTCGTGATTACCCTCCCCCTTGACGGAAACAGCGGCAACTAGGCGGTAAGCCTCTCCAGCACCTCTTTTTTAAGGGCGAGATTCTTGTTGAGCATCAGCGCTTTGTTTGAAAGCCCCAGTGCCGTCCCGATAAGCTGGGGCAGATAGATAACGGATATGGAAAGATCCCGCCCCGCATTTCTGGATATCTTTTCCTGGTAACCCTCCAGGTTCAGCTGGCACATGGGACAGACAGTCGCAATCGCATCAGCCCCTGCCGCATCTTCCAGAATATGCTGTACCAGTTTTTCCGCTGCATGGCTTTTGGTGTTCATGTTGGAAGCGCCGCAGCATTTCGCACTGGCTGTCCATTGAAGAACAGACGCACCGCAGGCGGTTATCAGGGGTTCCATGGAGCGGGGGGCTTCTCCGTTGTCAAAAACCTGATAGGGCCGAACCGCCTGGCATCCGTAGTACGGCGCGATCGTCAGACCGGACAGGTCCCGGACCTTTTTGGCCGCCATGATGCCGGAACCGATGTCGTTTGCCAGCACATCAAGCAGGTGCCTGACATTGAGCCGGTTTTCAAGGACGAGATCTTCTTCGGCCAGCACTTCGTCTATTTCATCGGAAAGGGTCATGTCGCGTTTTTTTTCGATTTCCACCTTTTTCAGGTTTAAATAGCAGGCACTGCAGGGCACCAGAATATCCTGCCGTCCGGCTTTTTCAGCAAGCGCCATATTCCGGGCGGGGAGGGCATATGAGAGAAGGCGGCTCACCGGTTCAGCTGCCGTAGCACCGCAGCAGTTCCAGTCCTCGATTTCAACCAGTTCCGTATCCAGTGCCGTCATCAGCGCCCTTGTGGACACGTCGTATTCCATTGCAGAGGCTTCAAGAGAGCACCCCGGATAATAACTGTATTTCATTTTCGCTCCTCTATTTGAGATACTTTGTCAAACAACCGGACCATGGGGTCTTTGTCAGGTCTGGACGGCACCTGGAATTTCACCTTGTTTTTGCTCATAAGTTTGAGCCCGAGCGAGGTAAACTTTACCGGGAGCAGCGGATTTTTCATTGCCATGAAATAGAGGGTTAAAAACTCGCTTTCCCTGACCCGGCCGTGACGCCTGACGCTTTCCATGAAGCTTGAATAAAATCTGGAGGACACCCTGTATCTGGGTATATCCGCTTTGGTCGCCACTTCCTTCAACGTGGACATGGCACGGGTCAGTTCCAGTCCCCTGGGACACCTGAGGGTGCACGTATAACATGTGGAGCATAAAAAGAAGGTGGATGAGCTGAATATATCATCCGTGCGGTCCATCAGGACCAGCCGCCACAATTTTCTCGGCGTTATATCCATGGCAGCGGAGTTGGGACAGGATGCCGTACAGGTGCCGCACTGCATACAGGTTTTAACCAGCTCTTTAAGGGGGGTAAGGTCGTTCATATTGGATTTCTCCTGGATAGGTTATTGTACCGCTGATTCTATCATGTTGAAAAACTGCTGATCAACCAGGTTGCTGACGTAGGAAGCGCTGTTGGGACAGACAGCGGCGCATGATCCGCATCCCTGGCACAATGCCGGGTTGATATGGATTTTCTGCCGGTCGGTATCCACCATTCTTGCATTATAGGGACAGACGTCGATGCACCTCAGGCACATACTGCAGAGACTCTCTTTTATTCGGGCGGTGATCCGGGAGGAGACAAGTTTTTGTCTGCTGACAATCCGGAGCGCCCTCTGGGCTGCCGAACGGGCGGTGGCGATGCTCTCTTCCACATTTCGCGGCCCGGCCGCTGTGCCGCACACAAAAATGCCGTCGGTCGTGGTGTCAGTAGGCCGCCATTTTTCGTCTCCCTGCTGCGCAAACCCGTAACTGTCCTGACGGATACTGAAAAACCCGCTGATATCGGCCAGGGAGGCCGGCTGTATGCCGGACGCCAGCACGACCGCATCACTTTCGATCTCGATGTCACTGCCGATGATCGATTCATACACCGACACGAGGGGTCTTTCCCCGTCAAACTGAACAGAGGGCATCCGGTCAAGGGTGTACCGTATAAAGACAATGCCCTTGTCCCTGGCTTGTGTGTAGTATTTTTCGATAAACCCGTAGGTCATGATATCCCGGTAAAGTACATAGATTTGGATATCGGGATTTTTTCCCTTCAGGTCCAGCGCATGTTTGATGGCGGAAGTGCAGCATATGCGGCTGCAGTATTCCTTGTTGTCGTCCCGGGACTGAACGCACTGAATCATCACCACGGTTTCGAGATTCCCGGCCTCCAGCGTCCCCTCTGACATTTTTTCTTCAAATGTGCGCAGCGTCATGACGGCGTCACTGGTATCGATGCCGTAGGCGTCCACCGGCGCTTCAGCCGCGCCTGTGGCGATAATGACCGCCCCGTGTTTTACGGTTTCCCTGTGCGGGGTGTCGTCGTCGCTCTCAGCGGTTTCAATCAGGGTTGAAAAGTTGCCGGTCTCGCCTGTGGTGTCCGCCACACAGCTGTTTTTATAGACGGTAATCCGCGCCTCTTTTTCCACTTTCTCCCGGGTACGGTCGAGCTGTTCGGTAAAATTCGTGCCGTCGATATTGTTTCTGAGCCAGCGAAGGTTTCCGCCCAGTTCGCCCGATGTTTCCACAATGACCGTTTCACTTCCGCCGGCGGCACATGCCAGGGCGGCATTCATGCCGGCAATGCCCCCGCCGATCACCAGAACTTTTTGAACAACAAAAATTTCTCTTTCCACGGGGACGCTGGCCTGCCGTACCCGGTGGACCGCCGTGTTCAGGTTGAATGCCGCCAGATCTTCGGCCATATCCAGAATGTCGACCGCTTCCAGGTAGCATTCGTTCAGTCCGGTCCGGGCGGAGATTTCGGCAAGCCGGCTTTTGAACAGGCAGGGGATACAGGCCATGATCACCAGCCGGTTGAACTGCCTGTTTCCGATTTCATCCATAAGGGTCTGCCATCCCTCTGCCGTACACAAACCGTCCACCACCATGAGGGTGTTGATCAGGGGGTGATTCTCTGCGATACGGGTGACGGCCTCATAATAGCCGGAGCTCTGGCCGGGGCATTTGCACAGAACCGCCGCCGTAACCGGTTCTTCCTTTGACACATCTTTGTAAACCGTCTCGCCGCTGTCCGTCCGGAAAGCGTCCCGGAATTCACTGGCGGTGTTCGTGTTTTCGATCAGTTCGGCCGCCCGGGATGAAGCGGCAGATGAGTAAATAACGGTTTCACTGATATCCTTGAGACCGGAAAACGATCCGCCGACAAACACCCCCTGCCGCTCTTCCGTATCCAGCAGGCTGTCTTTTGGGAAATCGAATTCATTGACGTCAAAACCGGTGATATCACGGAGCGTGTCCGTCTGAAAAGCCGTTCGCTGGCCGACGGACAGCACGACCATGTCAAAAGTTTCCCGGTTTACCGTCCCGGAGTCTTCGCTTATTCTGACAGAGAGGCTGCCGGTTTCCGGGTCAAGCACCACCGAATGGGGCCGGGCCTTTATCAGTTTCACCCCGTATTCTTCCTCGGCTGTTTTCCGGTATTTTTCAAAATCCTTTACAAAACAGCGCATGTCCATGTAGTAGATCACGGTTTCGATATCACTGCCGAACTTCTGTTTGGCGAGAACCGCTTCTTTCAATGCATACATACAGCAGATGGACGAACAGTATTCCGACTGTTTCTGAAGGTTTCGCGATCCGATGCACTGGAGCCAGGCGATTCTCCCGGGCTTCTTACCGTCGGACGGTCTCTTGAATTCACCGCCGAACGGGCCGGTCCCGCTGAGAATCCGTTCGAATTCGATACTGGTCACCACATCAGGATACGCACTGTATCCAAACGTGTCTTTTTCATCATCTGCAGGCGAGTAATAACGGGTGCCGCATGAGAGAATCACCGCCTGGGTGCTGAGTTCGACCGTGACATCGTCGGCCGGCATCTGTTCCGTGTACTGCGCATACACCATACTTATCAGTTTCTCATCGTCAAACGGTTTGATGATGTAGTCTTTTGCCCCGGTTTTAAGGGTTTCAACAGCCGATTCAACCGTGGCATACGCCGTCATCATGATCACCTCTAGGTCCGGATCGATTTCTTTGGCCTTTTTCAGTACTTCCGTACCTTCCATTTCCGGCATTTTGATATCGAGCAGCATCAGGGAAAATTTCTGTTCGCTCAAAAGGTCCAGCGCTTCTTTCCCGGAACCGGCGGCACTTACGGCATACCCTTCAAAATCGAATATCTCTTTTAAGGAATCCCTTACAATCTGTTCATCATCCACCACAATAATATGGAACTCTTTTTTCCTGTCTTCGGGAAGCGAGATTGCATCGGTGGGGCATACGGATACACACTCACCGCACAGTGTACAGGCCTCGGGATCGATGACGTAGGTGTTGGGGATGGCATGGGGAGAGGGCAGATAGGCCGCCTTTCTTACGGAAAGGCCCATGTTGAACTCGTCCGGGGTTTCGGCCGGACAGATCTCGGCACACTTGCCGCATCCGATGCACCGGTCATGATCGATGTACGTTTTCCGCTGTTTTAAAACCGCTGTGTAATTTCCCGGTTCTCCGTCGAGCTCGTCGAGCGTGGTGGCATGCAACACCGTAATGTTGTCGTGGAAAAATCCTCTTCTCAGGCAGAACTGCTGGGCGGCATCCCTGTCGGCCATGGGCAGCATCCGGCAGATACCGCAGCCGTTTGTGGGAAACTGGTGATCCAGTCTGGAAAGCATTCCCCCGGTATAAGGCGCTTTTTCGATCAGTGTGACGGTGAAGTCCCTTTCGGCAAGGTCAAGGGCAGACCGGATACCGCTTATGCCGCCGCCGACTACCAGTGCATTGCTTTTCATTTCAGTCATTACGGCCCCCTATACGCCTGTCACGTCGTTAAATTCATTTTCAAAAAATACGGACAGCGGATGATCCTCGTCAACACTACCGCCCGACACATAACCGAATCCGTCCTGGGCTTTTTGGGCCGTGCTCATGAACAGTTCTGCAAGGGGGATGTCATTGGGGCATGCATTGGCACACTGACCGCATCCCACACAGGAAAGGCCGATATGGATCATCCGGGTCAGATGGAAAAACAGGGTGTCCGTAGGCATGCGCAATGTGCCCCGGGCGGCGGACCGCTTTAAATACTGCATGGGTTCATAATCAAACACATCCGTGTTGAAGACACATTCTCTGCAGTAGCATACCGGACATGCCACCCGGCAGTTATAGCAGTTTATACAGGACGAAAAGTAGTCGCTGAGTTTGGAAAAATCGGACGTCTGTTCATGCAGTTCATTGAATACAGATTCCCTGTTTTCCTTGAGTTCCGCCCTGACGTTTTTCTGCCGCTCCTTCCGTTTGTCGGAAGCGTCGCCGGTCTCGAGATTCATCTGTGAGAGAAAGTGTTCGCCGTTTTCACTTTCCGAATGCACCCTGACGGCTACGGCATCATCCGGATCGGGATTGATGACAATGTCCGCATTGGCGGGAAACGGGTCGGTGCATATCCGGCAGGCAGTGGCAATATGCCCGTCATAATCATCCGTAAACGATGCCGGCAGCCTGGCGGCAATGTACTCGGTGGTAAATACGTCGCCTTTTTCCTTGAATTTTTCGTTGAAAACCTTGTTTGGAAAGGCGGAAAGGCAGTCCCACGAAATGATGACCAGGTTGGTCAGATCGGCCTGCTTCAGTTTCACAAGCTCGACCAGCGCCCTTATCTCGCAGGGTCTCATGAAAACCGCTGTTTTTTTCCCAAGCCCCTTTCGGGTGATCCTGGAAACCAGTTTTGCGCTGTTTATCGGAAAACAGGGAGAAAAGGGGTCGGCATTTTCCATATCCTCGCCTTCCGTTACAAGGGCCGGCAGAATGTCGTTTTTGCGGCTCTGGTTGAGCGGAACCAGTACGGCTTCTATTTCGCCCGTATCAAGCAGGGATTTGAAAAAGGTCCTGGCAGCCGAAAGGTAGTCGGTCTGTTTGATCACATGCTCGGTGTTCATAATTCTCCCCTTATATTACCATTTGTTTGTCCTGGGTTAGCGGTCCCAGTTTTTTAATCTGATGCACCATGGTCTCGATGGTTTTGGCAAACGCGATGCCGTCACTTGCCCCGATCCAGGTCAGGCGGAGCCGCTCCTTTTCAATGGAAAAACCGGACAGGATTTCGTGCAGCAGTTTTATCCGTCTCCGCGCCTTGAAGTTGCCGTTGATATAGTGACAGTCGCCCGGATGGCATCCGCTAACCAGCACCGCGTCCGCTCCTTCCAGAAAGGCCTTCAGCACATACTTGGGATCCACCATCCCGGTACACATAACCCGAATCAGCCTTACGTTGGCCGGATACTTTTTCCTGGACGTGCCGGCCAGGTCTGCTGCCGTATAAGTACACCAGTTGCATACAAAGGCAATGATCTTGGGTTCAAAGTCTTCCATTTATATCCTCCCTTACGTTTAGATTCCAACCTGGTTTATCGCTTCCATCACACCGCTGAGCTCTGCAAAAATCTGTTTCTCCTTGAAATGCCTTACCTGTGCGGCACCACTGGGACAGAATCCGGCGCAGGAACCGCATCCTTTGCACAACGCCTCGTTAACCACCGAGACCATGCGCCGATTGTCAAATTCGATGGCACCGTACGGGCACAAACCGATGCAGGTCTGGCAGCCCGCACATATATCGGGATCGATATAGGAAATGGCGGATTCTATTTCCACCTCGCCTTTTGAGGCAAGCTGCAAAGATTTTGACGCCGCACCGGATGCCTGGGCCACGGAATCGGGGATATCCTTGGGTCCCTGGCAGGCGCCGGCGATGAACACACCGTTTGTGGATGTGTCGAGCGGCCCGAGTTTGGGGTGCTCCTCCAGGAAAAACCCGTCACTTCCTTCACTGATGCCGAGTATGCGGCCAATTTCCTTTGCATCTTCCCTGGCCTCCATGGCCGAACAGAGAATGACCATGTCGACGGGAATCCGCACCGACTCAGCCAGCAGCGTATCCTCGGCGATCACGATCAGTTTGTTTCTTTCGGATTCGGTCTCGGGCCGGTCGGTGATTTCAGCCGCCTTTCCCCGTATAAAAATGGTGCCTTCTTCCTGACATTTCTGGTAAAATTCCTCGTACCCTTTTCCAAAACAGCGCATGTCGATATAAAAATTGTAGACCCTTGTGTCCGGTCCCACTTTTTCATGCAGCAGATGGGCGTATTTCAGGGCATACATGCAGCATACCCGGGAACAGTATTCGTGGTAATTTTTGTCCCTGCTGCCGATACAGTGGAGAATGGCGGCACTCTCAGGTTTTCGGGAAAGCGCGTTGTTTTCATCCCTGATGAGGATGTCGCCGCCGGTGGGGCCGGTGGCGTTACTCAACCGTTCGAACTCGAAATTGGTGAACACGTTGGGATATTTACCGTAGCCGTAGACGGTCATGGGGGTCGGGTCCAGTGCATTGTAGCCGGTGGCCGTGATAATACTCCCCACTTCCACCTCAACGATTTCATCTTCCTGGAAATGGTCCACAGCCCCGACCTGACAGGTCTGAACACACTGCATGCACTCGCAGCAGCCCCCGCAGTTGATACATTTTTGCGCATCCCGTCTGGCCGACACCTCGTCCAGCCCCTGATCCACTTCCTCAAAGACGTGTTTTCTTTCATCCGGATCAAGGAGAGACGGTGCCGCCCGCTTAACCGGCGGGGTATTTTCCGGTACGGGTAAGAAATCCTTTTCATCCGGCCGGCTTTTCTCTTTTTTCCGTTCGGCTTCATACCGATCCATGCGGCCCTGAAGATACCGGTCAATCGCCTTGACCACCTTGTGGCCGCCGGCAACGGCTTCCACCACGGTCGAGGGACCTGTTACGGCATCGCCTGCTGCAAAGATCCCCGCTTCGGAGGTCTCCATTGTTTCATGATCCACGGTAAAGGTGCCCCAGGCGGTCAGGTCCAGGTCCGTATCCGCCGTAACCGGGTCGGTTTCGGCCCTCTGCCCGATGGCGGGGATAATCATGTCACATGTGATCACGTATTCACTCCCCTCGATCGGCACAGGCCTTCTTCTGCCGCTGTCATCGGCCGGGCCGAGCTCGTTTTCGATACACTCGAGCCCTGTTACTTTCCCGTCTGTCTGGATGACGCGTTTCGGCCCTGCAAGGGTGACAAATGCAATGCCCTCTTCTCTGGCGCCTTCAATCTCTTCATGATCGGCCGGCATCTCCTTTTCCGTTCTCCGGTAGACAATTGTCACCTCCCCGGCACCGGACCTGATCGCCATACGGGCGGCATCCATGGCCACATTCCCGCCGCCGACCACGACGACCCGTTTGCCGGCGGAACCGGTCCGCTCCAGATTTTCTTTTCGCAGAAACGGTACCGCATCCAGCACCCCGTCGGCATCTTCATTTTCAATGTTCATTTTGACGGGACGATGCGCCCCGATTCCCAGGAACACAGCGTCAAATCCCGCCTCCTTGAGACCGGAGACGGTAAAATCCCTGCCCAGTGCGGTGCCGGTCTTCAGTTCAATGCCTTTGGATACGATATGGTCGATTTCTTCGTCAAGCACCTCCGGGGGCAGCCGGTAATCCGGTATGCCGGTTCTGAGCATGCCGCCGGCCTTTTCAAGGGCTTCAAAGAGGGTAATATCGTAGCCTTTTCTGCGCAGGTAGTATGCCACGGTCAGTCCGGCGGGTCCGGATCCGACCACGGCCACACGCTGATCTTTGGGGTCTTCCATCTCGAAGGGGACGTCTGACAGTGCGGCATGGTCAGCCGCAAACCGTTTCAATGCCCTTATGGACACCGGCGAGTCTATCTGCGCTCTCCGGCACTCATTTTCACACATATGGGGACAGACCCGGCCGAGGGTACCGGGAAGGGGAAGCCTCTCCATTATGATGTTGAGGGCTTCCTGGTATTTGCCCTCTTTGACCATCTGCACATATCCCTGGACATTGGTGCCGGCCGGACAGGCAAACCGGCACGGGGCAACCGCCCTTTTGTCAATGCAGTAGGTAATGGGGACGGCCTGGGGAAAAGACCTGTAGACAGCCTTCCTCTCTTTAAGCCCCACATCCCAGTCGCTCGGCATGGTGACCGGGCAGACGGTTTCACATTCGCCGCATCCGGTGCATTTGTCCAGAATGTAGCGGGCTTTCTTGCGGATCCGGACTTTGTAGTTTCCGATGTAACCGGAAACATCTGCCACTTCACTGTACGTATAGAGCTCTATGTTGGGATTCTGGGCGGTTTCCACCATTTTCGGGGTACCGATGCAGGCGGCGCAGTCAAGTGTGGGAAAGGTTTTGTCAAACTGGAGCATGTGCCCCCCGATCGTGGTATCCTTTTCCACCAGATACGCTTTCAGTCCGGCTTTGCCGATATCGATGGCGGCCTGCATCCCGCTGATACCGCCGCCCACTATCAGGATGTTCGGATTGATGCTGACGGTTCGCTGTTCAAGTTCCTCATGGAAATTGACCCTGTTGACGGCCGCATGCGCCAGGGTTTTGGCTTTGTCCGTGGCCGTGTCCATGTTGTCGGTCACCCATGAGACCTGTTCCCTGACCGATGCCATCTGGAAGTTGTACGGATTGAGTCCTGACCGGGCGCACACACCCTGGAAGGTTTTTTCATGCAGCCTCGGCGAACAGGACGCCACCACCACCCGGTTCAGGTTGTAATCCCTGATATCATTCTCAATCAACTCCTGTCCGGGATCGGAACACATGAACTTGTAGTCTTTGGATACCACAACGTTGTCAAGTTCCGATATATACTTCGCGACTTCCTCCACCCGCACCATGCCGGCAATGTTAATTCCGCAGTGACATATATAAAATCCGATACGTGCAGCCATAATATTCATCCCTTTTGGTTGTTGTGTTTGTCAGACCGTATTTTTGTGGTCAGTGTATTAATGGAATGCAGCAGTTCATCTTCCTGAAGGGGTTTTTCAAGAAAGACAAAGTCGGCTTTGTTCCGCAACTGCTTTATTTTGCGATAGTGAACCAGAGATTCCGGAGGGATGCTCGAAATGAATATAACAGGGGTCTGTTTTAGACAGTTCAGAAAAGCGAGCTCCCCGTTCTCATAAAACGGCTGATCGACAATCAGAACGTCCGGCCGGCAGTCCGGGGCCTGAGTTTCAAGTGCCGATTCCGCCTGTGCCGTTTTGACGCTGAACCCCTGATTGACCAGAAACGTTTTTAAGAACGCTTCTGTTTCGGCTTCATGGTTGAGTATCAGAATGGAAGTGATTTTCTTTTTCCTCCGCGATCACGTTGCGAGACCTTATGGTTGTATTTTTATATTTTTCCGTCACAGCCGGTTTTTTCCCGCTCTTTTCCACATAAAGCATATTGTGTGCCATTCCCTGAACAGGACAAAAAAAGCCTGTATATCCCTGTGTATGACTGAACGCTTTTGACTTGAACCTTGTCCGGCGGGGGCTGTTTCAGACCGGGATGCCGCAATAAATGCAACACCTCTCTGTTTAACTAATTGGAATTAAAACTTAAAGTGTATTGCGCAATAAATTGAAACATATGCAATGGCACAGGGCTACAACAGGTTGAACCGCTTCATTTTCCGCCAGAGGGTGGATCTGTCAATGTTCAGGGCCGATGCGGTTTTTCCGCGGTGCCAGTTGTGGTTATCCAGGAAGGACAGCAGTTCTTCTTTTTCATCTTTGAGGCTGACCGCCGCCGTGCCTGCCGATTCCGTCTCCGCTGCCGCCACAGGCGGGTGAAGGGGCCTGTCGTTTTTCCGGTTTTCAAAAACATACAGCGGCAGGTGTTTTGACATGATGATATTTTCCTGGCAGACGATGATGGCATGCTCGATGATATTTTCAAGCTCCCGTATGTTTCCCGGATACGTATAGTTCAGAAGCTGTTTCATGGCCTCTTCACTGATGCTGACAGGCGATTTTTTCATGGTGGCGGCCTGGTTTCTCAAGATATGCTGGATGAGCACCGGCAGGTCCGCTTTTCTTTCGACGATGGGCGGCAGATCGATTCGGAAAACATTGAGCCGGTAGAAGAGGTCTTCCCTGAACTTCCTTTCTTTTACAAGGGTTTCAAGCCGCCGGTTCGTGGCGGAAATGATCCGGACATTGACTTTTTTGACAAAACGGCTGCCCAGGGGGTAAAATTCTTTGTCCTCCAGTACCCGTAAAAGCTTGGCCTGAAGGGAGAGGGGAATTTCGCCTATTTCATCCAGAAAGATCGTGCCGGTATCGGCCTCGCTGAATCTGCCGGGTTTGTCCCTGTCCGCACCGGTAAAGGCGCCTTTTATATAACCGAAGATCTCGGATTCGATAAGGTTGTCGGGGATGGCGGCACAGTTGACTTTCACAAAAGGGCGGTCCCTTCGGTTGCTTTCGGAATGGATGATTTTGGCAAGCAGGTCCTTTCCCGTGCCGGTTTCCCCCTGGATCAGCACGGTGGATTCGGTATTGGCCACCACCCTGACCATGTCGAATATTTTCTGCATCACAGGGGACCGGCCGATCATGTCGTGAAACTGGTATTTTTCGGTCTTGGCCTTGTCGAGTTCCCTTGCAAGGGTCATGTCCTGCAGTGTGGCAAATCCGCCGACCAGCTGGCGGTGATCGTTCAGAAGCGGTATATAGTCCACATTCACCGGGATTTTTTCCCCCTGGGCGCCGATCATGAATCCGTTCTCTCCGGTGGCCGAGCTGCCGTTTTTCATTGCACGGCTGAGACTGCTCGCTTCATCTGCCAGCTTTTCATTGAAAAGCACCCGCCATGTTTTTCCCAAAAGATTCATCCGGTTGTATCCGGAAATTTTTTCGGCAGCGCTGTTGAAAAACGTGAGCAGTCCGTTCCGGTTCACGGTGAAAACCCCCATGTTGAGGCTGTCCAGGATTATTTTAAGGCTTTCCTCTTCGTAATGAATCCGGCTGACCAGTTCCGAATAGGGGAAGTGATCCTGAAGCACCATGAAACATCCCAGCGGGGTGCCGTCGTCATTGTAGAGGGGGGCGGCAATCCGGGTCACCCGGTGTTTCTGTCTGTCCTCGTCCAGAAACTCCATGTCCATATCCTTGATGATTTCGTCCCATACGCCTTTTAACGGACAGTTTGAAAAACAGGGAAGCCCGCAGAAAATCTCCCGGCAGTTGCGTGCTTTTACTTCGAATTTTTCCAGACCGAGGAGGGCGGCGGCATTCTGATTCAGATCAAGCACTTTCCGGTCGGAGCTGACGAGCAGTCCCCCGATGTTCAGGTGCTCGAGCATCTGGAGCATCTGTCTGTAGATTTTAAGGTTCATCCGTCCTGCCTGCCGGAAGTTTCAGGTAAAAAGTGCTGCCTTCGCTCTCTTTGGAGGTGACCTCGATGGTGCCGTTATGCCTTTCCATTATACCGAATATGATGGAAAGGCCGAGGCCCGCCCCGTACCCCTCATTTTTTGTCGTATAAAACGGTTCAAATATTCGGTTCACCGAATCCGCTGGAATGCCTTTCCCGTTGTCCTGAACCGTAATCTGAACCTGGTTTTCCCCCCTGATATTGGCGGCTTTTATAGTGATTTTGCCTTTTTCCCCGATGGCGTCCACCGCATTGAAAACCAGGTTGATCAGAGACTGCTGGAGCTGGTTGAAGTCCCCGTAGACCGTGTCTACATCCTTCTCGATTTGTGTTTCAAAGGCGATGTTGGCCAGTTCAAGTTTGTGCCGGCATAAAACAGCCGATTTTTCAATAAGCGTTTTCACGTCAATAGCGGCGAAAGAGACACTGCTTTTCCTGGAAAAGGTGAGAAGGCTTGACACGATATTGGATATGCGGGCGGATTCCGATTCGATGATGTCGAGGTAACCGGAAAATTTCTGAATGTCCAGCGGCCGGTGCTGAGACTTGCGGATCATTCGGTTCATCAGCCGGGCGTAATTGAGAATGCCGGATATGGGGTTGTTGATCTCATGGACCACACTGGCGGAAAGCCGCCCGAGGGAAATCAGCTTGTCCCGGTGGAGAATTTTGGCCTGGTCGATGTTTTTCTTTTCCAGAAAGCGGGTATACTCTTTCAGGCGCTGCCGGGACAGATACCGCTCTTTTGCTCTGTCAAGCGCAAGTCTGAGAGCGGTGTCGTCTATGGGTTTGTTGATGAAATCGGAGGCGTCCAGCTGAAGGGCCCGGATGGCCACCTCCATCTCGCCGAAAGCGGTGATGACGATCACTTCGATATCTTCATACTGCTCTTTCACTTTTTTTAACAGTTCGATACCGTCCATCCTGGGCATTTTAATGTCGGTAATGATGATCTGGGGGGCATACCGTCCGGCCAGCTCAAACCCCTCGGCCCCGTCTTCAGCCGTTTCCACGTCAAACCCCTGGTCCTTTATGACAAGCGAGATCACTTCTCGTATGTCTTTCTCATCATCGACCAGTAACAGTTTCCATTTTTCCATAGGGCAAATTACGTCACATATATGTTGGTTCCGGGATATTTGACTGTATAGACAATTGTTTGTAAAACAACATCGACCATAGCGTTCCTTTGAAAAATAGTCAACTGTAATTCCGGATGCTCTATGGTGAATTTGCTCTGTTCCGCTCAAACCCGGCATAGAACGCGTCACCTGCCTGTTTAAAGTTTACCTGTTAAAACAAAGATAACCTGCCGGCTTTCGCAGTACACATGGCCGCCCCGGAGACGGGGCGGCCATGTGTTTTTTCAGATCGGGTTTTAAGCGGGATCAGGTCTTGAGGAAGGTGTGCACGAGATTGTTCCATCCTACTTCCGGATGGGCACCAAAAAAGTCATTTACGGGCTCGCCACCGGTTGCGGCCATTTTTTCGTATTCCGGACCCATCATTTTCATGAGAGCGGCAACTTCCGATTCCATCCACTGCAGACTCTCTTCCCCGTATTTCAGGTTTTCAGCGGTTTTCCGGGGAGATGCCGGCTCCACGATAAACAGCCAGCCTTCCTGATAGGGATGGTCATGCATCAGGGCGGGATTTTCTATTACCCGCTGATTCACCGAGAGAACCGTTCCGGAAACCGGGGACAGCACCGACGCATCGTGATTGTTCTGGATTATGGTCCAGCCGGGTTCCCCCTGTTTCACATGGCGGCCGATGGTGAGCGAACCAGGGATGAGCGCGGCTTTTCCGAAAAGTTTCATGACAAAGGCGTCAAAACCAACCCGGGCCATGCCCCCGTGCTCTATGCGGACCCATGTGTGGCCGTCGTGATAGTAGTAATCCCGCGCCAGATCAAAACCGGAAACAATCTCGTAATCAGGGGAAGCCTGAGCTTCGGAAATCTCCATTTCGTCCAGCATCTGGTCAAAAGCACAGTCGCTGCAGTCATAATTGTTCGTGCAGATTTTGGGCTGCTGGATTCTGCCGGTTACCACGTGGCGGCAGGGTCTTTCAGCACCGTTATAGTGCTCCCTGAAATGGTCGGCCCATCGGGAAAAAGAGCTCACGGCTTTTCTGCCGCCCATCGCTTTTGTCATGGCCTTGTCGAAGTTGCAGTCAAAGCAGTCATAGGCGTTGTTGCAGAGATGGAAATTGACCACCCCGGCCTTCATCCAGATACATTCATTTTCAATTACCTTAAACCCCCTTATCTGTTTCTTTTTTTTGTCTTTTGCGGCAGGTGTCATTTTAACCCTCCTTTATATTAATGAGGTAACGTGATGGGTATTTTTGCGGTCCTCTTTTATCTGAATGAATTGCAATGACGGTGCCAAAAGAAAAAACCGGCTTGGTTTTAATTTATCTTTCTGTAATTATTATATATTTTCAGTCCATCCGTCCGCCGTCACAGAACACCGCTTTTTTTCAGTGCCGATCCGCCTGTATCGAAATGATACCTGTATGGCCCGAAGCTGCGGTCCGATAACAATAGCCTCGGTTTTCAAGCGGGTTCCGGCAGGTGACCCATTTCGGCACACCCGGTGTGCCCGTCTGATACAGTGAAAACAGATACAAACAGGATCTGACGACGCTTGCGTTGTCAGCCCAACTGGTGTAAAGTGGCCCCATTCTTAATTTGCATTTTCAGGAGAGTATACAATGGACCAGGTGATATCTGAAACCAATCTGCAGGGGCTGAACCTTATACGAAAAGGTAAGGTGCGGGACATTTACGATACGCCGGACGGATACCTGATGGTGACGACCGACCGGCTTTCCGCTTTTGACGTGGTCCTGCCGGATCCCATACCGGAGAAGGGAAGGGTGCTGACCCAGGTGTCGGTGTTCTGGTTTGACAGGATGGCGGATATTGTGGACAACCATCTGATAAGTTCGGACGTGGGGGATTTTCCCGAAGCGCTGAAAAAAGAACGGGATATGCTTGAACAAAGAAGCATGCTCGTGAAAAAGGCGGAGCCGCTGCCGGTGGAGTGCATCGTAAGGGGATACATCTCCGGTTCGGGCTGGAAATCCTACCGGGAAGAGGGGCATGTGTGCGGCATCACGCTTCCTGCCGGCCTGAGAGAGTCGGACCAGCTGCCCGAACCCCTGTACACACCGTCCACCAAAGCCGAGGCAGGGGGACACGATATCAACATCAGTTTTGAAAAGACCGTGGATCTGATCGGAAAAGAACGGGCTGAGAAGATACGGGACATCAGCCTCGAAATTTACAACAGGGGCGCCGGAATAGCGGGGGAAAAAGGCATTATTATCGCCGATACCAAGTTTGAGTTCGGTATCTTAGAAGATGAGATCATCCTGATAGACGAAGTGCTGACGCCGGATTCGTCCCGCTTCTGGCCGCGGGAGACGTACGCGCCGGGCACGGGGCAGAAAAGCTATGACAAACAGTATGTCAGGGACTGGCTGCTGGCCTCGGGATGGGATAAGACCCCACCGGCCCCCCGGCTTCCGTCAGAGGTGATTGCGAATACATCGAAAACCTACACAGAAATCCTGCATCTGCTGACCGGTCAGGCGTAATGTTACAAAAAGAAGAACCGGTTCCGCTGGACCGCATCCACGGGGAGTGCCCCTATAAAATCACCACTGATGAAAACATATCCGCCCTCTGTCAGGCCATAATGTCAGGCGGTCTTTTAAAACCGTGTGTTTTCAGACAGGCGGCGGCCTCCTTTGTCGTGGTGGCCGGTCACAAACGGGTCAGGGTGCTCAAAAGAGCAGGGGTGAGCCACGTGCCCGGGAGAATCGTTACGGCGGCAGACGCCGGAGAAAACCCGGATGCCGCATGTGCCCGGATCGCCGTCATGGACAACGCATTCGAGCGCGACCTGAACACGGTGGAAATCGCCAGATCGGTCCGGCTTCTGCAGACATGTCTATCAGCCGGGGAGATCGGGGAGCAGTCTGTATCAATCTTCAACAAGGAGCTCAACGAGACCGTTTTGTCGAAATATGCCCGCCTCGGGGAGATGCCAGCAGAGATCCATGACCTGATCCTTCAGTCCAGACTTTCATTTAAAAGCGCACTACAGCTCTCCCGATACAGTACGGACATTGTCAGGGCCTTTGCCACTGTTTTCAGAAATGTCCGAATGAGTCAGAACAAGCAGCTCGAGGTGATTACCTGTTTTCACGAGATTGCGCTGCGGGACGATATCCCGCTTTTGGAACTGATGACATCCGCAGCGGTCGAAAACGTTGTCCGAACGGATCATCCGGACGAGAACCACAAGGGAAACGCGTTGAGAGCGTATCTTCTGAAAAGACGGTTCCCGGAAATCTCCCGGGCCAGGGAAACGTTTCAAAATCGTGTCACAGAAATCAACCCGGCAGCGGGCATTAAACTGGCACCGCCGGTTAATTTCGAGGGGGAGACGTTTTCGGTCTCTTTCGAATTCAAAAACCGGCAGGAGTTTACGGAAAAAGTGGAAAACCTCCAGCAGATCAAACGCCATCCGGTGTTTAAAAAAATTGTTCCATGAAGATCGAAAGACTTTTTGTGGACCGGGCCGTGGCGTCTTCTGAAGAGACCGAAAACGTCACGGCGAATCTCGATGTGCCGCCGGAAACGGTGTCAAACGACGGTGAGGTGTTTAACTGGGTTCATGCGGCCGATGATCCGGTGCTGAGAGGCAAAAAAACGCTTTACATCACCACCAACCGCGGAGCGGTTATCAGAGACTGTCCCGGTACAAGTCATTACCGGTGCTGCAACTACACCATCCTCCACACCGGTACATACTGTACAATGGACTGTTCCTACTGCATTCTTCAGAGCTACTTCCATCCGCCCGTGCTGCGCTACTTTGCCGACAGAAAAACGATCTCGGCAAGCCTGGATCAGGTGTTCCGGCAGAAAAAAATCTTCAGGATCGGTACCGGGGAGTTCACGGACAGCCTGATATGGGAGACAGTCAGTGATCAGGCCCCTTTTCTGGTTCGCAAGTTTGCCGGACAGGCCAATGCGATCCTGGAACTGAAAACCAAAACAGTGAATATCGATGCATTGAAAGGCCTGGATCATAACGGAAAAACGGTTGTGGCATGGTCACTGAACACCCCTGAAGTGGTGAGAAGCGAGGAGCGGGGCACCGCCGGTATCGATGCCCGGCTGAGAGCGGCGAAACAGTGCGCGTCATGGGGCTACAGACTGGCGTTCCATTTCGACCCCGTCATTATTTACGAGGGGTGCAGAGAGGCCTACCGAAAGGTCATTGAAAAACTTTTCACGTATGTCGCCCCTGAGAACATCCTGTGGATCAGTATCGGCAGTTTCAGGTTCATGCCGCAGCTCAAGGGCGTTATTGAAAACCGGTTTCCCGGTTCGCGCATATGTTACGGCGAGTTCGTTCAGGGCATGGATAAAAAGATGCGGTACTTTAAAGAACTGCGGGTGGCGGTGTACAAAGAAATGGTGAGGTGTATCGGCCGGGCGGCACCGGAAGTGCTGACCTATTTCTGCATGGAAGATGACGCCGTCTGGGAAAGATGCACCGGGCTTCAGATTCAGAATGAACAAGCCATCGGCCGGATGCTGGACAGAAGCGCCGTCTCCCACTGCGGACTGGATGCCGCCCTGCTGTGATCAGGGGAGAAGCACCGGCCGGTCACCGGCCGGCCTGGCCGCTATCGTCTTTTGCCCCGTTTGCCGTGTCCCCGCCGGGTAGACCGCTTGCCGTCGGGGTCGGCCTGGTTGACCTTGATGTTTCTGCCCTCCATGAATTTGCCGTTTAACGCTTTTATCGCCTGATCCGCTTCCGAGTTGTTCGGCATTTCAACAAAACCGAATCCTTTGGACTGTTTTGAATACCTGTCAAAAATGATTTTGGCGCTTTCCACTTCTCCGTATTCAAGAAATATATCCTTCAGACCTGTCTCCGTGACAGTATACGGCAGATTCCCCGCGTAAATATTCATCTGTATCTCCTTTATGCAGTAAAATAGAGGGGGCTCCCCTCCGCTGATGTGACCCGTGCTGCCGGCAGGGGGTGAAAAGAAGCACTCTATTTTGTTTTTAAAACCGGGCGGGGCATCCCGATGTATGGCGGGATGCCTGAAATACAGTCAAAGACCACCCGCAAAGCGTGCGGGTGGTCTTTGACTGTCAGTGAAAATGATGTGTTATTCCACCGTTACATTGACTGCGGCAGGGCCTTTCGGGCCCTCTTCGATATCAAAGACAACACGATCGCCTTCCTCGAGAGACTTGAAGCCGGTTGCATTTATGCCTGAGTGATGGACAAACACATCAGGTCCTTGTTCCTGCTCGATAAAACCGAACCCTTTTTTGCTGTTAAACCATTTTACAGTACCATTCGCCATAGTGACCTCCTCCTTTCAAAAAATTTTCATGTTTCCGATCTTCAGGTTGCCACTTTGTCAAATGGATTGTTCTTCAGACAGAAACCGACCTGAGTTTTACCGGTTGTTTGCAAACCGAAGACTGTGCCCCCGGTTACAACCGTCAACGGCGGGTGGTCGTTGACTTTCTTCAGGATTTTTATTGATGCGGTATTATACTACCGGTTTTAATTTTGTCAACAGATGAACGCTTTAAAACCGGGTGCTGTGAAGCACCCGGCAAGAGGAACCGCCGTTAAAAAAAATTGCCCAAAACAGGGAAATCTATTCCTCCTCTTGTGCTTTTTTCTTTTCAATCACCTTCCGGGCCAGATCAGGGGACATTTCGTCATAGTGATCAAATGCCATGGTGAAGGTGCCCCGGCCGCCGGTCATGGATCTCAGGTCGGGGGCATACCTGAGCATCTCGCTCATGGGCACGTACGCGTTGATAATCTGTTTGCTGTCTTCCGAATCCATTCCCAGCACCTTGCCGCGTCTGGCGTTGAAATCCCCCATAATGTCGCCGGTGTAATCGTCCGGCACGGTGACCGACACTTTCATTACCGGTTCCAGAAGGACCGGATCCGCCTGTTCAACCGCTTTTTTGTAGGCGAGTGACCCTGCCATTTTAAAGGCCATCTCCGAGGAATCAACCGAGTGATAGGTCCCGTCATCCAGTGTGACCTTGAAATCCACGCACGGGAACCCTGCCAGATAGCCTCTCTGAGCGGACTCATAAACACCGTCCTTTACAGCGGGGATGTAGTTTTTCGGTATGGCGCCGCCGACGATCTTGTCTTCAAACACGAATCCCTCTCCCCGGGGCAGGGGCTCCATGGTGATCCAGCAGTCTCCGTACTGACCGTGACCGCCGGACTGTTTTTTATGTTTTCCCTGAACCCGGACCTTTTTCTTGATGGTTTCCCGGTAAGGCACTTTCGGTGTATCTACCTGGACTTCCACATTGAATTTTCTTCTGATTTTTTCGCATGTGGTTTCGATATGCACGAGTCCGCGGCCGGACAGAAGGGTTTCTCTGGTTTCATCCACCCGTTTGAGTTCAAGCCCGGGATCCTCCTCGAGGATTTTCCGCAAAGAATCGTGAATCTTGTCTTCATCGTTTTTCGATTTGGGGGATACGGCAAAAGAGATGACCGGCGGCAAGGGTTCGGGGGCGCGGAAGGTAAAGTAATCTCCGCTGGTGATGGTATCTCCGGTAAGCGTTTCTTTCAGCTTGGCAACTGCGACGATTGCACCCGGCAGGGCCCGGGCGACCGGTTTCTGTTCCTTTCCCCCGATTTCAAGGAGCTGGGTAAACCGCTCTTTTTTGTCTTTATTCACGTTGAGGATATTGCCTTCCTTGCTCAATGTCCCTGATACCACCCTGAAAACGGAAAGTCTGCCGGCATAGGGATCGACAATGGTGTTGAACACAAGTCCGGCAAAACTGCCTTCCGGATCAGGCGCGATCTCCACCGCTTCTCCCTTGCTGTCTGTCGCTTTCCAGGCGCCCCTGTCCAGCGGGGAGGGCATGTAGTCGATGATAAACTCGAAAAGCGGATCCACCCCGATGAGTTTTGTCGCGGCCCCGCACATGGCCGGATAGAATTCGGCATTGAGGATTCCTTTTCTGAAGGTGTTTTTCAGCTGTTCCTCTGTCAGTTCCTCGCCTTCCAGATACCGTTCAAGGAGATCGTCGTCCATTTCCGCCACATTTTCCATGAACTCGTTTCTGGCGGTTTCGATCTCGTCCGCCATCTCGGGGGGAATGGCGCTTTTCTGAAGTTTGCCGGTTTCATCGTAGAGGTAGGCTTTCCCGGACACAATATCCACGACCCCTTTAAAATCGTCCTCCGTGCCGACGGGCAGGTGGGTTACGATTATCTTTTTTTTGAGCAGTGTAGCGGCAGTTTCAATAACATTCTGGAAATCGGCCCTTTCACGGTCGAGTTTGTTTACAAAAACAAAAGCCGGCAGATTGTATTCGGCCACGCACAAAGAAGCCTCCTCGGTCATGGCGCTCGGGCCGTCTGTGCCGTCGATGACAATGCCCACGCAGTCTGCGGCCGGCATGCATGTTTTGGCTGAAGAAAAAAAGTTCTGGTCACCCGGCGTGTCCATCAGCGTGAAGTGATGTTTGCTAAAGGGGAAGTTGTAAAATGAGGTGCTGATACTCTGCTGCTTTTTGATCTCTTCGGGCTGAAAATCCATTGCCGTGTTGCCCTCTTCAATTTTGCCGTGGCGGGTAACAATCCCCGCTTTATAGAGCATCGCCTCGGCAAGGGAGGTTTTTCCGGACCCTGTGTGTCCCGCCAGTGCAACATTTCTCATTGTTTTGATCTGTTCTGTCATTTAAACTCCTTTTACCAAGTATAGTTGTCCCATGAAATCTTTTCTTTAAATCATTATATTAAAAATATTTCAAGTGTATAATGTATTCTTTGTTCCCTTTCGGGCCGCGGATGGGTGATACAAGCACGGCACCGACAGTGTATCCCCGGTTCCTGAAAAAGGCGGCCAGGTCTTCAACGATTTTCTGCCTTTGGGCTTCATCCCGGATCACGCCGCCTTTGCCCACTTTCCCCTTTCCCGCTTCGAACTGCGGTTTGATCAGGGCGATCACATCGGTCCCTTTCCGCATGAATTTTTCAACCGACGGAATAACGGTTCTCAGGGAAATAAACGAGGTGTCGGCGACGATCAGGTCCATCGGCGCCCCGATTCTGTCATAGGGCATATACCGGATGTTGGTCCTCTCGATTACCCGGGTACGGGGATCTTCTCTCAGGCGCCAGTCAAACTGGCCGTAGCCCACATCCACCGCATAAACTCTGGCGGCGCCTTTCCGGAGCAGGCAGTCGGTGAATCCCCCGGTTGACGCGCCGACATCCAGACAGGTTCTGCCGGCGGTCTCGACGGGCAGTTCGTTCAAGGCCTTTTCAAGCTTCAGCCCGCCCCGGCTCACATACGGGTGGTCGGTCTTCTTTACGTGAATTTCCGCATCCCGGCTGATTAACGTGCCGGGTTTGTCCACGGGGCTGTTGTCAACCAATACATTGCCGGTCATAATCAGTTTCCTGGCCCGCTCCCGTGAAGGTGCCAGCTGTTGTTCCGTCAGCATGACATCGAGCCGTATTTTCCCGCGTTTATCCAGTTTCAACAAGCTCCTGTGCGGCGGACATCACTGCATCTGCGTCGACGCCGTAAACCGATCTCAGGATTTGCGGGGCCCCGTGTTCCACAAAATTGTCTCTGATGCCGACTCTTTTCACCCGGCAGTGCATCATGTGCGCGTCCGCCAGAAGTTCGATCACGGCGCTGCCGAACCCCCCGTCCAGGAGGTGTTCTTCCACGGTCACCATCTTTCCGGTTTTTTCCGCCCATTGGCGGATAAGGGCACTGTCCAGCGGTTTGACAAAACGCGCATTGATTACAGCCGCCTCTATTCCTTCTTCGGCCAGCATTTCAGCGGCCCGGACCGCTTCCGTTACCGACCGGCCGATCGCCAGCAGCAGGACATCGTCTCCCTGTCTTACAAGCTCCCCTCTGCCGATTTCCAAAGGCTGAACGGTTTTCTCCGGCGCCGTCCCTTCACCGCTGCCCCTGGGATACCGTACCGAAACCGGCCCATCATGATCGATCGCTGCTGCAAGCATCCGGACAAATTCATTTTCGTCTTTCGGTGCCATGACCGTCATATTGGGAATACTTCTGAGATAGGCATAATCGAGGAGACCGTGATGGGTCGGTCCGTCTTCTCCGACAATTCCTCCCCGGTCAATTGCGAAAACAACAGGGTGGGATTCAATGCAGACGTCGTGTATGATCTGGTCATACGCTCGCTGCAGAAAGGTGGAGTAGATGGCCACGACCGGTGTCAGCCCCTTTGTGGCAAGACCCGCGGCAAAGGTGACGGCATGCTGTTCGGCGATCCCCACATCAAAGAACCGGTCCGGAAATTTTTCGGCAAATTCGGAAAGTCCTGTCCCTTCGGGCATTGCCGCTGTAACCGCCACAAGTTTCTTCTCCTTTTCGGCCCGGTCCATCATAAAGTCGCCGAATATTCTGGTGTAGGTGGGCGCCTTCCGCTGTGGCTTCTTTTTTTCGCCTTTTTCTATATCAAAAGCGCCGATACCGTGAAAATAGACCGGGTTTTCTTCCGCAGGCGGATATCCTTTTCCTTTTTTGGTGGTCACATGCAGCAGAACCGGTTCGTTATAGCTCTTTATCTTGTCCAGGATACCGATCAGGTGGTTGAGATTGTGGCCGTTGATGGGACCGAAATAGTTGAAGTTGAACGCCTCGAACAGCATGCCCGGTGTGACGAACGTTTTGAATGATTCTTCTGAGCGCTTGGCAAACTCATACATTTCGTCGCCGATCCCGGGTACCGCTTTGAGAAATTCCCCGAATCCTTTCCGCAGGTGCTGCAGGTAATTGGATGCAAACGTCCGGCTCAGAAAAGAGGAAAGCGCCCCCACATTGGGTGATATGGACATCTCGTTGTCGTTGAGGATCACGATGAGGTCTTTTTTGGCGTCTCCTGCCTGATTCAGCCCTTCATAGGCAAGGCCCGCCGTTAAAGAGCCGTCACCGATGACCGATATCACTTTTGATTTGTCTTCCAGAAGACACTTGGCCGAGGAGATGCCGAGACCGGCGGAAATCGACGTGCTGCTGTGTCCCACCGTAAACCCGTCGTAAGGGCTTTCGCTCATCTTGGCAAAGCCGGAGATCCCCTTGTACTGCCGCAGTGTATCGAACACCGTTTCTCTGCCGGATAAAAGCTTGTGCGCATAGGTCTGGTGACCCACATCCCAGATAAGGGTGTCTTCCGGCAGGTTGAAAACATAGTGGAGGGCCAGGGTCAGTTCCACCGCCCCCAGGCTGGAGGCGAGATGTCCGCCGGTGCGGGAAACCACTTCGATAATCCGCTGCCGGATCTCCGCACACAGGGTTTCCAGCTCTTTCATGGAAAACGATTTCAGTTCATTGCCGTTTTTGAGTCTCTCGAGCAGGTTCAATTGTGATCAATGTGTCCTTTCAGTAATATAGCTGGCGATTTTACGGAGCGGCAGCGCCTTTTCGTCAAAGATTTCAAGTGATGCCGCTGCAGCGGATACCAGGTCTGCGGCATAGGCTTTTGATTGTTCAAGGCCGATCAGGGAAGGGAAGGTGATCTTGCTGGCGGCCAGATCCGATCCGGCCGCTTTGCCCATAATATCGGGATCCCCTTCCACATTGAGAATGTCGTCCACTACCTGGAATGCGGTTCCGATGTGGTCAGCGTAACCGAGCAGGTGTGTTATCTCCGGGTCGGCGGCCCCTGCCGAGACCGCACCGGATTCAACGCTGGCCTTTATCATATGGCCGGTCTTCAGGCGGTGCATCTTTTTCAGATAGGCGGTTTTGTTTTCAGGATCGGTTTTACCGGAAGCCATGTCCATTACCTGGCCCATGACCATGCCGTTTCTGCCGGCGGCGTCCGACAGAATGCCGCTGATTTCCAGCAAAGTATCTTTTCCCGGATATGCATCAAAATAGGTCTGCGGACGGGAGAGCAGGGTAAACGCCTCTGTGAGCAGGGCGTCTCCCGCCAGAATGGCGGTGGATTCCGAAAATTTTCTGTGACAGGTGGGTTTTCCGCGCCGCATGTCATCATTGTCCATTGCCGGCAGGTCATCATGCACAAGCGAGTAGGTATGAATCATTTCGATTGCACAGGCCGCGGGCAGTGCTTTTTTCATATCGCCTTCCACGCACTCGGCCGCGGCCAGGCACAGGATGGGGCGCAGCCGCTTGCCGCCCGCCATGACGCAGTATGACATGGCGGCGGTAAGTTCATCCGCGTCCTTTTCCTGCGGAAGAACACGGGAAAGATGGCTGTTGATCAGCTCTTTTCGGCGCTTCAGATACGCGGAAAGATTGAACGCCTGTTCACTCATTTTCTTTGTCATAAGGGATTTCTTCCACTTCCCCGCCGGTGTTTTTCGTCAGGAGGCTGATCTTTTCTTCCGTTCTGTTCAGAAGCTCCTGGCAGTATTTTGAATATTTCATGCCCTCCTCGTACTTTTTAAAGGCCTTTTCCAGGGCAAGATCTCCCTGTTCCAGATCCTTCACGGCCTTTTCAAGCTTCTCCATCGCCTTTTCAAATGTCATTTTTTCAGCCATTTTTGTTCTCCACCCTGCTGATTACCTTTCCGTCTGATAAAATTGTTTCCAGCACATCTCCGGTTTTTGTCCGCCCGGCATTCGAAACAATGGTGCCGTCATCGTGCCTGAGTGTGATGCTGTAGCCCCTTTTGAGGACTTCCATGGGATTCAGTGCGTCCAGCCTGGCGGCAAGCCCGTCTTTCCCGGACTGTTTTGCGGCGATCAGATGCCGGATGCAGGCGTGCATCCGCAGGTTCAGATCCTCTATTCGCAGTCGCAGGCTGTCGATGACCCTTTCGGGGCTCTTGAGCCGGGAGTGCAGATCCGTCAGGTGTTTTCGGAAATTGCGCAAACAGGTGTTCATGCCGCCCTGAAGCTTGGCCCGGTATTCGTACACCCGTTTTTCCAGATGCGTTTTGTCCGGGAGTGCGAGTTCCGCTGCGGCAGAGGGAGTAGGCGCACGCCGATCGGCGGCAAAATCGCATATGGTGACGTCTGTTTCATGTCCCACACCGGAAATGACCGGTATGCGGGAATTGAAAACAGCCCGTGCAACGGTTTCCGTGTTGAATGCGGCCAGATCCTCGAAGGACCCGCCGCCGCGGGCCACAATAATGACATCGGACCTGCCGCGGGTGTTGAGCATCTCAAGGGCTTCGGCAATTTCCTGTTCGGCTTTTCCGCCCTGAACAGTAACAGGAGCGATTTCCAGGCGGCAGCCGGGGAACCGCCTTTTTGAAATATTGATAATATCCCGGATCGCCGCGCCGGTGGCCGAAGTCACAATGCCGACCCGGCCGGGAAGAAAGGGGATCGGCTTTTTGTGCCGTTCGTCAAAAAGCCCCTCTTTGGCAAGTTTCTCTTTCAGCTGTTCGAATGCCGCCTGCAGAGACCCGGCCCCTTTGGGTTCCAGATGTTCAAAAACAAGCTGATAGCTCCCTCTCGGCGCGTAAACCGAAAGTCTCGCCATCCCGGTAATTTCCATTCCGTTTTTCAGATCGAACTTCAGCTTCCGCTTCTGATTGTAAAACATTGCACAGTTGATGACGGCGACCGCGTCTTTCAGGGAAAAGTAGGTATGACCCGATGCGGGCGTAAAACAGTTTGAGATCTCTCCCGTGATCCAGACAAAAGGGTGCGTCTCCTCCAGGAGTTCCTTTATCTCTTTTGTGAGCGCCGAAACCGTATACACGGCCCCTTTTTTCAAATCTTCCATAAGCTGCAAACGTAAGGCCCGGCTGCCGCTGGAAGATATGCCCGGAAGTCAACGACCACCCGCAAAGCGGGTGGCTTGGCGTTCCGGCCAGAGGCCGGA
>CAYZHB010000011.1:0-48305 GCA_964478245.1 uncultured Desulfobacterales bacterium | reverse complement strand
ACGGCTTGACGTCCGGTACAGTGGTAACGCGAAATGAAGAGGACCAAATCAAGGTAGGTGCAGGGAAGATAGAGGTTGTGCCGGCTTGGCGTTTCCTGCTCAATCTGCCGGAATCTTGAGGTAGCTCCATGCGACTCCTGCTGATCAGCGACACCCACGGCAGACTCGGAATCATCAACGAGCTGGCAGCCGATGTCCGAGCCGGGGCAGTCATCCGCGCCGGGGACTTCGGTTTTTTCGACCATGGGAGTTTCGAGCGGCTTTCGGATCGCGAACACGGGCGGATTTTACGGTCAGCGGGCACATGGGCGCGCCAACCTGCATGGTCTGGAATCCGTTCGCGGTGACCACCGTCGAGGAAGCAGAAAAACGACTTCAGGAAGGATTCAACGCCGTTAGGAAATCGTGTCTGGGCACCGCCAGGGCGGTGACCTGGGCCGCCAAGTCCTTTGAATTGAAAAATGGTGGAGGCGGCGGGAATTGAACCCGCGTCCGGAAACATTCAACCTGGGCTTCTACATGCTTATCCTGAACTTTGAAGTTGACTGCCATGTCTCCTTCAGGAGGGATACACGGCAGCATAGCCTGAGAAATTTTAACCGTAAAGCGTCAGGCGCGCTTTTTCGGCGGTCCTGCATAATCGACGCCCTTACCGGATCTGCAGGAAAATGCCGGCAGGACGGCAGCTGCTTTTACGCAGCTACAGCGTAGTTATAATCGTCTGCAATTATATTTATTTCCGCGGGTTTTACGAGTCTGCGGAAACTCGGCATGCAACCACAGGCATCCGCATTTCCGTCGAAGCCATTTCGCCCCCAAATTGTAAAAGAACCTTTCATCTAATATAATAAACAATGGCGGCTGGAAAGTCAAGAAAGAGCGTTCAGAAATTGTACTCCTTTTTTTCCCTGTCCAGGTCCCGCTTAATGTCCCGCTGCTTTATGGTCTCTCTTTTATCGTAGAGTTTTTTCCCCTTGGCAAGTGCCAGTCCCACTTTGACGATGCTGTTTTTGAGATAGATTTTGGTGGGCACAAGGGTGTATCCCTTCTCTTTTGTCTTGCCCACCAGTTTTTTGATCTCGTAGTTGTGCAAAAGCAGTTTTCTTTCCCGCAACGGCTCATGGTTGCCGTAGTAGGTATGTTTATACGGCGAGATGTGAAGCTGTTTGAGGAACACCTCTCCTCTGTTTATATCCGCATATGCATCCTTGAAACTGACCCGCCCTTCCCGTATGGACTTGACTTCGGTTCCTTTCAGGACGATGCCGGCTTCATACTCCTCGAATATATGGAAGTCGTGTTTCACCTTTCTGTTGTTCGCCACCATCCGAATAAAATCCGAGCCGCTCAACTGTTGTTCTCCTGCCGCTTATAGGGAAATATATCCCGATATTTTTCCATAATCATACCGTAAACGTCTGACGCGTTGTCAAAGTCAACGGCTTTCCTGACAATTTCTTCAGTACCGGCCGCCGCTATATTCCGTATGACCTCTTTGACCACCGGTATCGCCCCTGAATTCATGGAGAGCTCTTTAATGCCCAATCCGATCAGTATGGGCACGTTGATAAAATCCCCTGCCATCTCACCGCACATTGTCACGGGGATTTTATTGTGCCGGGCCGCCTCGGTGGTCTGCTTCAGCATTCTCAAAACCGCCGGATTGAGAGGCTGATACAGATGCGCCACATTCCGGTTCCGCCGGTCAATGGCCATTGTATACTGGATCAGGTCATTGGTGCCGATACTGAAAAAATCCACATGACGGGCAAACTTGTCCGCCATGACGACAGCCGAGGGCACCTCGATCATCACACCGAGACACACATCCTTTTTATATGAGTTGCCCGCTTTTTCGAGCTCCGCAACGGACTCGGCCAGCAGTTCCTTTACCTCGATTACTTCCCGGAGGCACGATATCATGGGGATCAGGATCTTGACGTTTCCATAATGTGCCGCCCTCAAAATGGCCTTGAGCTGGGTTTTGAACACATCCCGGCTGTTCAGGCAGAACCGCACGCCCCTCAGCCCGAGGGCCGGGTTGGCCTCTTCCGTGTTGCTCAGCTCCGGGTTGACCTTGTCCCCGTTGATGTCGAGTGTTCTGATGGTAACGGGATTGGGGGCGATCAGCTCCACCACCTCTTTGTATTTACTGTAAAGTTCCTCTTCGGTGGGGAACCGTTTCAGGTCGATATACAGAAATTCGGTCCTGAAAAGTCCAATGCCTTCCGCCCCGTTGTCTCTTGCCGCCACCACCTCTTCGACAAGCTCGATATTGGAATACAGGCTCATCTCAAACCCGTCCTTTGTCACGGCCGGCAGGTGGCTGGATCTGGCGAGTTCGGCGCTGAACTTTTCAAACCGCTCCCGTCTCTCTTCGTACTTAAACAGTGTTTCTTCGGGCGGATTTATGATGACGGTTCCGGAATACCCGTCGACAATCAGGATATCCTCATTCTTAATACACAGGGTGGCCTTCCCGAGGCCGAGAACGGACGGGATTTTTAAGGATTTGGCAATGATGCTGGTATGGGAATCCTTCCCCCCGCGGTCCGTTATAAACCCCTTGATCTTTTCCAGCTGTATCTGGCTTGTGTCTGCAGGGGAGAGATCATGGGCGACCAGAATGACGCGCTTGTCGATATCGGAAATTTTCTCATCTTTAATGCCGACAAGGCGGGACATGATTCTCTCGGACACCTGTGAAATATCATTTGCCCTTGACTTGAGGTAGGGATCGTCCACGTACTTGAACATATTTTTGATCTGGCGGGTGACCTTTTTCAGCGCCCACTCCGCGTTGATTTTCTCTTCCTTTATGGTTTCAATGGTCTTTTCATAGATCATCTTGTCCTTGAACAGCAGGACATGGGTCTCCAGTATGCTCAGATGGGCCTTGAGAGTGTCATCCATTGCTTCGATAACAGCGGCATAATCCTTTTTCGCCTTTTCCACGGCATCTTTGAACCGGTTGATTTCATCTGTCACCGATTCTTCGGTCACGCGGTACCGCTCAACGACAGCGACGCCTTCGCGATCAACAATATACGCTTTCCCTATACATATTCCCGGGGAACCGCCTATCCCCTTCAAGGTTAAATGTTCAGATTTTGTCTCCCTCATCTACTCCTCTCCAAAACCGGATTCAAAAAACTGGATGATAGCCTCTAACACCTGCAAGTCCTTGACAGTATCAACCTGGATGAATACGCTGTCCCCTTTGCGACCGCATAAAGACAGGATATCGATAACACTTGCCGCATCCGCTTTTAAATTTGTGTTCTGGCTGAAAATCCACACGGACTGATGGGCTTCTTTGGCCATCTGTGCTATCTTCGCAGCCGGCCTTGCATGTATTCCCAAGGTGTTTGATATGGTAACTTTGCGTGATAACTTGTCTGTTTCATTCATCTTTTAAAGTCCGGTTCATCATATCTTTTTCTTTAAAAAAAGTCAATCGGGTCGGACCGGTGAAACCGAATTTTTGTCCTGAAAGGGCTGTCTGAATGAGGCAGAGGAAGTTCCCCGCCACCTGCCCATGGCATAGAACAAATTAGCCGTGTATCGGCGAAAGATCAAATTGACGTAACAGGCCGGTTATGGTATAAACAATAAGGATGAATCTTGATACCGCAACGTAAAGGAGGATCAGATGAGCAACGTCATCATTTTCGGCAAAGACATATGACCGCATACAAAAGCTGCTCGTGAAGCATATAAAAAGAAGAATGTGGATTTTGAGTATGTCGATGTGAAAAGCGACCCGGCCGGACTGGAAAAGATGCTCGCGTATTCGGACGGTTTGAGAAAAGTGCCTGTGATCGTCGAGGGAGAAAACGTCACCATCGGGCACGATGGCAGAACATGAGGGGTTTAGTGTTGTCGGCCGGCGGCCGGCAGTCAATATGCGCATGAACGACGAATACCTGATCAACAGTTTTGAAACCGGAGAAGCCTGGCGGATCTTTAAAATTATCGGGGAATTTGTAGACGGCATCGACATTCTCCACGGAATCGGACCCGCCGTGTCCATATTCGGTTCCTCGCGGACCCGCAGGGATCATCCCTACTATAAAAAAGCGGAAAAAATCAGTGCCATGCTGACCGACAAGGGGTATGCCGTCATTACAGGGGGCGGCGGCGGCATCATGGAGGCGGCAAACAAGGGCGCCTGCGAGGCCGGCGGGATTTCAGTGGGACTGAACATCACCATTCCGTCCGAGCAGATCCCCAACGACTATGCGGAAATCCGGCACGAATTCAAATACTTTTTCGTCAGAAAATTCATGTTTGTCAAATACGCCCATGCCTATATCATCCTGCCGGGCGGCTTCGGCACCATGGATGAGGCCTTTGAAGCGATAACCCTCATCCAGACCGGAAGAACAAGGCCGCTTCCCGTCATATTCGTGGGGACACAATACTGGGAAGGGCTTTTCGACTGGATAAAAAAACACCTTCTGGCAGAAGGCATGATATCACCGCATCACATCGACATTTTTTCTCTTGTGGACGACCCCGAAGAAATCATAAAAAGGGTGATTGAATTCAACTGAGAAAGGCTTCCCATTTTTTCACCTGGCCGACAAAAGAGCCGGGAAGAAAGCACATGGTTTTTTCCGGCATGCGTGTCAAACCGAGCTTGCCCCTGAGATTCTCTTCCACCGCCGCCACTGAATGAAACCCGCTTTTTTTCTCGACCGTCTTTATAAACATCTCCCCCCATGAATTCAGGTAAACAGCCGAAAAATGCGTGATATAATCGATGCTTCTCGCTGCATAAAAATTGAATGAGATAAAGACGGACACGATCTTCGAGGGGGCAAGAAGGGATTCAAAGCTCTTTTTCTCCTGCAGTTCAGGCAGAAAAAATTCATTCATTTTAATGAACAGATGGCGTATGTCATCAAACGTCACATAGCTGGGGTTCGGCACGAGACTGACAACCGTGTCCACCCCGAAAAAGTCGTTTTTTATCATCCAGGCGGCAATCTCTTCTACGGTTGCCGAGACGTGCAGCGACTCTTTGCGGGTGAGCGCCTCCCGGCCGGGACGATTGACAAGCTCCCACCGGACTTTGTGCTCTGTTTTTACGTATTTCAGACTCATGTTGTGCAGCTGGATGTTCTTTCCCGACACCAGCAGGGATTTCTCAATTTTCCCCGGCCGCTTTGAAAATTCAACAAAAATTTTACGCAAAAGCACGGTGCGTTCTTCAGGCGTTATTCGCGACACTTTCTGGAAAAAACTTTCAAACGTGCTGTTGATCTTCTTCAGTTTGTTGATCATATATTTTTCGATGGTAACGGAGAGTTTTTTGATATTTTTATAATGCCATTGTCTGAAATTACCGATTTCGTAAATCCGGTCCTGATCCATATGCCATTCCCGCACACATCTCTCGACAAGCAGCCCCCTCAGCCCGAAAACGGTGTCTTTCAGTTCAGGGGCCGCTTTCAGCCGCAGTTTGAGAAAAAAGCACACCTGAATCAACGTCACCGATTCCCGGTCCCCGATCGACCGGTAAAACCGGATAAGATTTCTCATGAGAAGATAATAGGGGTCCCAGCGGGTCAGTTTGAAACGGGTCCCCGCATTGATCCAGAAGTCTTTTGCAATGTTGCAGAGCAACGGCTCCTTTCCGTATTCATAAATGAATTTTTCAAGCAGCCCCATCTTGATCACCGATTTAAAAGGGCTGTTGAGCACCTTGTACATCTGCCAGATGGAGGCGCCGAAAAATTCCCCTGACGGAATCCCGTGAAGATCCCCCAGATCGATGTACCGGGATTGTAAATGCGACGAGCGGATCAGGTGACTGATTTCATTGTAGTAATTTTTGCTCACGTCAACCGGGAGAATACACCACAACGGTATTTTCCCGGCCACATGGATCATTGTCCTGTAGAACTCCTCCTTGAGTATCCGTGCCTGTGCCGTGCCCGAACTTTCAAAGGTGAGTTCGCCGAAATCGTTGTTCAGGACTTTATGGATATCCACTATGAAAAAATTGAGCCGGGCGGCGAATGTCTCGGCGGCCCACTTTTCGAGCAGCGACAGTTTCTCCGTCAGCCGGGTTTTCTTCCGGGCGGTAAAATAATCACTGTCGATACAGACCCAGTAGTCAAAGTCCGATTCGGTGGTCTGGGACATGGAACCGGTGCTCCCGATGGTATAAAGGCCTTCTATATAAGGGAAATCGGTTTTGCTGTCCGCAGCCGTCTGCCCGCCCAGATATTTACCGGCTGTCGCTTCGGTCTCCGGGGACGGCACGTAGCCTGCGATGCCGAATGGACAATTGCCGTACCGGTCGTCGCTTACATCAAATCCGGGAAACGAGACATTTTCGTGCAGAAGATAGGGGACAAGTTCATAGAGTTCCGCCTGAAGCGGCCTGAACACGTCAAACGCCATGATTTCGGAAAACTGATTTTTTCTCAGAAACTGGTTTTCACTGTAGGGAATAAAAGCGACAAGCGTGAGAAAAAACACCCTTGAAAAAATATCATCGGTAAAGGCGGGGATCTCGTCGATGTCCGCGGCAAAAGACCGCTCCTCGAAATCGCAGCCCCGTGTGATCAGGCGGTGTTCGGCCATGGTGGAAAATTTCAGAAATTTTGCCCTGGCGCCCGTGAAGTTCGTCATGTTCAGGGCGGCGTCAGCAAAGGAGACATAAGCAAGCCGGGCCATTGTAAATGATGCGCCTGAAAGATCGGCATTTTTAAAAGAGGTTTTGAAAAGCTTCGCGCCTGTGAAAACCGTATCGGTCATCAGCGTATTCTTGAAGCTTGAATTGTAAAAAGCCGCGCCCTGGAAACTGCAGTTCACAAAGGAAGCCTCATCTGCATAGACGTTGACAAAAACGCTATTGCTGAAATCCACCGAATCAAACCGGGCCTTGTGAAGATTGACATTACAGACAACGCTGCTTTTGAAAAATGAATTGAGGCACCTGGACTTGGAAAAATCCGAGTTTTTAATCACACAGTTGTTAAAAAAACAGACAGCGCTTGAAACGTTTGACGAAGATAGGTCTGTGCCGTCGATCACCTCCCCTTCAAAATCGAATTTTTTGGAATGGGGATGCGCTTTGAGTTCGGCCAGTTTCTTTTCCAGGGAAGAGGTGAAAATCTTTTTGAAAAACCCCTGTTTTTCCGTACTGCCGGTGTCTGATGCCCCGGCGGACAAGGCGTCACACTCCGCCTGAAAGCGCTGTTTCTCTTGCAGAAAGAAATCACCTATCATCCGTCGGAAATTGATGACGCTGAGTCTGAGGGTGTCATCGGAACAGGTCTCATGTTTTTTCAGCATGTTATGGACCCATTCGGGCTTCCGGCACACGAGACATAACAGGAGCCGTTTCTCGATCCCTGTTGAAAGACGGGAATAGATCCGCCGGTGAAAGGCCATGTCCTGGATTATCATCAAGGCTGTCCGTGACGGGACGGCGATCTCTTGCAAAAGGGAGGGTATTATCTCCTGCCGGCCGGTTTGAATCTTTTCAAAAAGCCTGTAAAGGGGGGGCGCCATCTGTATGACAAGCGCTTTAAAGGCAAGGACCGCTTCATCGGTTCCCCTGGACAGCAGAATATCGAAAAGGATTTCTTCGAGCCCGGGGTACGCTCTCACGTCCGACGCCGCCATAACCGTCAGCACGGTCAGGCGGATCTCCTTATCGGTGTCCTCCCCGAGAAAATTTTTCAAGAATACGGGATCCATGGCATCTTTCAGCATGAAAAGCGCTTTTATCAGCCGCTTTTTTTCTGCCGTGTCGCCGGTGCGGGCCATTTTCGACACAAGGACGTCCGGGTCCTGCAGGACGGGAAGATTCCGGTAAAACGGGTCATACCCCGATTTCATGTCAAAAAGGGCCGCAAAAAACTCTATGGCCGCGGCTTCATCGTTTATGCCCCTGATAATCCGTTTAAATTCATTTGCCCATCTCTTCCGGACTGGCGGCCTGCTTTCCACATACTGTGCGACAAGGGCAAGGCGGCCGGGTGCCGACACCTTGTCGACCATCACACCGAGTTTGCCTGCGGGAATCAGGCCCGTATACAAAAGTTTCCACGCATAAAACGGGCCCATTCCCCCGGCTTCCGTCATTGTCTTGAAATAGAGGGCCGCTTCCGAGACCGGAACCCCGGAACGGATCTCCCGGTAAATTCTCGAACAGAAAAGGTCGGATTCCGTTAATGCGCTCCGATACGCTTTTTCATCTTCCGATTCGGCCAGAAGGGCGGTTATCTTTTCCTTTACAGCCTCGAGGGCTTCCCTGGCCCGGTTTCTCAGGCTGTAGTGATATGAGCCGATGCCTTCTATAATCGGAAGCACGGCCCGGGAGGGCGGCAGATCGGCAGACGTTTCTATGACGGACTTTTTTTCTGCTTCATCCAGCGTTTCCCAGTTTTTTTCAAAGGTTGCGGCATCAAGCGGCTGCATTGCCGGATCGGCTGAAGAGGTGTTTTCACGCATCGGATATCCTGTCCTCCAAGACATGGGCGCCGTTTACTTCTATCCGGAGCACGTCCCCTTCCCTGACAACCTGTGCGGTGTTGTCCCGATCCTTCAGATATTTATCACAGGCCGATCTTAAGTGGTTGAAATCAAATGTTTCCAGCATACACTTTAACAGTTCAACCATCTCGGCATCGGCATCGGAAATGTCACCGCCCCTGAGCAGTGTTTTCACTTTTTCGTTGTAAAGGTGCCTGATTTCCGTTTCGATACAATGGCTGTCAAGTGCCAGAGGGATCTGCATCTGTCTTTTTATGTCACCTGTTTTTACTTTTTTTCTCTAAAATGATATATGAACATTTTACATTTACAATTTAACATATATTACTTTTATATTTTATGAAACTATTTGAGTCAAACAACAAAAACTTTCAGAAGGAAGAGAGCGGCTACAACGCCGAATCCATTGAAATCCTGAAAGGACTCGAGCCTGTCTGGCGCCGTCCCGGCATGTACACCGATACCACAAGCCCGGACCACCTCGCCTTCGAAGTGATCGACAACAGTGTGGACGAGGCGATCGCGGGATATGCCGACACAATAACCGTCACGCTGTATCAGGACAATTCCCTTGAAGTGGCGGACAACGGCCGCGGCATGCCGGTGGACATCCATCCCGCGGAAAAAATCTCCGGCGTGGAACTGATCATGTCCAAACTTCACGCCGGTGCCAAATTCTCCAACAAGGACTACCATTTTTCAGGCGGGCTTCACGGGGTCGGGGTCTCCGTTGTAAACGCCCTCTCCGCCTACCTGAAAATTATTATCAAAAGAAACGGAAAGAAATACGGGATCGCTTTCAGAAACGGCGTGAAAAGCGAAGAACTCCACGTTATCGAAAAAACCGCGGACTCCCGGTCCGGTACGTCACTGCGCTTTTACCCGGACACCTCTTTCTTTGAAAATGACACGTTTTCACCGGATCTGCTGACGCACTCACTGAAAGCCAAAGCGGTACTGTGCGCCGGACTTGAAGTGACGTTCTACAATGAAAACACCGGGGAAGAGGTCCGATGGCAGTATGAACACGGACTCGGGGACTATCTTTCAGAGAACATGCCGGCGGAGAAGGTTTTTGACACCCCGTTTACCGGCGAAGGCGAGGGAGACGAAGGCAGCCTCTCCTGGGCGGTGAACTGGGCCCAGGACCAGTCAGGCAACATATGTGAAAGCTTTGTCAATCTGATCCCCACGCCGCTGGGCGGCACGCACGTGAACGGTTTCAGGTCCGGACTGCTCGATTCCGTCCGGGAGTTCTGCAAATTCCGGGATATCATTCCCAAGGGGGTATACCTGGCCCCGGAAGACATATGGGAAAACATCGGTTTCATCCTCTCGGTGAAACTCAATGACGCCCAGTTTTCCGGACAGACCAAAGAGCGGCTCTCTTCGAGACACTGCACCAATTTTGTGAGTTCCCACGTCAGGGATGCGTTCAGCCTGTGGCTCAACCAGAACACGGAGGCCGGCTGCAGCCTGGCTGAAATGGTGGTAAAGCATGCCAGGGAGCGGATCAGAAAATCCAAAAAGGTCAAACACAAGAAAAGGGGCAATGGCCCCGTGCTGCCGGCAAAACTCTCGGACTGCACCAGCAGTGATCACGACAGAAGGGAAATCTTTATCGTCGAGGGGGACTCTGCCGGGGGGTCGGCCAAACAGGCGAGAGACAGGCGCTTCCAGGCGGTTCTTCCCTTGCGGGGAAAAATTCTGAACACGTGGGAAAGTGACAGCGCCGCCATTCTCGAATCCAAGGAGATCAGCAACATATCCACCGCCATCGGGGTCGAGCCCAACTCGGACGATCTCTCCGGTCTCCGGTACAACCGGATCTGCATACTGGCGGATGCGGATTCGGACGGGCTTCACATATCAACTCTCCTGTGCGCCCTGTTTTTCAAGCATTTCCCGGAAATCTTGACAAACGGCCATCTCTATATCGCCATGCCGCCCCTCTACCGGATAGATGCCGGCAAAGACACATTTTACGCCCTGGATGAAGCGGAAAAAAAGAGCATTGTGAAACGGCTGAACAGAAGGAAAAGACCCGGAAAAATAAGTATACAGCGGTTCAAGGGGCTCGGGGAAATGAACCCCGCCCAGCTCAAAGAGACCACGATGAACCCGGATACGCGGCGGCTTGTCCAGCTTGCGGTTGACGTACTGGAAGAGATAGATGAAATAATGGATATGCTTCTCGGGAAGAAACGCATCAAAGAGAGGCGTCAGTGGATAGAAACCAAAGGCAGCATTAAAGAGATGGAATAATGGACAGCACCACATCGGACAACATAGAAGCGCCGGAAACAATACCGTTCAAGGATTTTACACAGGCGGCATACCTCAACTACTCCATGTATGTCATCCTGGACCGGGCCCTTCCCCACATCGGGGACGGGCTGAAACCGGTCCAGAGGCGGATCGTCTACGCAATGAGCCAGCTCGGCCTCAATGCCACCGCCAAACACAAGAAATCCGCCAGAACCGTCGGTGACGTCCTGGGAAAATTTCACCCCCACGGGGACACGGCCTGTTACGAGGCCATGGTCAACCTGGCCCAGCCCTTTTCATGCCGATATCCCCTGATTGACGGCCAGGGCAACTGGGGTGATCCCGACGACCCCAAATCCTTTGCGGCCATGCGGTACACCGAATCAAAGCTTTCCCGGTATGCAGAGGTGCTCCTCCAGGAAATCAATCTGGGGACCGTGCAGTGGACCGCCAACTTTGACGGCAGTCTTGACGAACCCGTTCTTCTGCCGGCGAGACTGCCGAACCTCCTTTTGAACGGGGCCTCCGGTATTGCCGTGGGAATGGCCACAGACATCCCCCCCCACAATCTGAACGAGGTGGCGGACGCCCTGGTCTGCCTTATCGACCATCCCGATGCCGGCATCACAGAGCTGACAAAATATATCAAAGGGCCGGACTTCCCCACCAAAGCGGAAATCATCACCGGTACAGACGAGATAAAAACCATTTACGAACAGGGTGGCGGGCGAATCAAATCACGGGCGACCTACCACATCGAAGACGGGGATATTGTCATAACCGCCCTGCCGCTGCATGCGTCCGGAGAGAAAATACTGGATCAGATCGCCGCCCAGATGGAGGCCAGGAAACTGCCCATGGTGAGCGATATCCGCAATGAATCAGACCATGAAGACCCGGTAAGGCTTGTAATTGTACCCAAACCGGGGCGGGTCGACAAAAACGCGCTTGTTAACCACCTGTTCGCCACCACCGATCTTGAACGGTCATACCGGGTGAACATGAACCTCATCGGTATTGACGGCAAACCGAGCGTGAAAAATCTCAGGACCATCCTGTCTGAATGGCTTGAATTCAGGATACAGACCGTGCGGAAACGCCTCGAGTTCAGACTGAACCGGGTGGTTGAAAGGCTGCACCTCTTAGAAGGACTGCTGGTCGCCTACCTCAATCTCGATGAGGTCATTGACATCATAAGAACGAACGACACCCCCAAAGCACAGCTTGTAAAACGCTTCGAACTGACTGACCGGCAGGCGGATGCGATCCTGGATATCAAGCTGGGCCAGCTCGCCAGACTCCAGGAGATAAAACTCAAAGAAGAAAAGGCATCCCTTGAAAAAGAGCGGGCCGACATAGAGGAGACGCTCGGCTCGGAAAAACGGATTTCAAAGCTGATTAAAAAAGAGATCCGGGCGGATGCAAAAAAGTACGGGGACAAACGGAACTCTCCGATAAAGGAACGGGGGGATGCGGAAGCGTTTTCGGAGAACGAGGTGATCGATATTGAACCCGTGACCATCATCCTGTCCAGAAACGGATGGATCAAGTCGGCAAAGGGACATGACGTCGCGCCCGAGAAACTGAAATTCAAATCAGGGGATTCCATACTCGCCCACGCCAGGACACAGAGTGACAAATCCGTGGTGCTCCTGGACTGTGACGGCAAATCCTATACCCTTCCCTGTCACACGCTTCCCTCGGCCAGGGGATTCGGGGAACCCGTCACCCGGCGGCTGGCCATCAAACCGGAAGCGCATATCACGTATATGCTGGCCGAAGAAGCGGACCGGCTTATCCTGCTTTTTTCCGATACCGGTTACGGCTTCATCACCCGGTTCGCCAACCTGATCACCAAGACCCGAAACGGCAAATTCGTTGTCAATCTGCAGGAACAGGCGGAGCTGATGCCGCCGCAGATCGTTGGCGACCCGGAAAACGATATGGCCGCAACCGTCACAACCGCCGGCAGGCTTCTGATTTTTCCGGTGAACCAGATGCCGGAACTTGACAAGGGACGGGGCAACAAGATCATGGAAATACCGAAAAAACGGCGCGGTTCAGCCGACCCCGAACGGATCAAAACACTTACAATCGTACCGCCTGCCGCCGATCTCGTGATTCATTCAGAAACCCATGTACTGAAGCTGAACCGGGAAAATCAGCAGAATTATACCGGCAAGCGGGCCCAGCGCGGCAAAAAGCTGCCCAGCCCTTACCAGGACGTATCGTACATGGAAAGCATCATCCCGGAAGAGAGCAGTTAAACAGGCATGAGATCCTTTTTCAAAGAACACCTTGTTTCGATTGTCGTGTACGGCGGATGTATCCTTTTTACGGTTCTTCTGATTCTGATCCACAACGAGAAGATAAAAACGAAACACGGCACTTTCCGGAAAATACAGCGGACCGGCAAAATACGGCTGATCACAGACAACAGCGCCACCTGCTTCTATTTCTACCGGGGCGCCCGAACGGGGTTCGAGTATGAGCTCGCTTTAAAATTCGCCGATTATCTCGATGTCGAACTCGATGTCATCACCCCCGGCTGGAACAACGTTTTTTCCTTTCTTGAAACGGGCCGGGGCGACTTTGCAGCGGCCGGCATTACCATCACGGAAAAACGGGCAGAACGGTTCGATTTTTCAATTTCTTACATGACAATCCAGCAGCGGCTCGTCCACCACAAGATGATACTGGGGCCTGACAGCATAAAGGATCTTGACGGCAGAACCCTCCACGTCAGGCGGGGGACCTCCTATCACTACCGGCTGCAGGAGCTCAAAGAAAAGGGAATCGCTTTAAATTACGTGCTGCACAACAATGTCCCCACGGAAGAGCTGCTCCGTATGGTGGCAAAAAGGGAAATCAAGTTTGCGGTTGCCGACTCCAATATTGCCCGCTTGAACAGGCGGTATTACCCGGACCTTCGCATCGGCATTCCGCTGAAGCACCATGAATCGCTGGGATGGGCCGTCAGAAAGAACGATACCCGGCTTCTGGAAAGTATCAACAACTTCCTGGTCAAAATAAAAACGGACGGAACCTTCAAGAAGATATACAACAAGTATTACGGCAACATCCATATATTTGATTATTTTGACGTCAAAAAGTTCCACGAACGCATTGACGGAAGACTTCCAAAATACAAGGACGTGATTGTAAAAGAAGCCGAAAAACACGGGTTTGACTGGCGGATAATCGCCGCCGTCATATACCAGGAATCCCGGTTCAATCCGAAAGCGAGAAGCTTTACCAACGTGAGAGGCCTGATGCAGGTGACCAGCGATACGGCCATGGAAATGGGAATCGACAACAGACGGAATCCCTACCAGAGTATCGAGGCCGGCGTCAGATATCTGAAAAAAATGTACGACCGGTTTGATGATATTGAAGACAGGTACCAGCGGCTGCTGTTCGCGATCGGCAGCTACAATGTGGGATACGGCCATATAAGGGATGCTCAGAAAATTGCCGAAAAAAAAGGGCTCAACAAAAACAGCTGGCACGCCCTTGAAAAAGTCCTGCCGCTTTTGAGCAAACGGAAATATTACAAACACACGACGTACGGATATGCCAGGGGGTGGGAGCCGGTTCAGTATGTCGAACGCATCATGACATATTATGATATTCTGAAAAAACGGGCAAAACAGCCTGATCTGATGAGAAAATAAATTGTTTGACTTGAATCCGACAATCTACTACTAAATAACAAAAAGCATTTATAATAAAGGAACAGCATGACCAGAAAAATACTTATCAATGCAGTTGAAGCCGATGAAGTGAGAATTGCGGCCGTCAAAGACAACAAACTCGAACAGTTCCATATTGAAACCAAAGCAAAAGAGGTCACCCAGGGGAACATCTTCAAAGCGACCGTGACACGGGTTGAACCGAGCCTCCAGGCCGTATTTGTGGACTACGGCGCCGAGAAAAACGGGTTTCTCCAGAGACAGGAAATTCACAGCGATTATTTCCAGGATACGGAATCGGGCAAAAAGGGCCTTTCCAACCTGATTAAAAAAGGACAGGAACTGATCGTCCAGGTCACAAAAGACCCTGTCGCCCATAAAGGCGCCATGCTGACAACCTATCTCTCGCTGCCGGGGCGGCTGGCCGTATTAATGCCCGGCAGCACCACAAAAGGTGTCTCGAGAAAAATCGAAGATGAAGAGGAGCGCAAACGGCTGATCACCATCCTCAACAAGCTCAATCTGGCCAAAGGATTCGGCTTGATCGTGAGAACCGCCGGCAGAAAAGCCACAAAGACAATGTTCACCAACGACTTGAAATACCTGATGCGGGTGTGGAAAAACATCGACAAAAAAGCCCTTGACAACCCGGCACCCTGCCTTCTTTACAAAGAGCAGAATCTCGCCGTCCGGTCTCTCAGAGACTACTTCACCACCGATGTCAGTGAAATCCTTATTGACGATCCCCAGACGCACAAAGAGGTCCGGGATTTCATGGGCACCATCGCGCCCAAATACAAAAAGACGGTGAAACAGTACAAAGGGGAAAAACCCATATTTACAAAACACCAGCTTGAAGATCAGATATCATCCATATTCAAAAGAGATGTCCTCTTAAAATCAGGCGGATTCCTTGTCATTGACCAGACCGAGGCCCTGGTGGCCATTGATGTGAATTCCGGCAAATCCACGAAAAACAGAAATATTGAGGAGACCGCCTATCACACGAACCTGGAGGCAGCGGAAGAAGTCGCCCGGCAACTGAGCCTGAGGGATCTGGGGGGCCTTATCATCGTCGATTTCATCGACATGAAAGACAAAAAACACAAATCCGACATCACAAAAACCCTGAAGACCAACCTGAAATCGGACAAGGCCAAAACCAAAGTCGGCGGTATCTCCCAGTTCGGTCTCCTGGAGATGTCCAGACAGCGAATACGGCCGTCCATCACCTTCGGGAGCTTTGAGCCCTGCCGGCAGTGTAAAGGCGTGGGTCAGGTGCCCTCTGTCGAGACCCAGGGGCTTGCTTTCTTACGGCGGCTGAACCTGAAAAGCACAAAAAACGACATCAAAACCATCACGGGAACGGTGCCGGAGAACGTGGCACACTACCTTCTCAACAGAAAACGCGAAGAGCTGAATGCCATTGAATCGAAATGGCATGTCCTGATCACCATCGAGTCCGACCCTGAGATGATCGCCGGCGACAGTAAAATAACGGTGAGTCAATGACAACAACCGCAGATACAATATGCGCCTTGACACAAACCCATTCTTTGTGTATCTGAAACAGGCTGACTTTTTCAGCAAGGAGGGAGTATGCCCCGAATGAAAACCCGAGACAAATCTTCATGGATATACATAATTCCGGCGGTTCTGGCCACGTGCCTGATACTGTTTATTCTCGGTTTTATTTTCTACGGGAACGGGAAAGAAGACGGGAAAAAACCGGCGGCGCCGGTTGTCCGGGAAAAGGAAACAAAAGCCCAGGGCCCTGACAAGGCTCACGAAAGTATTTACAAGGCCAGAATCGAAGAGACGCCTGACATAAACTACGGGGATCTTGAAAAAAGCCGTGAACTAAAAGAACTCATGGGAGAGCGGAAAGCGGATTTCAGGATCAAAGACAGTCTCGATATGATTGTGAAAGCGGATGAAGCGTTCAAAGTCGGCGGCGTTAAAATATCCATGGACAAGATCCTTGAAAAGGCGAGAATAAAAAAGGGAGAGGTGTATGAAGAGAACATAAAAAAATCCGGAGAAGCCGTACCGGCGGACAACAGAAGATACGGCATTTACGTGGTCCAGCCGGGTGACAACATCTGGAACATTCATTTTGATATCATCAAAGAGTATTACGAATCCAAAGGGATCGCGGTGGAACCCCTTGCCGATGAACCCGACAGAAAAGGGTTCAGTTCGGGTATCGGAAAGATCCTCAAATTCTCTGAAAAAATGGTGATCATCTACAACCTGCACAAAGACAGGATCGATACCCACATCGATATTATCCAGCCGCTGAGCAAGATAGTGGTCTACAACATGACCGAAATTTTTGCTTTGTTGAACGAGATAAATTATGACAATGTTGACAAAATCCAGTTTGATGGTAAAAACATCTGGATTGCAACAAATAAATCAGAAAACAATTAATTTGGTACAGGAGGTATATTTTGGTTGAAACAGCATTTGCAATGGGACAGGCAGGAGCACAGGGAGGACAGGGAGCAGGCGGTCTGGCAGCGTTCATGCCGTTGATAATTCTGATCGTGATTTTCTATTTCCTTTTAATCAGACCGCAGCAGAAACGCGCCAAACAGCACAGGGAAATGTTAAACAACCTTAAAAAGGGAGACCGGGTCATCACCTCAGGGGGCATGTACGGGAACATCACATCCATCGATGATACCACTGTCACCCTGGAAGTGGCGGACAAGGTCAAAATCAAACTGACCAAAGGCAATGTCGCGGCCCTGGCAGGCGGTGAAAAACCTGCCGAGGAAGATGAGACAAAAGGGAAATCAAAAAAATAAACGAATAAGCGGGAGTAATGAGATTGAAACTGACCTGGAGAAAAGTGCTTGTAACGGTTGTGCTTGCCGCATCTGTTGTCTACCTGCTGCCCACCTTCTTTGACGGCTGCTGGCCCTATAAAAAAATCAACCTGGGCCTCGATCTGCAGGGGGGAATGCATCTTGTGCTGGAAGTCCAGAATGAGAAGGCTGTTGAAACCACCATTGAGAGAACAATCCATGAAATAAAAAAGGAACTCAGGAAAGAGCGGATCAAACACGCAGGAATTACGCGCACCAATGAAAACCGGATTCGCGCAAAAATCATCGGGGAGGAAAATATTGAAGGCTTCAATGACATTATCAGTGAAGAGTTCTACAATTTTGAAATCGACGACACCGACAAAACGGGTAAAGATACCATAGAGATCGTGCTGAACCTGCCGGCCGAGGAGATAAAGGATATCAGAAAAATGGCCACGGAACAGGCTTTGGAAACGATCCGCAACCGTATTGATGAATTCGGTGTCAATGAACCCGATATACGGATCCAGGGCGGAAAGAGAATCCTCATACAACTCCCGGGAGTGAACGACCCGGAGCGGGCCAAATCCCTTATCGGCCGGACCGCTCAGCTGACGTTTCAGCTGATTGACGAAAACGCCGACGTACAGGCGGCACTCAACGGCACCCCGCCTGTGGGTGATGAAATCCTTTATCAGTACAAAGAGGCCCCGGCAACGGGGCGCGTTACCAAAATCCCCTATCTTGTGAAAAAGCGCGTGCTTTTGGACGGCAGCATGCTGACCGATGCAAGGGTTCAGTTCGATCAGTTCAACCAGCCCCAGGTCGGTATTGAATTCGACAGAAAAGGCGCCCGTATATTTGAAAAAATCACCGGTGACAATATCAACAAGCGGCTCGCCATCGTACTCGATGACAAGGTCTACTCCGCCCCCACCATCCAGACCCGGATATCCGGCGGCAAGGCGAGAATCACGGGACGGTTCACAGCAGAGGAAGCCAGAGACCTCGCCATCGCCCTGAGAGCCGGCGCCCTGCCCGCTCCCGTCAAGATTATCGAAGAGAGAACAGTGGGGCCGACCCTGGGTGCGGATTCCATCCGGACAGGTCTTATGTCGATGGTCGTTGGCGGCGTTCTGGTCGTTCTTTTCATGTTTGTATATTACAGAAAGGCCGGTCTGATCGCGGACACCGCGCTTATCGCCAATATTTTCCTGATCGGCGGCGGCCTGGCCGCATTTCAGGCCACGCTCACACTTCCGGGTATAGCGGGCATCATTTTGACCATTGGTATGGCGGTCGATGCCAATGTCATTATTTTCGAAAGAATACGGGAAGAGCTGATCGCCGGGAAAACCCCCATCGCCGCCGTAAATGCCGGGTTTGAACGGGCGACGCTCACCATTCTGGATGCCAACGCCACCACGCTTATTGCGGCGCTCATCCTTTTCCAGTTCGGCACCGGTCCCGTGAAAGGCTTTGCGGTCACACTGACCCTCGGCATCATCGCCAGTCTCTTTACGGCCCTGATACTGTCACGGGGCATCTTCGATTTCATTCTTCAGAACAGAAGCGTATCCAAACTCAGCATATAAAGGAAAATCGCAATGCAGTTAATCAAACAAGGGATCAACATTGATTTTATCGGCAAAAGGAAATTCGGCTTCATCTTCTCTCTCATCCTGATTCTCATCGGCGCGCTCTCTCTTGTAATCCATAAAGGCCCCAATCTGGGAATCGATTTTGCCGGCGGCACAATCGTCCAGGTCAAATTTGCGGAATCGGTGGCCGTCAGTGAAATCCGGGACGGCCTTTCCGATATCGGGCTCAAAAGTTCATCTGTACAGCACTATGGAAAGGATCAGCAGCATGAATTCATGATCCGGACCAGCAAACCGGAAATGACCGGCAAAGGGTTTTCCCGTTCGATTACGGAGGCGCTTGCCGCCTCAACAGAGGTGACGCCTGAAATCCGGCGGATTGAAATGGTGGGCCCCCAGGTGGGGGAAGACCTGCGGAAAAAGGCCCTGCTGGCGATTTTCTACTCCCTTTTGTTTATCACCATCTACATCTCGGGCCGTTTCGAACTCAAGTGGATACTCTCCGGCGTCACGGCCGGCGCCCTCATGTGCGCCGTGTACTTTCTGTCCATCTTCAACATCAGCATGCCGGTTCTCATTGTCTTTGCGCTGGCGGTCACCCTGGTGCTTTTCTGGTTTCTGAAACTCAATTACGCCATCGGGGCGATTATCGCCCTTCTCCATGATATCATGATTACGGTCGGCATTTTTTCGATTCTCGATCTCGAGTTCTCTCTCCCGATTATCGCCGCTCTTCTCACCATCATCGGGTATTCCCTGAACGATACCATCATTGTGTTTGACAGGATAAGAGAGAATCTGAAATTGATGCAGAAACGCCCCATTGCCGAGATCATCAACAGCAGCATAAATGATACGCTGAGCCGAACGGTGCTGACTTCGACGACCACCCTGGTGGTCCTGTTCGCTCTCTTTTTCCTGGGCGGCGAGATCATACACAATTTCACTTTTGCAATGATCATAGGCGTCATCATCGGGACGTACTCCTCGATTTTTGTGGCAAGCCCGATTGTTCTTCTCACGGAAAACAGGTGACAGATGAAACCGTTTTTAAAAGAATTCTTAAAGCTTGCATCGGCTGTTTCACTCTGTTTGACCCTGCTGTCGTGCACCGCTCTGCAGACCGCTGATAAAAGAGGCGAATACAGCTATCGGATCACGGAACTTGAAAATTCCGTAACCGCGCTGGAAGCCTCCCATGAAAAAATCAAAAAGAGAACCGCCGATCTTGAAAAAGCGGTGGCAAGTCTGAAAAAGCAGGCGGAAGGTGCACCCGTATCAACGACAGCCGGTGAAACGCCAACAGCCGCACCGTCAGAAGAAAAACCGGAAAAAAAGGGGGACGCACCGGCCCGGGAAGGAGATGACCCGTCTTTTACAGAGCCCCGCCTTCTGTACCAGAATGCAAGAGAACGCCTGCAAAAAGAACAATTCAGTGAATCCATCCCCGTATTCATTGAATTTTTAAAAAAATACCCGCATCACGACCTTGCCGACAACGCCATGTACTGGGCAGGCGAATGCCATTATGCCATGGGGGAGTATGAAAAGGCGGCAGGCTGGTTCAAAAAGCTCGTCCAGACATATCCGGACGGTATGAAAGTGCCGGATGCGCTTCTGAAAACGGGATACGCCTACTTTTCCATGAGTGATACCGACAAGGCGGCCCATTATCTGAAACAGGTGATCAAACAATTCCCTTTTACAGACGCCGCTGAAAAGGCGCAGGAAAAGCTGAAAACGCTTCAGTAACGTAAACGGCATGCAATATTCAAAAGACAGATTTCTGCCGTGGCTGGCGCTGAAAGAAGTGCCGGGCATCGGAAATTTATTGTACAAGAAACTCATCGATCATTTCGGCTCTCCGGAACGCATCTTTGACATATTGGAAAAAGACGCAGCCGCTGTACAGAAAATAACGGTGAAACCCATTGATATAAAAGGAAAAAAGAAGCGATACTTTGAAAAAGCGGCGAAAACCCTCGAAGAGATAAAGCGGCACGGATTCGAGATCCTCACCCTGGCAGACACGGCTTACCCCTCTCTTTTAAAGGAAATTCCCGATCCGCCGCCGTATTTTACCTATACAGGCCGCATGGACAACGACGCCCCCTGCTTCTCCATTGTGGGCTCGAGAAACGCGACCGGATACGGGCTTGCCGCCGGAGAAAAGCTGGCATACGACCTTGCGGGAAAAAATTTTCACATCGTGAGCGGCATGGCAAGGGGAATTGACACCTCGGCCCACAAAGGCGCCCTGAAAGCCGGCGGCCGGACCTATGCCGTTCTGGGCAGCGGTTTGAACGTTATATATCCCGCTGAAAACCGGTCGCTTTTTTCACGGATAAAAGAGAACGGGGCGGTCCTGTCGGAATTCGGGATCAACCAGAAACCCGAACCCGGAAATTTCCCGGTGAGAAACCGGGTCATCGCGGGCATGTCGGCCGGTACCTGCGTTGTCGAGGCAGCGGAAAGAAGCGGCTCCCTCATTACCGCCAGGCTGGCCGGAGAATTCGGCAGGGAGGTTTTCGCCGTGCCGGGCAGCATCAATTCGGCCAAAAGCAGAGGCACCCACAGGCTTATCAGGCAGGGCGCGAAACTGGTTGAAACGGACAGGGACATCACGGAGGAACTTGCCCATTTTGTCCACGAGGAAAAACCGGCGCCCCGGAAAAAAGCGGTGCAAAAGACCGCTGACGGAAATGAAAAGCGAATTCTTGCGATCCTTGACGCTTACCCTGTCCACCTGGATACCGTAGCGGCAAAATCGGGAATGGATACCGGCACCCTTTTATCGCTCCTGCTGACCCTTGAAATAAAAGGACTCGTCAAACAGGCAAAGGGAAAATATTTTTACAAGGCAGAAAAACAGGAATAGACGTGGCAAAACCGGTTATAATAGTGGAATCGCCCACAAAGATAAAAACACTGAAAAAATATCTGGGGGACAAGTATATCGTTGCGGCAACCGCCGGCCATATAAGGGACCTGCCCCAGAAAGAGCTCGGCATTGACGTGGAGAACAACTTCGAAGCCAAGTATATCAACATCAAAGAGAAATCTAACGTTATCAGCAAGCTGAAAAAACAGGCAGCGGATGCCCGGGAGATCTATCTCGGGCCCGACCCGGACCGGGAAGGGGAGGCCATTGCATTTCATACCGCGGACATTTTAAAGAACAACCGGACATTTTACCGGATTCTGATTCATGAACTGACCCAAAAAGGCATCGACAACGCCCTGAAAAACCCGAGCCGGCTTGACGAAAACAAGTTTGAATCCCAGCAGGCCAGAAGAAAGCTGGACCGGCTGGTGGGCTATCAGATCTCCCCGCTTTTATGGAAAAAAGTCCAGCGGAATCTGAGTGCCGGGCGGGTGCAGTCTGTGGCGGTGAGAATCATATGTGACAGGGAGCGGGAAATAAGGGCCTTCGAGCCTGAAGAGTACTGGAGTATCACTGTTGAATTGAAAAGCGAAACCCCCCCGGTTTTCAATGCATCCCTTTCCAAAATCAACAAGAAAAAAGCGGTGGTGAAAAACGGGGAACAGGCGGAAAAGATCGTCCGGGAACTGGAAAACGCCTCTTTCAAGGTGGATGATGTCAAAAAGAAACAGATAAAACGCAACCCGCTCCCCCCCTTTATCACGAGCAAGCTGCAGCAGGATGCCATCAACCGGCTGAAATTTTCGGCAAGGAAAACCATGGTGGTCGCCCAGCAGCTCTACGAAGGCATCGAGATAGGGGTCGGCGGCCCCGAAGGCCTCATCACTTACATGCGGACCGACTCCACCCGGATTGCCGCGGATGCGGCCAATGAGGCGCTCGATCTGATACGGGACCGGTTCGGCAGCGAATACGCCCTTTCCAAACCGCGGTTTTTTAAAAACAAAAACAAGTCCCAGGATGCCCACGAAGCGATCCGGCCGACGTCTGTAAAAAACACGCCGGAAAATATCAAGCCCTATCTGTCAGAAGACCAGTTCAAGCTCTACGACCTCATATGGAAGCGCTTTGTTGCCTCCCAGATGGCCCAGGCCCTGATCGATCAAAAGACCGTCTCCATCAGGGCCGGTGAAAAATACCTGTTCAGCGTGGCCGGAAGCAGTGTGGCGTTCCCCGGATTTATGACCGTCTACGCCGCATCAGACCCCAAAAGCGACAAGGAAAAGCAGTCGCTGCCGCCGCTTTCAGCAGGCATGCCGCTTGAGAAAATGAAAACCCTTCCCAAACAGCACTTTACAAAACCGCCGCCCCGGTTTTCAGAAGCGTCGCTGGTAAAGGAGCTCGAAGAAAACGGCATCGGCCGGCCAAGCACCTACGCCTCCATTCTCTCCACCATCAGGGAAAAAGGCTATGTCAACCTGGACAAACGATATTTTGTTCCCAGTGAACTGGGGTTCGTCGTGAACGATCTCCTTGTCCACTCCTTTCCCGATATTCTCGATATCGATTTTACCGCCGATATGGAGAACCAGCTCGACAGCATTGAAAAAGGAGAAAAAAATGCCGTCGACGTTTTGAGTGAATTTTACAGCTCTTTTAAACAGCGGCTTGATACGGCCGGTGAAAACATGCTCAATGTCAAGGGGGTCGGCATCCGCACCGACCTTGAATGCCCTGTCTGCGGAAAACCGCTGAACATCAAAATCGGAAAAAACGGCAGCTTCATCGCCTGCACCGGATATCCCGACTGTTCCTTCACCAGCAACTACAAAAGAGATGAAAAAGGCAATATCGAAATCATCAAAACCACGACCGACGACACAAAGGTCAAGGACTGTGAAAAATGCGGCAGGCCCATGGTTGTAAAAGAGGGACGATACGGCAGTTTCCTTGCCTGCACCGGTTATCCCGACTGCACCTATACCGAATCCGTAGACGGGAAAAGCAACCAGAAGGACACAGGCGTCCCCTGCCCTGAAGAAAACTGTTCCGGCACGATCGTGGAAAAAAAATCCAAGCGGGGAAAAACCTTTTTCGGATGCAGCCGGTACCCGGAATGCACCTTTGCCTCATGGAACAGACCGGTAAACGAAAAATGTCCGGAGTGCGGCGCCCCCTACCTTGTGACAAAAGTGACCAAAAAAGAGGGCGAGATCGTCAAATGCCCGGCAAAAGAATGCAAATACCAGCGGAAGTCCGCCGGCGATCCCAAAGAAGGGTAAATTTGCCGGGAACGAAGCGATCGGGCAAAAGCGGGTATTGTTCAGTTGTCTCGGCTGTATGCGGCGGCTCGACTCCCGGTTTTTCAGCCGTCAGATGACGGATGCCGGGGTCACCCACTTGCGGATTGTTTCAAACACGACTTCCCTTTTTATGGGTTTTGTCAAAAAATCATCCATGCCGGCCGCAACCGATTTTTCCTGGAAGCTCTCCAGTACGTTGGCCGTAAGTGCCACAATGGGAACCCGGGTACCGGTACCGCTCCTCTTTTCATGACCGCGGATCCGGCGAGCCGCCTCAAAACCGTCCATAACCGGCATGTTGAGATCCATGAATACCAGGTCGTACCCGGCCGATTCCGCAGCGAACTTGTCCACCGCCTCTCTGCCGTTCTCTGCTGTCCGGCACCTGTATCCCGCTTTTGACAATAACATCCGGGTCATTTCCCGGTTTACCGGATTGTCCTCGACGAGCAGTATGGATACCGACCGTTTCAGGTCTTCTGAAAGGGAATGGGATGTGACGATGGTGTTGTCATCCGTTTGCCCCTCAGAACCGGTCTCTTTCATGCCGATAATGAAAGAAACCATCTCGAAAAGCTTGCTTGTCTGAACCGGCTTGGGCAAAAAACCTTCAAACCCGATTCTTCTGAAAAAATTGGCCTCTCCCGGAACAGGAACGGAACAGGCGATCAGGGGGAGCCGGATCTCTTTTGCGGAAAGATTTTTGATGTCATCAATGATCTTGGGATATTCCCCGCCGGTCCCCTTGACAATATCCACAATCCCGATATCGTACTGCCCCCGTCCCGATCTTTCGCATACCATCTCTATCAGCCGGTCGTCATCCAAAACCTCCCGGACGCTCATGGCTGAAGAGACAAGTTCATCGTGGAGCAAATGCCCGCTGTCGGCAGCGGTGGCATAAAAAAGCACCTTTTTCCCCTTCAGCGGTGCCGATCTTATCGCTCTTGACATTGGCTCCTGCGCCGCCTTCACCTTTGCCGTAAAACAAAAGACGCTGCCGTCGGTCTCTTTCTCTGCAAGCCGGATATCGCCCCCCATCAGGGTAACCAATTTTTTGCAGATCGCAAGCCCCAGGCCGGTTCCTTCCTGTTCCCTGCCGGTCCCGCCGTTTATCTGCCTGAAGGGCTCAAAAATGTTTTCAGCCTGTTCCGCCGGGATACCGATACCGGTATCCGCTACTTTAAAGTAAAGCACTGTTCCGTTCTCCTCATCCTGCCCGGCATCCAGGGACAGGACGATCTTCCCCTCCCGGGTAAATTTGGCGGCATTGCCCAGCAGGTTCAGCAGCACCTGGCGGCACCGGTTGGGATCTCCCTGAACCTTCCCGGGCACATTGTCCGATATATGGCACAGCAGGGCAACCCGGCGCTCATCCACTTTTGTTCTGATCACCTCGAGGGATTCGAAACACAATACTTCAGGATCAAACGCGATCTCCTGAAGCGCGATCTTGCCGGACTCCACCTTGGAGAAATCAAGGATATCGTTGACCACGGACAGCAGCGTTTCACAGCTTATCTTCGTATTTTTCACATATTCGGCCTGCTCCGGGTCCAGCGGTGTGTCCAGCAGCAGATCGGTGTAGCCGACAATGCTGTTCAGCGGGGTTCGTATTTCATGACTCATGCTGGCCAGAAATTCCGACTTGGCCTGGGAAGCAGCCCTGGCTTCCAGAGACAGTTTTTCCGCCCGCTTGAGGGCGCGGTTCAGCTCATAATTTGTCGTGTTCTCTCTCTCGATCCGTTTTATCCGGGCAATCACCGAATTGACACTGAACGGCTTGGTCATGTAATCCGAGGCCCCGGCGCTCATGATATCAAAATAGGAGTGTTCGGAAGAGTAGCCCGTCATCATGATGAAATCGAGAAGCGGCCGCTGTTCCTTTATCTTTTTCATGAAAGTGATACCGTCCATACCGGGCAGATTGATGTCCGATATCACCAGATCGAAATCACCTGACAGAATATCCTGAAGGGCATCACGGCTGTCTTTTGATTCCGTACAGCTGTATCCTTTGATGTTCAGCGCGCCGACCAGCAGCTTCCTGAGACTGTCGTCATCATCCACTACCATGATACGTCTGATCCCGGGATCAACAAGCGTTGCAGTTTCTTCACTCATTCACTCGCTCTACATATGATTTGGTACGGGTATCGATTTTCACGATCTCCCCTTCGTTTATAAAAGGCGGAACCTGCACCTGGAGACCGGTTTCAAGCGTAACCGGTTTATAGCTGCCGGTGGCTGTGTCCCCTTTTGCCCATGGCTCGGCTTCGGTAATGGTCAGGTTGACAAAATTGGGCAGCGTCACCCCGATGGCCTTTCCGTTGAAGAACAAAACCGTACAGACAATATTTTCCTTTAAGAGATCGGCCGTATCCTGAACCTGGTCGTCTGTCAGAAACTCCTGCTCGTAGGTGGCGGTGTTCATGAAACAGTAACTCTGACCGTCCGAATACAGATATTCCATCTCCTGCTCCTCAAGGGCGGCTTTTTCGATTTTATCACCGGATCTGTAGGTTTTTTCAAACTGCGCTTCGGTGATCATGTTTTTCAGTTTGCATTTGTAAAGCGCCTGTCCCTTTCCCGGTTTTTTGAATTCAAAATCGACAACTACGTACGGTTCCCCGTCAATCTCTATTTTCAGTCCCTTTCTCAAATCGCTTGCCATGTACATACATCGCTCTCCAGTTTGAATAAATTCCCAATTTGTGGTATTACCTCATTCCAAAAACAACAGTCAAGTCAACGACCATCCGCAAAGCGGGTGGTAACGAACTGAGCCAGCATAAAATGATCTTGATTTTTGTACAATAATATAGGAAAAATTGATTTTTAACAAACAATTACTTCTGCTTCGGACAGTTTAAATGATTACAATTATCGATTTCGGATCCCAGTTCAACCAGTTGATTGCCAGGCGGGTGAGAGAGCACAAGGTTTACTGCGAGATCAAACCGGCTGCCGGTGCGCTCGAGGAAATCAAAAAAACATCCCCCCGCGGCATCATTCTCTCGGGCGGCCCCGCCAGTATATATGAAAAAGACAGCCCCTCCGTGGCGGCTGAAATCTTTGAGCTCGGCATTCCCGTCCTCGGCATCTGTTACGGCATGCACTTAATGATAGATGCGCTGGGCGGTGAAATCAAAAGATCGGACAAGCGGGAGTACGGGTTTGCCGAACTCAACATTATCGAAAGAGAACCGCTTTTCACCAATATTGAACAGAGAGTGCAGTGCTGGATGAGTCACGGGGATTCGGCTGAAAAACTGCCCCCCGGATTCTCTGTTATTGCATCCACGCTGAACACAAAAATAGCGGCGGCAGCCGATCCCGACCGCCGTTTTTACGGCCTGCAGTTCCATCCGGAAGTGGCCCACTCCCACAAGGGATCTGAAATGATAAAAAACTTCCTGTTTAACGTCTGCCATTGTGAAGAGAACTGGACCATGGAATCTTTTGCCGCCGGGATGATAAAGCAGATCAAAGAAGAAGCGGGCGACAGGCAGGTGATCATGGGCCTTTCAGGCGGAGTTGACTCCTCTGTCGCGGCATCCCTTATCCACAAGGCCATTGGCAGGAATCTTCACTGTGTTTTTGTGGACAACGGCCTTTTGAGAAAAAACGAAAAGGCCGGACTTGAAAAAAATCTCATAAAACACCTGGATATGAACATAAAGTTCGTGGACGCGGAAAATGCGTTTCTCGACGCCCTCAAAGACATTACCGATCCCGAGGAGAAACGGAAAATCATCGGGAACACCTTTATAGAAGTCTTTGAATCGGAAGCCGGAAAGCTGAAAGATGTGGCTTTTCTGGGTCAGGGGACCCTGTACCCGGATATTATTGAATCCAGATCGTTTTTCGGCGGTCCCACCTCCATTATAAAATCACACCACAATGTCGGGGGCCTGCCGGAAAAAATGAAGCTCAACCTTATCGAGCCGCTGCAGCTGCTGTTTAAAGACGAAGTGCGCCAACTGGGTTCCGAGATGGGGCTTTCCGACGATCTTGTCTGGCGGCAGCCTTTCCCGGGCCCCGGTCTTGCCATCCGCATCATGGGAAAAGTAACCCGGGAGAACCTCTTTATCCTGAGGGAGGCAGATGCCCTCGTCCGGGAGGAAATCAGGAATGCCGGGCTGTACAGGGAACTCTGGCAGTCCTTCGCCGTGCTGCTGCCCATTAAAAGTGTCGGTGTGATGGGGGACAAAAGAACATTCGCCCGATGTATCGCCATCAGAGCGGTGACCAGCAAAGATGCCATGACAGCCGACTGGGCGAGGCTCCCCCACGATCTGCTCGGGAAAATTTCCAACAGAATCATCAACGAAGTGGACAATGTAAACCGGGTGGTGTTTGACATCACATCCAAACCACCGGGGACAATAGAGTGGGAATAAATATCACCGTAACATATTAAAAACCGCGGGACAGCGCTAAAATGAAAGAGATCCATATCGGCGGGGACAAAGACGGGAAAAACGAAGAAACCCCTGTTTCCATGCACCAGCAGGAGATCAACACCCTCAAGATAGACAAGCTCAGCAACAGGGTGACCATTATCTCCATTATCATCCCGTGCATCATCGGTGCGATTATCCTGTTTGCCTACCTGGACATGCAGGAGAAGGTGGGAGACGTGAACAAGGAGAAGCAGAGCCAGGTGGAGCAGCTCGGAAAACAGCTTGAAGAGCGGGCCAACGCACTGGAAGTCAAGATAGCGGACATCAAGTTCACTCTTGAAAAAAAACTGCCCGGGCTCGAAGACCAGGTTTCGTCACTGAGCAGCTCACTGACGAAACTCGGTTCCACCAAGGCGGACAGGGAAAGTATGCAGACCGCCGTGGCCAAACTTGAAAAAGCCATCCGGAACAATGCCGAAAAGCATGACGCACTTTTCAATACAGTGGAAAGGAGCCAGAAAGAGGCCCTCTCCGCCATCGAGGATACGAAAACGCGGCTCAACAAAAAAATCGATGAGCTGGACATCGAAATTCATTCAAAACTGGAAAAAATACCCGATTTAAAGCAGCGGTTTTCAGATATCGGGGAAAAGCTGGGGCGCCTGGAAAAGAAGGCGGCTTCTGTTGAAAAGCTCGAAGATACGGTGCAAAAAATGGACAGCGCCATCCGGGACCTGGACAAGAATCTCCGGACAATTCAGGACCGGCTTTCCCGTATTGAAACGCAGGTTGAAAAAAGGCTTGAAAATAGCGATGCCCAAACGGCCGGGCCGGACAAAATCGAGACCAAGACATCGAGAAAACAGTCTTCTGTCAAAACGCCTGAACAGGAAAAACAAGTCCAATCCCCGGAACAACAGGAAACAGCAAAACCCGACCCCCCTGACACTGAACTGGAAGAAATCGAGCCTGGCACCATCATCGAACAGGATATTTCCGAATAAGGGGATTGCAATGGCCGGCACTTCTCCTTTATATTCCCGTGTCACCGACCGCCCGCAAAGCGGAGGGCCTGAAACAGGCGGCCTCGTATCTCTGAAGTTAAACCTTGCCCTGTTTGGCACATGATCAGCGCCGCAGCCGGAAATAAAAGCCGCGAGACTGTTGAACAGCGGCTGTTCAACAACGAGCTGGATTTTTCAGGTGCGTATATGGCCGCAAAAGATATCGGCGGCTATATCCGTAACATTCCCGGCTCTTTGACCGACAGGACAGTGGGAGCCCTTATCCATCTGATCACGTCCGACAGGTTTGACCGGCAGAGCCGCGTGTTTTTTCTTTTCAGGGAAGCCGCCGATATCCTCGCAGGTTTTGCCCTGTCAGAAGATGAGAAATTCGCTCCGTGCATCATACACAATATGCAGGAGATCCTGATCAAAAGCAGCGGGCATCGGCACAGAGCGGTTTCAGAGGCACTCGGCCGGCTTGCCCTGACGCCTTCCGTACCGCATCCCGCGCCATGCGGCACCGGCGTTGCTGAAATCGAGTTCAGCACGCTTGCCGACCGTCTCGGACTGGAAGATCCTGGTGATGTGACGTGGGTCGGCAGAAGCCTTGCGGGAAAACGGGATGAAACCACCACCGGGGTGATTAAATTCGCCCGGGCAGGCGAAGACACGTTAAACCTTATCAACGAAACCGCATGGATGGCCTGTCTCAGGGAAAATTTCTCTTTCGGCACCTTCAGGTTCGATATCCCGGAACCGGTTCACCATGGCGGCAGCACCCTCTTTAAAGTAACGGCACTGCCCCCGGCTCTTCATACCAACACTGGCGCCCTGCATGAGGACGCTTATGCCATCGCCTACCGGGTTCATAAAGACTATTTTACATACCCGAATATGGGCGGCTATTGTCACCACTGGTCAGTTCAGGAAATACGGGAGGTTTTTCAGCGCTGCGCCTGGCTTACCGGCCGGTTGGCCTCGATGGGGGTGATCCACACCGCGCTGATCCCGCTCTTCCATAACCGGGTTCAGCAGGCAAGAAGGGAAGACAGCGGTGTCTACAGATGGGAGCATGGCGGCCGCCTGGACAGATGGCTGGAATCCTGCCGGTATCCCAACATGGCGCTCTCCGGGCTCAGGGACTTTGAACACTTTGCAGCCGCCGGGGACCTCTCCGACATCCGCCACCACATCGGGTCCCATCTGTTGAGCTTTGTGCTGATGGCGGGGAGCTTTTTCCGGAACCTTGCGCCTGAAAAATACGGCACCGACGAAAACGGCAGTCCCGCCGACACCCGGTACCTTTTCGATCCCGTCCTGTTTGAAAATCTGCTCAAGGATGCGGTGAAAGCTTATTACAAGGGATTTGTCGGCACCCCTTTCCCGGAACGGTACGATCTTTCCTTTAAGGCGCTGACAGAACGCCTGATCAGCCGGATGGGGGTTGATTCCCATATGGAAGAGGTGCTGAGAGTGGATGACCAGCACCGAATGGATGAAAAAAGCTTTTTTTGCTTTCTTTCGTCAAGGGGCCTCCCGGAAGAGCGCATCCGGGAGTTTAAACAGGGGAAACAGGAGATCACGCTTCACACGGGGCCCCATCTCGGGGGATTCAACCAGGGGATCTCCCTGCCCGAGCTCATCGACTTTCTATTGACGGCATCCGCCCTTATTATCTCAGACAAATATACAACGACTTTAGGGGGAAATGGCGCCCGCTCCGGGACAGGCTGACCTCATTTCTTTATGACAAGCGTATCGCCCGGATGGATGACACTCTGATAGGACAGGTTGTTCCATTTCAGGACCGATAACAGCGAAACCCCGTACTTCCTCGCAATCATGGTCAGGTTTTCCCCTTCCCGTACCCGGTGATGCCGGTTTTCCGGATGGGCTTTCTCCCATTCGGCATAGACCTGTTCGAACTTCCGCTTGAAATCACCGGCCGCCCCTTTGGGGACAAGCACGGTATTCCCGCCTCTTGAAAGCGTATAGCCCCTTATCTCGGGATTCATCTCTTTTATCGTCTTAAACGGAACACCGGCCGCGTCTGCTATGATATTCACGGGAATGCGCCGCGAAGAATTGATGTTCACCCTGTCAAAAGAAAAAACCGGGTAACAGTCCCCCCTGTTCAGCAGAAAACCGAATTCTGCCGCATTCTCGATGATGATCTTTGCCGCGACCGCCTTGAATACATAGCGCTGGGTTTCAAGGGGCAGATACAGGGAATAAAAATCGCGGGTTTTCTGAATTTCGATCTGGCGCTTCAGGCCGTTTTCTCCCATATTGTATCCGGCCAGCGCAAGAAACCAGGAATCAAAATCGCTGTACAGATCTTTGAGATAACGGCAGGCGGCCTTGGTGGATTTGAATATGTTCCGCCGCTCATCAATTGCGGCATTTATTTCAAGGCCGTACATTCTGCCGGTGGACCTGAGAAACTGCCAGAATCCCAGTGCCCCCTTTGAGGACCGCACATGCGGTCTCAGCGCACTCTCGATGACCGCCACATATTTCAGATCCTCCGGCAGGCCCTCTTTCTTCAGTATCCGCTCTATATGGGGAAAATACTTTGTGGCGCGTTTGAGCCACAGGATGACCTGGGGTCTGTCCCATAGCGCAAGCAGGACCTCCTTTTCAAGCCCCGGTCTCACCCCGCGGGTCTCGAGCGGCACTTTTTCGCCGCAGAAATAGATCGGATCGGAGAATCTGACACTCTTTACAAGGGAGGGCAGTTCGGCATGCGATAACGGCGGAGAAAACAGACATATCGAAAAACAGAAAACCACAATCGGGTAAAAAGCAAAAACAGATGCGCGCAACTTACAACCTTGTTTCATGATAACTTGATTGGTTGTTTTCAAACCGGGGGCGATGCCCCGGTTACAACCGTCAACGATTGAAACACTTACGTGTTTTGTTTTGTATGCACTCCGAGCCACCCGCTTCGCGGGTGGTCGTTGACTGCGGGGATAGTCTCAAATTCAGATCTGAAAGTCAATATCAAATCCGCGGTGAACTTTTTCATTTTTTTTGTTCGAAAAAGACGGTATATTGCCTTGAGTAATAAACAAACACCAAAGCCGACAATCATTTTATCTTAATTCAGGTTCGGGATTATCAAGACATCATGAATTTTCAGTGGTTTCCGGGGCATATGCAGACTTCCTTGGAATTATTAAAAAAAAGGATAAAAACCGCCACCGCGGTAATGGAAATACTGGATGCAAGGCTTCCGTTTTCAAGTGCCAATCCGTATATTGATCACATATGTAAAAATGTGGTAAAAATAAAGGTGTTAAACAAAAATGATCTTGCCGATCCGGTGGTTACAGAGGCATGGCTTGCGTTCTTTAAAAACGAAGCCCACGCAGAAACGGTCACGATAAACGGTAAGAACAGGAAAGAGTGCTGGCGGGCAGCGAATCACTGTGCAGAGAATGCAGGTGCCAGCCGTGCCAGAAAAATCAGAATAATGGTTATCGGGATTCCGAACACGGGAAAATCAACTATCATCAATTCGCTTGCCGGCCGTAAAATTGCGCGGACAGGAAACACCCCGGCCGTGACACGACACAGTCAGCGGGTGCCCATCGACAGTAAAACGGAACTGTACGATATGCCGGGTGTTCTGTGGCCTGCCGTGGAACCCGAACGCAGAGCGAACATACTGGCGGTGAGCGGCGCTGTTTCCGACAGTGCAATTGATTATACAGACCTTGGCGGATTTGCCGCCGACTTTTTAACAGAAAACTACCCTGACCGCTTGAAATCACGGTTCGGGCTGGATCAGATCCCTGACAGCAGCACGGCCCTGCTTGAAAAAATAGCCGGCCGGAGGGGCTTTTTGAAAAAAGGAGGGCGGCCCGACATCTCAAAGGCCTGCAACGTGCTGATAAATGAGATCCAGCAGGGAAAGCTGGGAAGAGTAAGTTTTGAAAAACCAGGAGAGATACCAAGAGACATTTATCATGAATAAAAAAATTCAACCGATCATATGGGCCGTCAGCATCGTTCTTCTTTTTCTGACGGCAAACACCGCACCGGCCCTTGAAAACAGCGGGGAAACCAAACCGCTGACCTTTTCCAGAGAGGATTCCTACATCTGCATGGACATTGTGAAAAACATACTGGGAAATCATTACACCGGGCCCCAACTGGATGATGCAATTTCTTCAAAAATATTCGACAATTATATACAAATACTGGATCCTTCAAAACACTACTTTATGAGAGGGGAAATCAGCCGGTTCAAGCAGTTCGAGCACCATATCGACGATTACCTCAAGACGGGTGATCTGCTGTTTGCCTACAAACTGTTCAATCTCTATCTCGACCGTTCACGGGAAAGATACGCGTTTTTATCCCGACTGGCCGAATCCTGGGAGGAGACGTTCAGTTTCAGTAAAGACGAAACAATTGCAATCGACCGGGAAGCGATGCCGTGGTGCGCCAACAGGGAATCACTTGAAAACCTGTGGCGCAAAGAGCTTAAAAATGAAATTCTCAATCTCAGGCTGGATGACAACTCAAACGACGACATTTCCGATACATTGGAAAAGACCTACCGGAACAAGCTGAACCTGCTCTCACAAACCGGGTCGGGGGACGCATTCCAGATTTTCATGAATGCGGTTACGAAAAGCCTTGACCCCCATACCAAATATTTTGCACCCCGGGAATCCGAAGACTTCGACATCCACATGAGCCAGTCTCTTGAAGGCATCGGCGCCGTTCTGCAGACTGAAAACAAGTATACAAAGGTCGTCAGGCTGATTCCTTCCGGGCCGGCGGACAAGTCCGACAAACTGATGCCGGGCGACAAAATCATCGGTGTCGGCGAAGGCAGGGACGGCCGAATCAAAAACACCGAGGGACTCCGGATTGACAGTGTTGTCAATCTCATCAGGGGCCCCAAGGATACGGTGGTCAGGCTGAAAATCATCCCGGCCCACAGCGGAAAGGACTCTTCCAAAATCATCAGCATAAAGAGAGACAAGGTAAAGCTGGTGGAGCAGTCCGCCAAGAAAAAAATCGAGCAGGTGAAGAAAAACGGGGAGACTTATACCATCGGCATCATTGAAATACCGGCTTTTTACAGGGATTTCGAGGCGTTTTACAATAACAGTGACGCGTATAAAAGCACCACCGGCGATGTGGCGGACCTGATAAGTGAGCTCGAAGAGACCGGGATTGACGGCCTTGTCATCGATCTCAGAAATAACGGCGGCGGTTCCCTCAGGGAAGCCAAGCTTTTGACAGGGCTGTTCATAAAAACCGGGCCGGTGGTCCAGATTAAAGCCAGAAATGCAGTGAGCCGGCTATATGACGATGACCGCAAAGTCGCCTACAGAGGCCCGCTTGTTGTTCTTATAAACCGGATGAGTGCCTCCGCCTCGGAAATATTTGCAGGGGCCATTAAAGATTACAACAGGGGCATAATCGTGGGGACAAGGAGTTTCGGCAAAGGCACTGTACAATCTCTGCAGCCGGTGTCAAAAGGAAAACTCAAGATAACCAGCGCCAAATTCTACCGGGTCTCCGGACAGTCCACACAGAAAAAGGGAATTGTCCCTGACATATCGTTTCCCCACATCTATAATGAAAAAGAAGTGGGCGAAAGCTCCCTTGAAAACGCCATACCCTACGATATAACCGGGAAAATAAGTTACAATGCCTACCCTCACAATCTTTCACCTTGTATCGAAGAGCTGAGAAAAATTCACAGCAAGCGGGCTGACAGTGATAGCGGCCTGTTGTATCTGAAAAACCGCATCCGGCTCAGCAACGAAATGAACAGCATAAAGCGCCTCTCGCTCAATGAAGAGAAGCGGCGCATAAAAAAGGCGATGTTTGACAGAAAACAGCTTGAGCTTGTGAACACCTATTTGCAGTCGATTGGTAAAGAGATGGTGAAGGACATGGAAGATCTCGAAAAAACCCCGGTGGACACCGGTGACATCCTCATGAATGAAACCCGGCACCTGACCGCCGCTTTTATCGGCATCGCCCAAAAAAACAAATTGACCTGGTAGTGACGCGTGCCTGCCTTTCAGAAAATCAAAACCCGGCTTTTCCGGTTTGTCCTCTCCGTCTGCGTTCTCGTGGCGGTTTTGTCGATTTCAGTGCCGCTTTTGATCGATACCGCTGTTGTCAAGGATTTTTTCTTTGATACAATATACAGAAAGGCCGGAATACGTATGACCGCCCGCCACGTGGACATACACCTTTACCCGTTCCCACATCTGTCCCTCGACCATATACGACTGACAGCGGATGAACAACTTTCCTGCCGTATGGACAGAGCCGTCATTTATCCGGATCTCTCCGCCCTTTTGAAAGGAAAACCGGCGATCCGGAAACTTGTCGTTCAGCAGCCGGTGATCGCTTCGGCAGGTCAAAAAAAAAGCGGCACCGCCGGGGAGCTGCTGTTACCGTTAGCTTCTAACGGCCGGATGCTGGACAAGCTCTTCGTGTTTTTCCATGAAACCGGCGGCGATCTCCGGATTGAAAATTTCCGCCACGATTTTTTTGAAAGCTGTGACGCCTCCCTGTTCATAGACCCCGGTACAAAACGGGTAACCGGAAACATTCGCGTGACCGGTCTCTCCCTGAACGGTAAAAATGCCGGCGATTGGATCCCGGCGGACAGGCAAATACACACGGATGAAATCGCGGTGCGCTTCAGTGCCGATGCAACCGGCCGGGCCGAGGCCGCCGCCGACATTCTGAACGGCACCGTTCAAACAGACCGGGGAAACCGGATACTGCATTCACGAAAAGCAACCGCTTTTTTACATATGACCGACTTAAAAATCCGGCTGGGATTAAAGCCGACTGTCCTTTCAGAGCCCTCTGTTAAGGCCGCAGCAAGTTTCACCTGTGACAGAAAACGCAAAAGGGGGTCGGTGACATTCATCCTCGAAAACGGGGATATTGAAGCACTCAAAATGACCTCTGAAGGGCTGTTCGGCAAAACCGGCCTTTCCCGGAACCTGTTTGATATACTGCGGAAAGGCGACATACCGGCCTGCCGCGTCTCCTTCACGGATAGCCCCCTGACCGATCTCTTTGACGTGAAACGCTTGACCATAAACGGAGACGCCGCCAACGCCTCTGTAAAAATTCCGGGAACGCAGCTTATCACCCAGGCGGTGTCCGGCCGCGCCGTATATGAAAACGGGGTGCTGCAAATAGACGTTGCAAAAGGCCGCATTAAAAAGTCAAAAATTAAAAGCGGCCACCTGGAGGTCAACCTTACAGATCACCCGGCTCATCCTTTCAAAGGCGCGTTCGGTTTGACAGCCCGGCTCTCCGATATACAGGAAGCGTTAATGTCCCTTATGCCCGGCTCACGGCTGTCCCGGGAACTTGCGCTTGTGAACAACGTCACCGGCACAGCCGGCGGAGAATTGCGACTCGAACGCACCGGTCCCGAAACACTGAACGTCGGTGTCACAGCCCGGGATATCAAGGGAAGCGGTGATTACAAACCGCTTTTCGGCAGAATAGAAATCGATGACGGCACGTTTCTTTACCGGGACAGAACCGTTACACTGGAAAAATTGACAGGAAGCATCAATGACGGCACGTTTACAGATATTGGCGCAAAAATTGACCTGAAGCAAGACGGTTTTATCGATATCGAATCCGGGAGCGCCCGTTTTGATATGAAAACTGTTTATCCATGGCTGCTCTCCTATAACCTTATCCCCCCCCCCTTTCCGGGCATCAACATCAGAAGCGGAACGGTTGTGATAAACGAAATAACCGCACAAGGCCCCCTTTTTGACCGGAAAAACCTGAATTACGATATCTCAGGTACGGGTGAGACGGTTGTATTCGAAAACCAAATAACGGGCGAAGACATACTGTCCCTTGACTGCCGCTTTCATCTGACCGACAGATGGAAACGGGCGGAGGAGATAACCGCCCGGGTAGAGAGGACAGACCTGCTGTCGGAACTTTCCGGGATTTCCATACTGAAAAAAATGAATTTGCCCGTCCGCCTCCGGAACGGCCGGATTGAATTCCGGGAGGATTCATCCGTTTTCAACGGATTGATCACCTTTAAAAGCGGGCCGGAGATACGCTTTGCATCTCAAACCGATCCACAGGGAAAATACTATCTGGAAAAGCTTGAAATCAGCGAGGGAAAGCTTTCGAGTGCGGTGTTCCTCCAGGATCAGACCGGCCGGATAGATGTCACCGCCTTTAAAGGACAGATCAATACCGGCACACTTGAAAAAATATTCAAAGAGAACTGCGATATCAGCAGAAAGATCGCTTCTGTTACCGGTGAGCAGACGTTTCTGATCAAATCCGAAAACGGTTCTGTATATACGGTGCTGGCCCGCCACGTGGATTTTGCCCTTTTAAAGTCACATCTTCCCGGCAAAGCTGAAAAGAAGAATCTCAGTGAGGCAGACAAAGAATTCAGGATCGAAACAGACATTTTCACCTATAAAAAACAGACCCTCGAGGACCTTGCCGCCGCAATCTCTTTCAGAGACGGCAAAACCCTTATCGATATCGAAAAAGCCAGCCTGTGCGGCGCAAACCTTACCGGAAATGCGGTCAGAAAAAACGCCCATACCGGTATTTGGCTGAATTTCGAAAAGAGGGACGGATACCTGGCCCGCCTCACCGCCTGCTTTTTCAACAAACCAGACCTTGCAGACGGCCGCTACACTCTGGAGGGGCGGGTACATGCCACCGGCAATACGGCGACTGTCGGCGACAATTTCAGCGGCGACCTTGATTTTTCCGCCACCGGGGGAAGAATATACCGGCTGACGCTCCTGTCCAGAATACTCTCCGTTATCAACGTGTCCAAATTTGCCAAAGGCACCCTGCCGGATATCAGGCAGAACGGGTTTGCCTACAACGCCATCGACATAACCGCGAAGATACAGGACAGCCGTATTTTCCTGGAAAAAGCCGTCATAGACGGAGAGGACATGATGCTTGTCTTCAGGGGGTGGATTGATCCGGCATCCGACACCATCGATCTGACATGTCTGATCGCCCCCTTCAAAACCGTGGACCTGTTAATAGAAAAAATTCCGGTGCTCAACACGCTGCTCGATGGCAGACTCGCCTCGATACCGGTAAAGGCCACCGGCAGCATAAATGACCCTTCTGTGGTGCCCCTGCATCCCTCTTCCGTGGGAGAGGGCCTGGTGAACATTATGAAAAATATCCTGAACACACCGGTTAAACTACTGGAGAGCCTGCCTTGAAAAACAACCACAAATACCGGAAAAAAATAACCAGCAGCTATTCTGATATCGGACCTTCCGGGCAGCTCAAGATCGCCGCCCTCTTCAATCTTCTTCAGGATGCCGGCGCAGAACATGCCGAGCGGCTGAACATATCCGGATTCGATCTGGCCCGGAAAGACCTTTTCTGGGTTATCTCGAGATACCGGATCAATATCGCCAAAAACCCCCGGCTGAACGAGCCTTTAGAGATAACCACCTGGCGGTCCTCTCTGAACAATCTGTACGACCTGCGATGGTTCACCATCAATGACGGTACCGGAGAAACCATTGTCGACGCGCTGGGCTCATGGGTGATGGTCAACAAAACACGGGGCACCCCCTGCCGCCTCAGCCGGTTTATCCCTGACCATCTGCTCAGCGGAAAAAACAGCCGGGCCATCGATCACTACTTTCCCCGCCTCAGTCTGTTGACATCAGCCGACGTGGAACACCGTTTCAAAATACGGATGCATGATCTCGACCTGAACCGGCATGTCAACAATGCCGTTTATATCGAGTGGGCCGCCGAAACCGTCCCTGAAGAAATGCTCGCCCGTTACACCCCCGAAAAAATTGATGTGCACTATTTCAAAGAATCTTTCTATCCGGATAATATCGTATCGGCAACGGAAATTCACAGAGGCGGCGGAACGCCTGTGACACACCATTCAATAAAAAGAGCGGCACACCAGACCGAGCTTGCCCGGCTGCACATCTCCTGGAGACCGATGGAAGCGTTATGAAAAAACCCCCGGACAAAATGACCCCTCAAAATAAAAAGGCGGATGCCTATCGCCGGAGTCTGAAGTTTTTGGGCCCCAGGGCCAGAAGCACCCGGGAAGTCTTTGAAAATCTCCGCCGGAAAGGGTTTGACGAAAAAACCGTAACTGAAACCATTGAGATACTGAAAAATGAAAACCTTCTGGACGACAGGGCCTTTGCCGCGGCATTTGTTGAAAACAGGGAGACTTTCCGCCCCCGCTCCCGGTTCGCACTGCAGCAGGAACTATACAGAAAGGGTATCGACAATGCCATCGTACAGTCGGTTTTCATGGATGTGGATGAGTACCGTTCCGCTTTTAACGCCCTCATACTGAAGATGAAGGCCTGGCAGAATTGCACATCCGAAGAGTTCCGGAAAAAAGCAATGAATTTTTTAAAGAGCCGGGGATTCAACCGGGAGGTGTCTGTATCCGCATACCAGGCTCTTTGCAATCATATTGAAACAGGAGAGGAAAATCCATGAAAATCTTGTTTTTAACCGTGGGCGGCACCATTGATAAGGATTATTTTGACAAACTGAGCACCTACCAGGTCGGAGACCCCAAGGTGAGAGATATACTGACGGATGCAAAAGTCGCCTTTAGGTACGACATCAGATCGCTTTTAAAGAAAGACTCCCTGGACATGACAGACCAGGACCGCAAGATTGTTTTCGAGGCTGTAAAGAATGCCCCTGAACACCATGTGGTGATCACCCACGGGACCGATACCATGGTGGAGACCGCCGTCAGGCTGAAACAGCTTAAAGAGAAAACCGTCGTGCTGACGGGCGCTTTGGAACCGGCGCATTTCCGGTCAAGCGATGCGTTTTTCAATCTGGGATGCGCCGTCGCAGCGGTGCAGATTCTGCCGCCCGGTATCCACATCGCCATCAACGGAAAAATATTCGACCCGGAAAATATCGAAAAGGACCGATCACTTATGCAGTTTGTTGAAAAAAAACAGAAAAATAATGCCAAAGAATAGAACATTTTTATCATAAAATATTACTTTTTTTTCACACCGGCCCACGCCCGCTATGGTTTGATTGGTTGCTTTCAAACCGGGGGCTGTGTGCCCCGGTTAAAACCGTCACCGATTGAAACTCTCATGTGTTTGGTCCTTCCGGCCGCTGTGCCGGGCTCCAAGAGATGCGGCTGCAAACACGCCATGCCCACTGCGCCAACCACAACTTCTTGAAACGGTTGTTTTTTCTATTCCGGGCGGCTCACCTTTTGAAGCACCTTTTTAAAAAGTTTAAGGCAACTGCAACCCCATACGGCACAAATACTGCATCTGTTTGTGTCAGGAAAATGCGCGGCGTTCCCGGAACGATACCGATTGACAAAAACAGGGCCCGGTGATAGGAAGGGCCCAATATCATATTATGAAAAGGATTCAGGCAGAGGGCTTGAGAACAGAGGAGGAGGTATATGGCGCAAAAAGTTGAGCAAAAAGAAAAAAACGAAAGAAGACGCCACAGGCGATACAGAGCCCGGGAAGGGGTTTATGCGGCAGTCAGTCCGAATGCCCGCAAACTCGGGCAGATCGTGGATATAAGCATAGGAGGGCTGGCCTTCAAATATGTGGCCGGCGGGAATGATCCGCGGGAAAAGAGCAGGGGTAACGGCGGACGCAACACCCTTTTTTTAAGCAGTATGGGGTATTATGTGGGCGACATTCCGTTTGAAACCGTGGCAGATTATCCCGTCAACATCGGACCGGCTTCTAAACTCAATACTGTTGAAATCAGAAAAATGCACGTGAAATTTGCCGATATGAATTTCAAGCAGATGTTTGATCTTGACTATTACATCCGTCAAAACACAACTGAACAGACTAATTTCAGTCAGACCTGACATGGCGGTAAAAATCCCGGCGATGCCTGCGGCCTGCCCAAGGTCTTACCGGTTATGAAGCGGCCGGTTTGATGATAATCAGGGCCTCTTTGTCAAAATCGAGATATTGCCTGGCATAAGCGGTAAGTTCCGCTGCCGACAGTGACGTGTAAACATCGACCACTGTCTCGGCCCACCTGAATTTTTCCGGGTGCATCAACGCACCTGAAAGAACCGAATTGAGCCAGTATGAATTGGTTCTCCGCATGTCTTTTATATGATTCAGTACCGGTTTGCGGGCCAGTTCGAGTTCCTTTTCATTCACCCCCTCTTCCACGATGTCGGATACGATCTCTTTTACACCCGACCGGATAAGATCGATCTCTTCAACCCGTCCCGCTATAACCGCGTGCAGGATACCGTAGCCGTCAAATGCCAGAGACGGATCACTGTACACATAGGGTGAATAGGAAGCGCCCAGTTTCTCCCGGATATTTTCCCGCAGGCGTTCCGAAAGCACCCGTGACAGCAGTGAAAGGGCCCGGGTCCTGTTGATATCCCAGAAATCATCGGTTAAAAAGGCAAAGCGGACGGTTGATTTGTCTATCCGGGTGTCCATTTCCAGCACACGGGTTTCACCGGTCGGGAAAACAGGCCCTCCCCGGTCCGCCTCCATGGAATCCGGCATGCGCCGCTCTTGGAGGGTGCCGATATATCTGCCGGCGGCACGCTTTACTGCCTCGGGGTCAAAATCGCCTGCAACAGAGACTTCCAGAGAGCCTTTGTCAAAATATCCGGCCAGCCAGGCTTTTACGTCTTCCAGTCGGATCTCTTTTACCGCCGCAGGCTCCGGAAGTCCGAACCGGCTGTCGCCGCCGGCCAAAAATCTTTTGCCCCGGACATTCATTATACCGCGGGGGGTTCTGATTAACTCCCGATACATCTGTTCATATCTGGTTTTAACGAGGGCAAGGCTCTTTTCCCTGAATCCCGGGTCCTTCAGATAAGCATAGATGAGCTGGAAGACCAGCGAGACTTCCGAGGGAGCGGCACTCCCAATAAAACTGAAGCAGTTCTCCTCTACCCTGAAACGGATATCCACTGTACGGCCGGCAACGGCCTCTTCGAGTTCCTGCCGGTTGAGACGGCCGAGCCCGCTCTTGTGAATCAGATCCTCGGCCACAATATCGATGCCGGGTTTTGATAACGGAGCTGTCTTTAAACCGCCGGGAATGACCACTTTAAATAAAAATTTGCCTTTTTTGAAATCACTCTTTTTAAAATTGAGCCGCGCCCCGTTTTCATAATCCAGGGTGGTGATGCCGAGCTCGGGATAATCCCTCTTTTCTAAAACGGTTCCGGTTCCAGCGGGATCGGCCAGATAGGGAAAAAACTTCTGTTTTCCCGGCTGGTAAGCGTCTACCGCCCGCTTCCGGCTGTCACTGAATACCGACAGGATCCGCTTCTCCGCAGCCTTTTTATTACCGGCGATCCCGGCATTGCCGGTCACCAGTACCAGCCGGTGGTCGTCAGACCATGTCTCGCAAAAGGCTTCATTCACGCGTGACAAATCAAGTGACGCAACAAACGGTTTCAATATATCCCTTCGCTGTTCAGGGCTCTGGAACACCTCTTTCCGGTTGATTTTACGCACGATCTCCCTGACGATATCCGAACTCTTTCGGGTATCGGCCCTTTCTACCGCATTGTCCAACCGGCTGACGACCTCTTTTTTAACCCGTTCAAGCTCGGATTCGGTAAAACCGTGAATCAGGGCCTGACGGAGATGCTGCTCAATGATGCCCAGCGTCTCTTCCCATTTTTCAGGGGCGGTTTCGGCCCGGACGGATGCCATTCGAACACGTCTCAAAAATGTCCCGGAACTGACGCCCGTGTCAGACAGAAAATCTCCCTTTTTGTCCGTTACTTTTGACAGCCGGTTGTCGAGAAGCCTGTCCGCGATGTTTTTAACCGTCCGGTCTTTGAGATCCGCCAGGGTCTGCGCCTTAAAAGGGACCTGCGAAACGGTTTCAATGGTGATTTCGGTATTGCCGGCTTCCTTTTCATAATGATAAAACGGCTTTATGCCGGAATGACTGTGCCAGGCATCAGGCGGCATCTCCTTTGCCGGCGCCCTCGGCTCGAGTTCGGAAAACCGCTTCTGGATCATCTTTTCAACCATGGGGGTGTCATAGTCTCCCACCATCACCAGAATAAAATTTTCAGGCCGGTACCAGGTATCGTAAAATCCTTTCAGAAGAGAGCGGTCCGCATTTTTTATCACCTCCCGGGTGCCGATGGGAAACCGCTCAGAGAGCCGGGAGTCGGGAAGTTCAAAAGCAAATGTCGACTTGAACGTCCGGTAGGAGACGGAATCCCGTTCCCGTTTCTCGGCCAGTATAATACCGCGCTCCTTGTCTATGGCGGATTCCTCCAGAAGGGCTCCCCGGGCGTAGTCATCTATGACGGTCAACGCTTTTGTGATGAGGTCTTTCTCTCCCCTGGGAAGGGAGAGTTTGTATACGGTCTCGAAAAACCCGGTATGGGCATTGGCATCCGCGCCGAACGCCATACCGATGGACTGGAAAAACTCAATCAGTTCCCCCTCCTTGAAATGGGTCGATCCGTTAAACAGCATGTGTTCGAGATAGTGGGCAGCACCCCGCTCCTCATCGGTTTCGTTCATCGAGCCGGCCTGGACATCCAGCCGGACACTGACCCGGTCTTCAGGGGTGTTGTTTTTCAGCAGCACATATCTGAATCCGTTCTCGAGCCGGCCGGTGGTCAGGGCGGGATCGGCCTGCAATCCGTTGCCCTGGAAAAGGGGGTTGTGCGGCGACTGGAAAGCACAGGCGCAAACCAAAAGCAAAACCAGAGAGATGGCTGCGTATAAAAAAAAATTTTTTTTCATGTCGGGTCCTTCCCTATACCTACCGGCTTCAGGCACACCCAATCTAATCAAAGAGACCGGCCTGTGTAATCTCAACGGACTTTTCTTGCCTGAGCCTGTCAATCCAGTCGGCATAAACGTCCTGGCGTTTTCTCTCGAGCAGGGACTGCTTGATTTTCTCTTTTTCCTCACTGCTCTCGAACCCCTGCGGCATCTCTTTTTCATCCAGGGCAATAATATAGTAGACACCGCCGGCATTTAAAACTTCCGGACAGATCCGTTCTTCCGGTGTCAGTTCAAAGGCGGCCTTCATAACGGAAGGGGCCTGGCCCAACCCGGGGATACGGCTGTCCCTTGTAAATTTTTCCGTGGTGTCAAGTGACAGATCGTTGCTTTGGGCCACTTTTTTCAGCTCGCCCGCCGCAGTGACCTGGTCAAGAATATCCCGGGCATGGTTTTCGGCCTTTTCAATGCTCTTTTCCGCAACAAAATCCGATCTCACCGCCTCTTTCACCTCGGCAAAGGACCGGATTTCCGGTTCGATCTTCTGAACCGGTTTGATGATATAGTAGGCGGTACCGATCTTCTTCACATCGCTGATTTCACCCATGGGCGTTTCAAAAGCGGCCCGGGCGTATTTATCGGCACCGGAAAGGGTCAGCTCTTCCCCGCTTCTTGAAAAAGGGCCGGCTGTCTGCAATTTTTCCCCTGCGGCCAGGCCGGCCTGTTCAAGAGAATCCCCGTCAATAATGGCATCAAAGGCCTCTCCCGCTCCGTAATAAGCGAGATCCTTGATCCTGCGGTCAATCAGTTTTTCCCTGATGGCCTCTTTTGACGTCTCAAAGGACTGGGTGGCCGCCTCGAATTTGTCATGAACCTTTATGATATGAAATCCCATCCGGGTTTTTACCGGCTTGCTGATATCCCCGGGTGCCATTGAAAAGGCGGCCTCGGAAAACGGCGCAACCATTTCATCCTTCCCGAAAGAACCGAGGAATCCGCCGCTGTCACTGGTAGGGCCTTCAGAGTATTCTTCGGCAAGCTCAGAAAAATCTTTCCCCTCAACGGCCATCTGATACACCATCATGGCCTTTTCCCTTGCCTTTTCAATTTTTTCCGCCCCGGCCTGCTCACCTGCCCGGATTAATATATGGCTGGCTTCCACTTTTTCAGGAGAGGTAAACTCCTTGATGTTCTTGTCATAGTACTGCTTCAGTTCGGCTTGTGTAAGTGCCACTCTGTCGGCATAGTCCGCCGGCGAAAATTCCAGGTACTCGGCCTTCAGCATCACGTCGGTTTTATAGTTCTCCCTGTTTTCCTCATAATACGCCCGCAGTGTTTCTTCATCCGGGGTTACCAGCGAGCGGTACTGAGAAGGATCAAAGGCCACATAATGAATGCCGGCCTCCGTATTCCTGTACTTGTACCACTTTTCCGCCTCCATGTCAGAGACGGTGACACTGCTCAGCACCAGGTCCCTTACTTTCTGCTGCTTTATACGGGCGATCTGGGATTCCTCGAATGATTCCGGCGTCATCCTGTTGGCCGACAGCACCCTTTTGTACTGTTCCATGTCAAAGGCGCCGTTCTTCTGGAATGCCGGTATACTCAAAAGCGAATTTCTGATCTCCTCCTCCGTGACAATAACCCCTAAACGTTCGGCTTCCTGGGCAAGGAGCCGCTCTTCGATCACCATGTCCAGCGCCTGTCTTTTCACATTGAACATCTCGATCAAGTCCTGGTTGAAATTGTCACCGAACCGGTTCCGCATCTCCTGGATCAGATTGTTATAGGACTGCTGATACGCCTCCATGGAAATAGGTTCGTCATCAACGGTGGCAACGGTGCCCCGTTTTTTGGAGCCGATACTCCCCATGCCGAGAAAAATAAATACCAGCACAATCACGCCAAGTATAATCTTTATAATCCACGATCCCGTATTTTGTCGCAAATACTGCAGCATTACTCTCTCCTTAACTTGTAAAAATATGTCATAACATCAAAAAGTGTGTCCGTTTTCATAAACATATAATTTTATCCTTTTCCCCTGTTCGGGTCAATGATTTTATATGAAAGCATTTAAAAAGCATTAAGCTGTCAGCTTTTAGCTTTTAGCTTTTATCTGACAGGTAACTGCTTAGACGTTCATCGTTTGATGTGGCTTCCCAGGCCATGAAAATTTCTTGTTTTTTAAATTTACATTAATTTTTATGCCAAGTTTTTGTTGACATATGCGCTCATTTTTTTTATAAATCTTCAACGCAAGCAAACCTGTGGGGCTGTAGCTCAGCTGGGAGAGCATACGGCTGGCAGCCGTAAGGTCAGGGGTTCGATCCCCCTCAGCTCCACCATACACTGTTCCGAAAAAATCCAGCAAAATCCTAAAGCTCCCGAAAGTCAACGACCACCCGCGAAGCGGGTGGCTTGGAGCGATGCGAATGCATACAAAACAAAAACACGCAAGAGTTTCAATCGTTGACGGTTGTAACCGGGGGCATAGCCCCCGGTTTACAACAACCAATAAAGACTTTTCAAGGATTCTTTTGTCTCAATCAGGCCAAGAAAATCCATGTCGATAGCCAATAAATGCTATTGACAAATTGCTGGCAAAAAATTGACATACAAAAAAAATTTCGTTATATATGGTTTCATTTTAACTGCGGCTGGAGCCGCTGGCATCATTGCCGAATTTCAGGAACAGGCCCACGGGCAAATGCCCCTGATCTTGATATCGGGGGATAACATAATTAAAGATGATAAAGGCCACGAAGGTCTGAGCACCTGTTAATGGGGTGCACCTTCGTGGCCTTTTTGGGTTTTAGAACTCAGATGGTCCAAGGAGAATAAATCATGAAGATATGCATCTGCGGCAAAGGCGGCAGCGGAAAAAGCACGGTTGTGGCCCTGCTGACCCAAGCCTTTAGAGGTACTGGTAAAAAGGTTATCGTGCTGGACTCCGACGAATCGAACACAAGTCTGTTCTGGATGCTCGGATTTGACAAGCCCCCTCAATCGCTAATGGATTTTTTAGGCGGTAAAAAGAAGGTTCAGCAGAAGATGGTTGCACGATCCTCCAAAGGCGAAGATGAACCGGCCATGTCTATCTGGGATATGGAAACAATTCAAAGCCAATCCATGCCTGCGGGGTATACGGTGGAAAAGGATGGGGTCATGCTGATTTCCACCGGAAAGATTCATCAGGCCATGGAAGGATGTGCCTGCCCCATGGGTAGTGTGAGCCGGAAATTTTTAAAAAAATTCCAAACCGGTGACGAAGAGGTGCTGGTCGTAGACATGGAGGCCGGCATCGAACATTTCGGCAGAGGTCTTGAGCGGGTGTCAACAGCGTGGTCAGTGTGGTGGAGCCCTCTTTGGAATCGATTCTTCTGGCAAAAAAGGTGATGGGGCTGTCCCGGTCCGCCGGGACGGCGTTTTATGGCACGATTTTGAATAAAATAGCGTCTAAAGAGCAGGAAAATCAAGTTGTCGGGCGTTTGAACGATGCCGGCGTGCCGTCGATCGGGAGCATCGGATTTCAAGATGCGCTCCAGATCGCCTGTCTTGCCGGAAGGCCGCTATCGGAGGTGACACTGCCAATGGATTTAAGCGGATTTGTAGATAAATTACTGCAAAAACAGGAAAGCGGACAATACGTATGAGGGGTATTTATTTATCGGCGGTCAGAAGTTGTGAATTCCGGTCGGCGCTGTGTGTCATCCTGATGTTGGCGATCGGGTCGATGCTTTGGCCGGACGCCGCGTTTTGCGCGGAAGAAAGGCGGATTGCCGATATGGCCGGGCGTACGGTGAATATTCCCCAAAAGGTGGATCGGGTCATCTGTTCCGGCGCCGGTTGCTTGCGATTGCTGACCTATCTCAAGGCTCACGACCGCATTGCGGCGGTGGACAGTATTGAGATCAAGGGCTCTCCCATAGATGCACGCCCTTACGCTATCGCCAACCCGCAATTCAAGAATTACCCCCTTTTCGGAGAATTCAGAGGCCATGACAATCCGGAGTTGATTGCCGGTTTGGATCCTCAACCCCAGGTCATTT
>CAYZHB010000010.1:36972-50133 GCA_964478245.1 uncultured Desulfobacterales bacterium | reverse complement strand
AAATCTTGACCCGCTTCTATAGCTTCATTGACCAGTTTTCAAAGATCAAAGTACAGACGGCTGAAACCTTGTCAGGTTCCGGAGCCGACCCCCTCCGGGCTTCCCCGGAAAGTCAGCGGACCGGCCGCCTGCCCAAAAAAATATTCAGGCACCCACTTTCTTCAACTTAAGTGCCCAAAAAACCTTACATATATACACTCTCTTTTTTCTTGTGTCAATTGATTTTTTAAACTATCCCAAAATTATTTTGTGATACTTTTTTTTGCCCGCCCGCAACAGAACCTCTCCGTTTTCAAAATCATTTTCATTTATGGTCTGCTCTACGGATCCAATCCGGGTATCGTTTACGTAACCACCGCCCTGCTGAATCAGCCGCCGCGCTTCGCTTTTTGATCCGGACAGGGCGGTTTTCACAAACACATCGATCACAGAGAGGCCCTGACTGAGTTCCGCCTTGTCTATCCGGGTTGAGGGAATTGATGTGCCTGTGCTGTGTGTCGCCCGTCCTTTCATTTTAATCATTGGCTCATCCGCCGCAACAGAACCTGGGATTTCTTTGGATTTGTGGATTTCACTCGATTTTAACAGTCCCTCTGGAATCTTCGGCGGGCCAAACACAGACGCTGAGGCCTTAAACGCATTCAATGCTTCTTCGTCACCATGGGCAATTTTGGTGGCCTCGAATGCCAGCACTGATTTGGCCCCGTTCAACTCAGCCCCCTCAATGGTTTTAACCGCTTCGATCTCTTTTGTCGGCAGGAATGTAAAAAGAGACAGGAATCTGGCCACATCCGCATCATCACAGTTTACCCAGTACTGATAATAATCATAAGGGGAAGTGCGTTCCGAATCAAGCCATACAGCGCCTTTATGGGTTTTGCCCATCTTTATGCCGCTGCTTGTGGTGATAAGGGGGAATGTAATGCCGAATGCCTGCTTGCCCAGCGTTCTTCTTACCAGTTCGATTCCGGAGACGATATTTCCCCACTGATCACTGCCGCCCATTTGGATCAGGCAGTTGTGATTTCTGGCAAGCGCCATAAAATCGTATGACTGCAACAGCATATAATTAAATTCGATAAAATTCAGACCTTCTTCGGATTCGAGGCGCATCTTATAGCTTTCCGCTCGGATCATGCGGTTTACACTGAAATGCCGGCCGATATCTCTCAGGAAGGGAATATACTCGAGTCCGATGAGCCACTCTGCATTGTCGAGCAGCAGCGCTTTTCTCTCGCTGAAATCCAGGAATCGCTCCAGCTGTTTTTTTATCCCTGCTTTGTTGATTTCAATCTCTTCGGCGGTAATAATCTTCCGCATCTCCGTTTTTCCGCTGGGATCGCCGATCAGTCCCGTGCCCCCGCCGACCAGGGCGATGGGCACATGGCCGTTTCGCTGAACGTGGGCAAGCGCCATCAGGCAGACAAGGCTTCCGATATGAAGGCTCGAAGCGGTGGGATCAAATCCGATGTAACAAGTGGCCTTCTCTTTTTCAAAATAATCGGCCAGGGCTTCCCGGTTGGTCACATCCTCTACAAATCCCCGCTCTTCCAAAACGTCAAGCACATTCATCTTTGATCAATCCTTTACTTTTTCGTATATTCCACCGCTCTTGTTTCTCTTATCACCACCACTTTCACCTGCCCGGGAAATGTGAGGTTCTCTTCAATCTGTTCAGCGATTTCCTTGGACAGCATCGTGGCATGATCGTCGGAAATCTTCTTGCTTTCAGCAATCACCCTTACTTCCCGGCCGGCCTGTATCGCATAGGTGTTTACGACGCCGTCAAAAGCGTTGGCAATATTTTCAAGATCTTCAAGCCGCTTGATATAATTTTCAAGGGATTCTTTCCGTGCACCCGGTCTGGCACCGGAGAGGGCATCTGCCGCCTGAATGATATAGTCGTAAACACTTGTCGGCATTCTGTCTTCATGGTGAGCGGCAATGGCGTTGACCACCCGTTCATCTTCGCCGTGTTTTTTGGCAAACTTGGCGCCGATGATGGCATGGGCGCCGTCCACTTCATGGTCAACCGCTTTTCCGATATCATGAAGCAGGCCGATTCGTTTTGCCAGTTTGATATCAAGCCCCAGCTCCGCTGCAATAACGCCTGAAAGAAAGGCGACCTCAATAGAATGCTGAAGGACATTCTGCGCGTAACTGGTGCGGAATTTCAGTTTCCCCAGGATTTTGATCAGCTCCGTGTTAATACCGTGAACGCCGAGGTCAAAAGCGGCCTGTTCACCCGCCTCTTTTATGACCGCTTCAACCTCCTTGGTCACCCTTTCCACCATGTCTTCTATCCTGGCGGGATGGATTCTGCCGTCGGCAATCAGTTTTTCAAGTGACAGTCTGGCAATTTCCCTGCGAACCGGGTTAAACCCTGAAAGAATGACGGCTTCCGGTGTATCGTCAATAATGAGATCCACGCCGGTGGCAGCTTCAAGGGACCGAATGTTTCGGCCTTCTCTGCCGATAATGCGGCCCTTCATTTCATCGCCCGGCAAATGAACCACAGACACGGTTTTCTCTGCCACATATTCCCCGGCATACCGTTGTATGGCAGTGGACAATATTTTTCTCGCCTCCTTGTCCGCCGTCTCTTTGGCCTCATTGACAACTCTTTTTACAAGCCTTGCTCCCTCTAGCTTGGCCTCATCCTCCATGGTGTTGATCAGGATCTTTTTGGCTTCTTCTGTGGTCATGCCGGACACCCTTTCGAGCTCCAGCTTTGTTTTGTCAAGCAGGTCTCTATATTGCCCCTCTTTTTTGGCAATATTATCAAGCCGTGCCTGTATTTTTTCCTCCTGTTTCTGTACATCCTGTTCGCGCTTGTACAGCTGATCTTCAAGCCTGTCGATTTTCTCGCTTCGGTTTGAAAGTCTTCGTTCCTCCCGTTTCAATTCGGCGCGGGTTTCCTCAGTTTCCGCGTCAAATTCGCTTTTCATCTCCAAAAGCCTGCTTTTTGCTTCAAGCCTGGCTTCCTTCAACAACGTTTCAGCTTTCTGTTCCGCCTCTTCCTGAATCCGCTGTTTCTCATATTCAATGTTGAGATTTTCTTTTTTGAATTTCTTTTTAACAAAAAAATAGGTCAGACATATCCCAACTAAGAGCCCTGCCCCCAAGGAGAGTATAACTGCAAAGTCCATCGAAAAGTCTCCTGCATTAAAGTATTGTAAACAATCGCAAACCTGTCCGGTTCTAATTGGTTGTTGTTATGAGTCAGGATAATGGTTTTTTGAAAAGAAAAAAGAAATGCGTCAAATGACATCGAACAGACAGGGTTTTCAATTACCCCCGCACTGTCGTGTTGGTTATGGCTTTGAACCAAGGGTTCAAAAGGTGGGCATCCAGTAACACCTTCAGGCTTTTTCTTTTTCAAGAAACATGCGCACCAGCGTCAGTGTGAATTCCCGTTCAGTGAGTTGTTAGGACAAAGGCCACGCATCAATCACGAACATAGCAGGGGTATGACCCTGTTTGGCTTTATTCCCTGTTATCGATAATCAATCCTTTCATCGATTTTTTGTATCGCAGATGAAATTCTGCCTGCAACATCACTTTCCAGCCGTGAATACTTTTTCTTGAGCTCATGATAATCTTTTGTCAGATTCATTGCCGCAACAAGTAATACTGCCAGCTTGTTTTTATTTGAAGATTTGAATTCAACCTGTCCTTCCGCCGCCGTCACATATTTTTTTAAAAACTCAGCAACCGCTTCAGGATTTTCAACTTTTTCGTCCGGCTTGAAGTTAAAGGTTTCTCCAAACAATTCAATTGTAACAATTTCATCCAAAGATTTTCCTTTATCAAAAATCACGCAGTCCATCAGTCAAGGTCGTTGTCAGCAGGTGCTTGTGAAAAATCATTGAGTTTTGAAAGCAGTCCGTCAATTTTCGATTTTATAACAGCCTGCTGCTCATCAAACAATCCGGCCGCTTCATTTTTTCTGTCAAGCTCGGATTGAAGGCTTTCAACCTTTTGTTTCAACTCTACATTTTCAGCTTTCAACCTTTGACAAAGTTCAATCAAAAAATCGATTTTCTTATCAATATCATCAAACTTATTGTTAATTATATCATTATCCAAACTCATAGCCTTAAAAACATATATCGATTTTTAATATTATAATTCATCTGTTTTTTCAAAGTCAAGACAATTCACAAATCGACATTTTAGTCCACGACCACCCGCCCTATGGCCGGAAGCATAAAAACTCATCAGTGTTTCAATCGTTGACGGTTGTCACCGGGGGCGCGGCAACCGGTTTAAAAACCACCAATCATGCGGGTTACCATTTCAAGCTCCCCGAGGGTATTGATCCCCATCACCTCTCTTTTGTCTGCTGTATTCACAAAACCGATACGGTGATTGTTTTCCGCTGCAATCCGGATCATATCCGTCAGATAGTATTCCTGCTGATTGTTATTTGATGTGATGGCGGGCAGGGACTCCGATAGAAACGTTTTTTCAAAACAGTATATGCCGGCATTGATCATCCGGATTCTTTTCTCTTCATCGGAAGCATCGGCCTCTTCTTTTATACGGATCACCCTTCCGTTTCGGTTTTGAATGATCCGGCCGTATCCGTGCGGATTATCAAGCTCGACACCGAGCAGGGTCATGCTGTTGTTTTCTCTTGTGTGGGCGGCAATCAACTCAGTGATTGTCTGTCTCTTTATCATGGGCACATCGCCGCACAGTACGACAACAGTCGTGATTGCGGGGGGCAAAACCGGCATCACCGTTTTGACGGCATCCCCAGTTCCCAGCAAGGCTTCCTGATATACAAACGAAACATCAAATTTGTCGGACACCGCCTTCCGTACTTTTTCTGCCTGATGTCCCACAACCACGTAAACCGCTTTTCCGGCAACGGCGACTGCTGATTGCACAACATACTCCACCATGCTTTTTGAATCGATTTTGTGAAGCACTTTGGGCAGCTCGGACTTCATTCGTTTGCCTTTTCCGGCTGCCAGAATAACAATGGCGATATCGGTAAAACTCATTTATTGCTGGAAATCTGTTTTTTTTGTTTTTTATTTGTTGACAAAAAGCCCTGCACCGACCATGCGACGGACAAAAGGAAACCCTGTGCTGCAAATGATGGGGTAGTGATTGTATTCAGTTATCTAAAAAACGGGGGTGCTTTATGTTATCAAAAGCACCCCCAGCAACACAAAACATAACTTGTCAGACGATGACCATTCGTCCTGTCATTGCCCGTTTAAAAGTTTATACACGGGCAAGCGTCAATCGCTGCAATGCCCTTCTTAAAGCCGCCTCGGCCCGTAATTCATCGATTTCGTCAGACTTCCGGGCCAGACGTTGTTCGGCCCGCTCTTTTGCCTTTTGGGCCCGGTCAACATCAATCTCTCCTCTCCGTTCCGCCGATTCGGCCAGCACGGTAAACTTGTCCGGCAACACCTCGGCAAACCCGCCGTTTACAAAAAGAAACCGCTCTTTTCCGCTGCTGTCTTTATAACGCAAACAACCGATTTTCAGGGACGTAAGAAAAGGTGTATGGCCGCTTAACGCACCAAATTCCCCTACGCTTCCCGGTGCGACCACACTCTGCGCTTCCTCGCTGACAACGGCTTTATCAGGGGTCACCACTTCAAGAAACAAATTCTCAGCCATTTTATCCCCCTATTTCATTATGCTTTTGCTTTTTCAGCTTTTTCACGGGCTTCCTCAATGGATCCGACCATATAAAATGCACTTTCAGGGAGATCGTCATGTTTGCCGTCGATAATTTCCTTAAAAGATCTCACGGTGTCTTCCATCTTGACAAACTTGCCCGGCATGTTTGTAAACGTTTCCGCAACGTGGAACGGTTGCGAGAGGAACCGCTGAAGCTTCCGTGCCCTCTGTACCGTGATCTTGTCCTCATCAGAGAGTTCGTCCATACCGAGTATCGCAATAATGTCCTGGAGCTCCTTGTATTTCTGAAGTGTCTGCTGAACAGTTCGGGCCACCTGATAATGTTCCTCTCCGATGTATGCGGCATCGAGAATCCTTGAAGTGGAGTCGAGCGGGTCAACCGCCGGATAGATACCCAGTTCTGCAATCTGACGGGAAAGAACCACCGTACCGTCAAGATGCGCGAATGTGGTGGCGGGAGCCGGGTCAGTCAAGTCGTCCGCCGGCACATAGACGCACTGCACAGCCGTAATTGATCCTTTGTCAGTCGAGGTGATGCGCTCCTGGAGTTCCCCGAGATCCACGGCGAGCGTCGGCTGATACCCAACTGCTGACGGCATGCGGCCGAGGGTTGCGGAAACTTCCTGGCCGGCCTGGGTGAAGCGGAAGATGTTATCGATAAAAAGAAGCACATCCTGTCCTTCTTCATCCCTGAAGTACTCGGCACAGGTAAGAGCCGAAAGCGCCACCCTGGCTCTGGCGCCGGGCGGTTCGGTCATCTGGCCGTAAACAAGCGAACATTTCGGCAAAACGCCTGAATCCTTCATCTCGTGGTAAAGGTCATTTCCTTCACGGGTTCTTTCACCCACACCGCCGAAAACGGATATGCCGCCGTGCTGCATTGCGATATTGTTTACCATCTCCATCATGATAACGGTCTTGCCGACACCGGCTCCGCCGAACATCCCCATCTTGCCGCCGCGGGGAAACGGTACGAGCAGATCGATTACCTTGACACCGGTTTCAAGTACCCTGACAGTGGTATCCTGCTCGATAAAACCGGGCGCCGGTCTGTGAATGGGACGCATTTTTTCCTGGCTGACCTCGCCGAGACCGTCAACCGGCCGGCCCACTACATTGAGAACCCGTCCGAGGGAGGCCTCGCCGGTGGGCATCTGGATCGGTTTGCCGGTATCATTTACCGGCATGCCCCGCTGCAGACCGTCAGTTACATCCATTCCGATACATCTTACAATATTATCCCCGAGATGCTGTGCCACCTCAACAACCAGGTTTTCTTCCTGATCGTTGATCGCAGGGTTTGTAATTGTCAGGGCGGTGAGAACCGGCGGAAGCTTTCCCGGTTCAAACTCCACATCGACGACAGCACCAAGTACCTGCACGATTTTTCCTATATTTTCTTCAGCCATTTAATTATTCCTCCTGTTAAAGCTGTTTTATTACCTGAACTATCCTTTCAGAGCCTCTGCTCCGCCAACGATATCCATAAGTTCCGTTGTAATTGCTGCCTGTCTTGCCTTGTTGTAAAGCGTCTGCAGCTCACTTATCATATCATCGCAGGCATTTGTCGCATTTTCCATCGCCTTCATTCTTGCGGCATGCTCACTGGTCGAGGTGTGCAGCAGCGCATCATATATCTGGATATAGATGTTTTTGGGCAGCATTTCGCCAAGCAGGGCATCTGTGGAGGGTTCACAGATATGCTCGGCCAGAAACTGGCGCTGTTCTGCCTTCTCTTCCGTCTGCTCGTCTGTCATCTCGTCAAGTGAGGGAATCGGCAGAATCTGCTTTACCACCGGGACCTGTCTCGCCATGCTCTGGAAATCGGAATAGACCATGTGTACCTCGTCAACAGTGCCTTCCAGAAAACTGTCTATGAGTTTCTGTCCGGTGGTTGAGGCCACATTGAAGTCAAAATTCCCGCCGACAACACCGATCAGTTCATCTGATACCGGAAGCGATTGTTTCCGAACCCAGCCCCTTCCTTTCTTGCCGAAACAGGTAAATGAGACCTCTTTGCCGCTGAGCTCGGACTGCATGAAATTATTGGCCTTTTCAATCAAATGGAGATTGAAGCCGCCGCAAAGTCCCCTGTCAGAGGTAAAAAGAATGACGTTCACCTTCTTCACTTCTTCAGCAGGAATCAGCAGCGGGCTTGCCTCTTCTCCTGCCTTTCCTGCAATACTGCCCAGCACCTCTGCAAATTTGGATGCATACGGGGTAAAGGCTTCCATATCCATCTGGGCGCCGGTAAGCTTGGAAGTGGCAACCATTTTCATGGCGGAGGTGATCATCCTGGTTTTCTTCACGCTCGATATCTTTGATTTTACTTCTTTTAACGTTGCCATATGCGCTCCCTTTTAAAGCCTATTGTTATTCAAAAAACCGGTATACCTTAACGAAGACACTTATAAAGTATCTTTGAACTCATCGGCATAGGCTTCAAGGGCTTTTTTAATCTTGTCTTCGATATCGTCGGTAATTTCCTGCTTTTCAGCCAGTTCTGTAAAGACTTCAGGGAATTTACTTTCCACGAAAGGATACAGCCCCTGTTCCCAGTTCGTGACCGCATTCAGCGGATACGCGTCAAGGTAGCCTTTTGTCCCGGCGTACAGGGCGACCACCTGTTTTTCCATGGGCAGCGGCTGGTACTGCGGCTGTTTCAGAAGCTCAACCAGTCGTTCACCACGGGTGAGCTGTTTCTGGGTGGCTTCATCCAGATCGCTTCCAAATGCGGCAAACGCTTCAAGTTCACGGTACTGGGCCAGATCGAGTCGCAATGTGCCTGCCACCTGTTTCATGGCTTTTACCTGGGCGGCCCCGCCGACACGGGATACGGAAAGACCGACATCGATGGCCGGCCTGACACCGGCGAAAAACAGGTCTTTGTCAAGGTAAATCTGTCCGTCGGTGATCGAAATAACGTTTGTCGGGATATAGGCGGAAACGTCGCCCTCCTGGGTTTCGATGATGGGCAGCGCGGTCAGGGACCCGGCGCCCAGCTCATCATTCAGTTTTGCCGCCCGTTCGAGAAGTCTTGAATGGTTGTAAAAAATGTCGCCCGGATAAGCCTCGCGGCCGGGTGGGCGCCTTAGCAGCAGGGACACCTGCCGGTATGCGACCGCCTGCTTGGAAAGGTCATCGTATATGATCAGCGCGTGTTCGCCTCTGTCACGGAAGTACTCGCCGATGGCGCATCCGGCGTATGGCGCCAGATACTGCATGGCGGCGGGATCACTAGCGTTGGCGGCCACGATGGTGGTGTATTCCATTGCCCCGTGCTCTTCCAGAGCGGCGGCCACCTGTGCCACAGTCGATTTCTTCTGACCGCAGGCCACATATATGCATTTAATGTCCGCATTTTTCTGGGCGATGATGGCATCAACCGCAATGGCGGTCTTGCCGATCTGGCGGTCGCCGATAATGAGCTCACGCTGTCCCCGCCCCACGGGGGTCATGCCGTCTACAGCCTTCGCACCCGTGTAGCACGGTTCGTGAACAGATTTTCTTGCGATAACACCGGGGGCCACCAGCTCCATGGTTCTTGTCTCGTTTGATTCGATTGGCCCTTTCCCGTCAATAGGTTCCCCGACCGTCGTGATAACTCTGCCGAGCACGTTTTCACCCACAGGGACCTCAGCAATACGGTCGGTTCTTTTGACGATATCGCCTTCTTTCACATGTTCCGCTTCCCCAAAGAGGGCGACACCGACATTGTCCTCTTCCAGGTTCAGCGCAAGCCCCAGGGTTCCGTCAGGGAACTCCACAAGCTCCAGCATTTTAACCTTTTCCAGACCATACACACGAGCGATACCATCGCCTGCTGAAAGCACGACACCGGTTTCGCTCAAATCAACTTCCTTGTCAAACCCCTTGATCTGGTCCTTTATAATCTGGCTTATTTCTTCTGCTTTAATTTCCATTAGACCCTCTCACCTCTTTTTAATGATTCTTTCATATTCGAAAGTTGAGTTTTTACGCTGCCGTCCAGCACGAGATCCCCAATTTTTGTCACCACACCCCCAATAAGTTCGGGATCCTTCTCAACATCCAGTACGATATTTTTGCCGACTTTTTTCGCCAGCGCCTCTTTTATTTTCCCGACAGACTCATCCGACAGGTCTGTTGCGGAAACAAGAGACGTATGTATGATTCCTCTGAGATCATCCGCCAGCTGGTTATAAAAGTCCGATATTTCTCTTATAAAACTGATTCGGCCCTTGTCGAACAACAATACCAGAAAAGACGTCATCACCCTGGAAAGATCGGTTTTTTCCAGAACCGCACTCAGCAAATTTTTCCTGTCATTTTTATTGTATAAAGGGTTTGTTAATGCTTTTTCAAGCGCCAAATGCTGGTCAAAAAGAGCCACCACACTCCCAAGCTCCTCTCGGTAGCTTTCCGCTTGACCGTCTTCCTTGCCGATAAGTATCAACGCCTTGGCATAACGCCTTGAAACCGCTAAATTTTTCATTATGCCACCACCTTTTCCAAATATTCATCAACCAGCTTTTCCTGATCTGCGGTAGAGATGGCGCCGCGAATAAGCGCTTCAGCTTTTTCCACAGCCTCTTCCACGATCTCTTCTTTCAGTCGGGCTTTGGCCGTCTCGAACTCCTGTTCAATATTTCGTTTTGCCATTTCTTCCAGTTTATCCGCCTGTTCCCGGGCTTCAGCAAGAATGCGCTTTTTGGCCTCCTCACCCTGTCTTTCATAATCGGCAAGGATTTTTTCCGACTCCTCATTGAGCTTTTCAAGCCTGGCTTCATATTCAGCGACCTGTTTTCTCGCCGCCTCCTTTTTCTGCTCAAGCGTGGTCAAATCCTCTTCAATGCCCTGTTTGCGGGAGACAAAAAAGTTTTTAACCGGTTTTCTGGCAAGAAAAAAAAGAACGATAGCAAGCAGGCCGAAGTTCAGTACCTTATAGGTGTCGATGGCCTGCCAGCCGCCGCCTCCGGCTCCTTCAGCCCCATGTCCGCCGCCGGAAGCCCAGGCCGTCACACAAAAGAGAAGAAAAACCGCAACGAAAGAGATCACTTTCACATATTTTTTTCCAGATGTGGTTCTTTTCATTAGACGGCCCTCCCCAAAATCTTCCGGCCAATTTCTTTGGCATAATTATCAACATTCTTTTTGAGTTCGGCACTGGCTTTTTCCTTTTCATCCGTCACCTGTTTTTTTATTTCAGCAAGTTTCGCCTGTGCCTGTTTGTTGATTTTTTGAATTATTTCCTTCTCTTCTTCGGATGCCGCTTCAATATATGCCTCTTTCTTTTTAAGCCCCTGGTCTTTGGCATCTTTTATGCCGTTTTTATAAGCGTTATCCTTTTTGACGACCTCTTCGGAATAGTCCTCAATCCCTTTTTCAAGGTTTGAGATTTTTTCCCGCCGTTGAATAATGATATTCCGGATAGGCTTAAAAAAAACCAGGTTAAGCACCCATAGCAGAACAAGGAAATTGATCATCTGAATTAACAATGATCCGTCGACACTAACCATAAGCTTCCCTCCGCCAGTTAAAAATTGAAAAAACGACCTAACCTTTTATTTGCTTCTCATGGCTGCATTCTCTGCACCACAGCCTTTTAATACGTTAATACAACAAGCCGCAATTTGAGTACCATCAAGATATAAATTTGTCAATATCCAAAATAATTAAATTCTCGGGGAAAAGTTGCCTTTCTATTTCACGATATATTTACGCATACTGATATTGAAAAGAAGACCGAGACCGATCATGTTCGTGATGATGGAAGAGCCGCCGTAACTCACCAGAGGCAGGGGCACCCCCACCACCGGCATAAGACCGGTTACCATGCCGAAGTTGATAAAAATCTGCCAGAAAATCATGGCCGTGATGCCGAACGCGAGGATAGAACCGAACATATCCCGGCAGCCGTATGAAATATTCAGGCCCCAGAACAACAGAAGAAAGTATAAAAAAATGAGGCCCAGACATCCCAGGAACCCCCATTCTTCAGCCAGGACCGAGACAATAAAATCCGTGTGCTGTTCCGGAAGAAAAGAGAGGGCATTCTGGGTTCCCTGCAGGAATCCTTTGCCGGTAAACAGGCCCGATCCGATGGCAATTTTGGACTGGATGATGTGGTATCCGGCCCCGAGCGGGTCCTGACCGGGGTCCAGGAATGTCATGATTCTGGACCGCTGATAATCTTTGAGAAAATACCATATCAGCGGAACGGCGGATAATGAAACACCTGTAAAAAACAGCAGTACTTTTCGTTCGACTTTTACGAACAGCGTGACGGAAGCCGCAATTAATATGAGCAGCATCGCCGTGCCCAGATCCGGCTGGTTTACAATCAGGAAAAACGGCACCAGGCAGATCAGGGCGGGATTAACAATTTTTTTAAAGCTGAGCCCCTTTTCCGAAATGGTTTTTGAATAAATCGAGGCCAGCATGATGATCAGCGATATTTTCATGATTTCAGACGGCTGCATGGTAAGGGGACCGAAGGCCAGCCATCTTTTCGACCCGCTGACATACTTTCCGAAAAAAAGCACACCGATCAGAAGTCCGATGCATACCGCATAAAGTAACTTGCTCGTCTGATCAAACACTTTGTAATCCACCATAAAGGTCAGTATCATAATCGTCAATCCCACACACATCCATATGACCTGTTTTTTGAAAAGGATATGTATGTGTTGCGAATTACCTGCAGTTACGGCACTGTAAAGAACGGTAAGGCCGCAGGCGGATATGAGAAAAATCAGTAAAAGCAGTCCCCAGTCAAAGTTTTCCAGAAGTCTCCTGTCAAACATCTTTAAATAACTCCTTTATCCTTCCGTCCTATGGCCGGAATTCCATGTCACCCGCTTTGCGGGTGGTCGTTGGCTCCTTTTTTTCAAGGTATTTTCTCACAATCGCTGCGGCCACCGGCGCTGCGCTGCTCGAACCGTGTCCACCATGTTCGATCAGTACGGAAACGGCAATAGCCGGGTCCACAGCAGGTGCGTAACACACAAACCATGCGTGATCCCTGAGTTTGTAAGCAACCGGTTCGTCTTTTAGGTCGTCGCCCTCCTTCATGGAGACCACCTGGGCCGTACCGGTTTTCCCGGCCATTTCGATTTGGTCCATCCTGATTCTTCTGGCAGTGCCCCTTTCTCCCTGAACGACTTCAACCAGCCCCTCCCGAACGAGCGTCAGGGTCTCCCTGCCGGCCGGCAGGCCGCCGTTTATTTCGGCCTCCGGCATGCGGACAACTTCTCCGTCCGCATTTTCAATTTTTTTCAATACTTTCGGCTTGTACAGCGTGCCGCCGTTTCCCACTGCAGCTGTCAATACAGCCATCTGAAGCGGGGTCACCAGATTGTATCCCTGTCCTATCGCAATCGAGAGATCTTCCCCTCCCTGCCACGGTTCACCGATGCGCTCCAATTTCCAGTCGGCGGTCGGTATAAAACCGGCCTGTTCGTCATCCAGCACAATCCCTGTTTTTCTGCCCAGACCGCATCCTCTGGCATACGC
>CAYZHB010000010.1:30214-36962 GCA_964478245.1 uncultured Desulfobacterales bacterium | reverse complement strand
CTTCCAGAACATCCACACCGATTTTTTCTCCCATATGATAAAAAAACACGTCACATGACTGTGCTATGGCGTCAATGACATTCATATCCCCGTGTCCCGTCTTTTTCCAGCATCGATAAGTGCGGTTGCCGTATTTATAATAACCCGGGCAGAAAAAAGTGGCGTTCCCGTCGATAAAATTTTCTTCCAGGGCGGCAAAAGCGGTGACGATCTTGTAGGTGGAAGCGGGCGGATATTCTCCCTGGATTGCCTTGTTGATCATGGGATTGTTTTCATCCGCATTCAGTTTTTTCCATTTTTCAGACGAAATGCCCCCGATAAAATCATTCTGATTAAAGGAGGGCGCGCTTGCCATTACCAGGACCTCCCCGTTTGCGGGATCTATCGCCACAACCGCCCCGCACTTGTCCTCGAGCAGTGATTCAGCCGTGGTCTGCAAATCGTGATCCACAGTCAGATAAATGTTTTGGCCCGGCACCGGATCGACTTTTTTGAGCACCTTAATAATACGGCCGTTGGCATCCACTTCGATCTGCCGCCCGCCTCTGCTGCCCTGCAGGATTTTTTGAAAACTTTTTTCCGCGCCGTACCTGCCGATTGAATCGCCCGATCTGACACCCGGATAGTTTCCCATTTCAAGCTCTTTCCTGTTTATTTCGCCAAGATATCCCAGAAGATGGGCGCAGCATTTCTCATGGATATAATGCCGTCTGGGTTCCACGGTTATGAAAACACCCGGCAGATCGAATTTGTGCGCTTCAATGACGGCGAGCTGATTTCGCGACAGATCCTTTTCGAGCATCACCGGTCGATAGTATGTGTGCCGTTTCGAACCGGTCACCGTTTCTGCAAGCTGTTTATGGGGCGTGTGAATGAGACCGGCGATCTTTTTCAGTGTTTCATCCACGGGTTTCGCATCTTCCGGAATAATCTTCAGATTGAACGAGGGCCGGTTATCAACAAGCAGAATACCGTTTCTGTCATAGATAAGCCCTCTGGATGGCTTGACGTTCTCAAGGCGAACACAGTTGTTTTCAGAAAGGTGCCTGTATTTTTCCCCTTTTATGATCTGGAGATAAAACAACCTGAGCAACAGGAGAAGGAATATCAGCGAAATGATAACACCCGCGCCGATCAGTCTTTTTTTCAGCCACTCCTTGTCGGGAACTTTTGCGAATTTTATCAAATGCAGACTCCTGATACGGTCACTAGTTCATACGTTCTTTCTCGGCAATCCGCTTCCCGAAATTTTCATACGCTTCCTGAGACGAAAATATCAGCCTGATCGCAACGGGAATGACAAAAAATGCCCAGACAAGCTGTTCCGCCATAAGGGAATAATTTAATACCATAACGCTTTTCTTTCCGTGAAGAATAAAAACGGTCACAATCAGAAAAAAATGTTCGATAAGCAGTGCCAGAACCGCGACAATCGGCATTATAAAAAAACTTGTGGGAAAAACATACTGCTTGAGGGCTTTTACCATAATATACATCCATATATATGCGGATACGTAAAAGCCAAAGGGAGAGCCGGAAATGCTGTCCATGACCACACCGATAAAAATAACAATGAAAATGACGGCAGGATGTGAGAAAAAAAGGCTGACGTACAGAATGTTGATAATGATCAGATCAAACAGGTGGCCGAAAAAGGAAAACTCGGGAAGGATTGTTGTCTGCAGTATTACCAGAAAAAAAGACAAAAACACTAAAAAAGAGACTTTCATTCTTTGCTATCTGTCTGCGGATTCACCTGTTCGGTTTTTAAGGCGATCAACACCTCTTCGAGTTTGTCAAAATCCACACTGGTTTTAACAACAACTTTCTGAAAAAGCTGGGAATTCTCTTTTTGAACCGCGACGACCCTTCCAATTTTAAGTCCTTTTGGATAAACCTGATCAAATCCAGAGGAGATAATCATCTCACCCGTTTTTATCTCATCTTTGCGCAGTGCATACCGAAAGTAACAATTTTCACTGTTATCGCCTTTCACAACGCCTCTTACTCTGGAATTCTGAAGCAGGGCATCGACTGCACTGTTTCGGTCCTTAATCAGAAGAATCCGGGCATAATCCTCGGCCACCTTTATTATCTGTCCCACCACGCCTTCTGAGACGACAACCGGCAACCCTTTTGACAGGCCGTCCTTGGTGCCCTTGTCGATCATAATCGTCTTGAACCAGGGAGACGGGTCTCTTGCGATTACCTGGGCCGCCACAAAACTGTAATCAACAGAACTGGTAAAATTGACCAGCTTTTTCAACCGCCTGTTTTCAAGGGCAAGTTCCCGTGCCCGGTTTTTTATCTGCGCTGTTTCTGCCAGTTTCTGCCGGAGTTCCCTGTTCTCTTCGGCTGCCGATACGGTATTGAAGTAGGTCTGCCACACATTCTCGGTCGTGTTAACGGTTTTCGAAATCACCATCTGAAAAGGCGATATAAATGAAATGGTGATACTCTCCAGGGTATTGTCGGTCACCGCATCCTTGCTGCTTATTGTCACCATTGCAAAATTGATTATAACAAAGAGCAGCCCTCCTATAAAAAAAAGCATCTTCCTGGAAAACATGAAATCACTCTATTACCACCTCTTTTAGAATTTCCACATGATCCAGAGACTTTCCGCATCCGATGGCCACGGTTGAAAGCGGGTCTTCGGTAACCACTATGGGAAGACCGCTTTTTTCCTTGAGAAGTTTATCCAGATTTTTTAAGAGGGCGCCGCCGCCGGTTAATACAATACCACTGTCCACGATATCGGCGGCCAGTTCCGGGGGTGTCTGTTCCAGGGCAATCCGGACCAGCTCCACGATGGCATCTATCTGTTCGGATATGGCAACCCGCACCTCCTCTGAATCAATGGCCAGGATTTTGGGAATTCCCGAGACAAGGTCCCGGCCTTTCACTTCGATGGTTTCCAGGTTATCAGGATCAGGAAATGCATTTCCTATCTGGGTCTTGATGATTTCAGCGGTGCGTTCTCCGATGAGCAGGTTATATTTCCGTTTGATATACTGGCTGATCGCAGCATCCATTTTGTCGCCGGCGACTCTGATCGACCGCGTGTAAACGATCCCCGCCAGAGAGATAACCGCGACTTCGGTAGTGCCGCCCCCGATATCGACCACCATGTTGCAGGTGGGTTCCGTTATGGGCAGTTCGGCTCCGATGGCCGCCGCCATGGGCTCTTCTATCAGAAAAACCTCCCGTGCGCCTGCTGATTCCGCCGACTCCCTTACCGCCCTTTTCTCAACCTGTGTGATCCCTGAGGGAACCGCAATAACAATCCTGGGCCGTACCAGCGTACTCCGGTTGTTATGCACTTTTTTGATAAAATGTTTGAGCATGGCTTCAGTGACTTCAAAGTCGGCGATGACACCATCCCGCATGGGCCGGATCGCAACAATATTTCCAGGTGTTCTCCCGAGCATTTTTTTGGCTTCCACCCCCACGGCAAGCACCCTGTTTTTTGACTTTTTATCTGTCCGCACGGCGACGACTGACGGCTCACTCAGCACGATGCCCTTTCCTTTCACGTAGACAAGTGTGTTGGCCGTGCCGAGGTCAAGGGCGAGATCACTGGAAAAAACACCCAGAAGGGAATCGGTTATAAGGTTCATGGCTATCCTCTACTTATATTGTTAATTGACCTTGCGATTACAAGCGAACTTAAATTCTTACAGGTAACAGAATTCAGCGCTTTTTACAAGAACAAAGATAAGACATTCGGCCCGGTTTTAAAAAAATATTTCCATTATCGCATCATGAATCGCCGGCCGGAATTTACGGATTCTGACATTCTCTCGCGAGGGATGGACCCTGTTGGTCAAAAGTACTGCTGTCAGCGCTTTTTCAGGATCGATCCAGAAAGATGTGCCGGTAAACCCCAGATGCCCGACTGCGCTGCCGGAAATATATTTTCCGGCAGCGGAATCCCGGCCGGAAGGGGTGTCAAACCCGGCCACATACGTGTGTCCGGGCTGTTTTCTGACAAACTCTTTAAGAATCTCGCTGTTCAGCACCGTTGTCTTTTCGTTCCGCAACCCCCTTGAAATTTCCTCTGCGAGCTGCCAAACCGACCTGGCATCGCCAAAAAGGCCGGCGTGGCCCTCGACTCCACCCGCCACCCAGGCATTTTCATCGTGAACTTCTCCGTTTAACACGCGGTGCCGCCAGGGGCACAACTCGGTTGAAACAATTCTGTTCCGTATACTGCCGGGCATTTTTGAATATCCGGAAAAGTCCACATAAAAAAGCGTTTTGATAAGAAGCGGCCTGTAAATCTCCGCATCAACAAACGCATCGATGCGCTGCCCTGATATTTTTTCCACAATCCAGGCAAGCAGCATGTATCCCAGATCACTGTATACCTCCTTTTCACCGGGCCCGGCCGTCAGCGCTTCTCTGCAAAGGAAATGCCGCAGCGCTTCCCTTCCCGTTTCCTTTTGCCCCTTGCCGGAAATTTTTCTGAAATATTCCCTGTATGCCGGCAGGCCCGACGTATGCCGTAAAAGCTGAAAGAGCGTGACCGGTGCCTTGTCACTGTTTTCAAGTTCTCCAATGAGTGCCCCGGCCGTGGTGTCAAGGGAGAGACGCCCTTTGTCCACAAGCTTCAAAACCGCCATTGCCGTGGCAAGTGATTTGGTAAGCGATGCCAGATCGAAAATGCTCTGTTGCGTCACGGCATCCAGCGTGAAGATGTCTGCAACGCCCGCCCCCTGGCAGAATACAATTTTACCTTCCAGGGAAACAAGGAGAACGGCCCCGGCAAAAACGTTGTCATCCACTGCTCTCTGCAGCAGCCGGGCCAGCAGCCGGGTTTTCCCGGTTACACTTTCCATGAAATACCTGACAGTTTCGTGTCCACTAGCGCTTCAACGCCGAAGGGAAGTGTGTGATTCACCTTGCCGTGCCCCGCCTCGAAACCGGCCATAACAGGTATAGTGAACTCATGAAAGATCTCTTCAACAATTTCAAATATCATATCGACATTCCCGCAGTTTTCAAAGCTTCCCAGAACCACCCCTTTCACACCGGCAAACAGGCCGGCCATTTTCATCTGACTCAGCATCCGATCGATTTTATACGGGGCCTCGCCTATATCTTCAAGAAACAGGATACACCCGCTGAAGTCGGGCTGAAAACGGGTGCCAACCAGATGATTCAGGGTTGAGAGATTGCCGCCCGAGAGAATACCGGCGGCCCTGCCCTCTCTTATTATAACGGGATCTTCAGCATTCACGCCATCCGTTCCGATGGTCAGCGTCGTGAAAAGAGAATCCAGTGTTTCCCGTGCCGCCTCTGCCATGGATGTAATAACGGGCCCGTGTAAAACCGGCATCAGCGGAATAGGGACAAGGCTTACCAGCAGGGCTGAGATGTCGCTGAACCCCACAAACGGCTTGGGGTGCTTTCTGATAACCTGCCAGTCAAGCAACGGCAGAACCCGTATGGCGCCAAAGCCTCCCCGAGCACACAGTATCCCCTTTATGCGGTTTTCACTGAAAAGCCGGTTGATAACACCTGCCCGTTCCCGATCCTCCCCGGCGAGATACAGTTTCTTTTTATAAACGGTATCCGGGACAAATGGCGTAAATCCCATTTTCCTGACCCTTTCAAGTCCTTTTTCAAATCTTTTGAGGTCAAAAGAGCCTGAGGGCGCACATATGCCCACTGTATCACCCGGTTCAAGCATGTTCATATGTCACACTAACCCCGGATTCGACTGCAGCACCCAGAAAATCGGCCGCACTCCGGTTTTTTACGGATATCTCCATAAATCCGCTGCTGCCCTTGATAATGAAAAGGGCGTTTTCCGGTGCGGCGGCATAAGTTGTAAAAATGCCGGCCGCCGAACGGCTGTTGATCCGAATGCGGTACGCCCCTTCCTGAAGAAAACGGATATCATCGAATCGCATATTGGTCACCAGGTTGCCGAAGCGGTCAATGTGAAGGATTTTCAGGCAGGCACTTTTTTCTGATACCTCGTGGTCGAACAGCGCACATGACAGCAGGTTTTCTTTTGTCATGCCCATCTCTGAAAGCGGCACTCCCCTGGCGATATGCGCAGAAACCGGGGCAAAGATATCCCTGCCGTGAAAAGTGGCCGATACCGCTTCAAGGAAAAAATCTTTGTTTGTGAGGGTCACTATTTGTTTGATTCCGTCTTTTCGGGCTGCCGGCCATAAAACCCCGTTATCAGGGCCCACAAAGCAATAATTTCCAGTCTTCACGGCCACGGCGTCTCTTGTACTCCCCACGCCGGGATCTACCACCACACAAAAGACCGTTCCGGGCGCAAAATATTCGAATGCCGCATACAGGAGAAACGCGCCGTGTGCAACAGCATGGGGCCGGACACTGTGAGAGATATCCATAACGTTGATGGCGGAATCAACTGCATTGATCACGCCTTTGACAACCCCTGCATATATGTCGTCCACACCGAAATCAGTCAAAAGGGCAATTGTTCGGGCCATATTATCACCGGATCTGCCGTGTTGTGTCAACAGTCATACCACCCGCAAAGCCGCCCTGCAGGTGATTGTTGACTGTATAACCATTTTCCTGTACGATTGAATACGTTATCACAATAACACAAAACCACGTTCAACCGTATTGAAAAATCTTATGGGGATAGAAATCGAAAAAAAATTTCTGGTGAAGAACGATTCATGGAAAACCGCGGCAGAAGGAAGGCGCCTTTGCCAGGGGTATATCAAAAATGAGAGGGAGAGCGTGGTGAGGA
>CAYZHB010000010.1:0-30204 GCA_964478245.1 uncultured Desulfobacterales bacterium | reverse complement strand
AATCCGGTTATATAACCGTGAAAGGGGAGACCGTAAAGGGCCGCCGGCTCGAGTATGAATACGGCATCAAAAAAAGCGACGCTGAAGAAATGCTTTCTTGTCTCTGCCCGAAACCCCTTATTGTAAAAAACCGGTACACTGTTGTCCACAGCGGTTTTGAATGGTCTGTGGATGAGTTTTTAAACGAAAACAAGGGGCTTGTGATTGCCGAAATCGAACTGGACTTCCCTGAACAGCGTTTTGAAAAGCCAAGCTGGCTCGGAACGGAGGTAACACAAGATCCAAAATACCTCAATGCCAATCTTGTCCGGCTTCCTTACCAATCATGGTCATCCGGTTTACACCGATAAAAAAGAGAAACAACTTTGTTCACCAGCCCTGATAAAAAGCACGGCAGGCAAATCAATTTTCAAAAGCCGGGAACCGCTGTCATCTCACTGTTTTCCGGTGCCCTCATGATCAGTTTTTCCGGTGTGTGGGTGGAGATCTGTGAGGTCAGCCCGGCAACCTCCGCTTTTTACAGGGTGCTCTTCGGCGGGTTGGTCCTGGCGGTCCTGGCGTTTTACAACGCCGAAATCAAATGGCACGGCATTCGCCATCTCCTGCTCGCGCTGCTCTGTGCTTTGTTTTTTGCGCTGGACCTGATTTTTTACCACGCCAGCATAAAATACGTGGGGCCCGGCCTCGGCACCATACTCCCCAACTTTCAGGTGTTTATTCTGGCAGGTGCCGGCATTCTTCTGTTCAAAGAAAAATTCAGAGTTTCCCTGATCCTCTCCGTCCCTATCGCCTTCACAGGCCTGATAATGATTGTGGGCCTCAACTGGCGTGATCTTGAAACCCTTTACAAGGCCGGTCTTTTAATGGGTCTCGCAGCAGCCGTGTTCTATTCCTGTTTCCTGCTCCTTTTGAAAAACCTTCAATCCACCATTCATACCGCCTCTTTCTTTTACGTACTCATGCTTGTCTCTCTTGTCACGGCGCTGTTTATCTCGTTTGAACTCATTGCCACCGGCGGCTCCTTTCAAATCCCGAGCATCCGGAGTTTTGCCGCCCTTGCAGCGCTTGGATTTTTCAGCCAGTCCATCGGCTGGATTCTCATTGCCAACGCCCTTCCCCACATCCGCACGTCGCTCTCCGGTCTGATACTTCTGATTCAGCCGGCCATGGCATTCGTATGGGATGTCCTCTTTTTCCAACGGCCCACGACTCTTTCAAACTGGATCGGTGTTTTCATCACACTGGCCGCCATCTATACCGCCACTGCAAGACATTCAAAATCGGCGCCGTGATGCTTGCTATGTCCGTCTTGACATGGTATATTTTAAACTTATTTTATAATTGAGATTTTTATCTCAGATGTTGAATTTTGTTATTTGTATGGAAATAACCGCGAGAAGAATTAGAGGATAATATGAACCAGCAAGATACGGTAAGCCCATCCAAACTGGAAAGTGAAAAAAAAGCCCTCAGGGAAATTGGTTACGGTGAAAACGCCATCCATTACTATCTCGAAAAACCCTATATGGGAGAAATTCCCGATGCCGATCATGTCTCGGAAATGATCGGCACCTGCGGCGACACAATGAAAATATATTTGAAAATAGACAACGGCACCATCTCGGATGTCCGGTACCAGGTGCTCGGATGTCCGGGCGCAGTATCGTCAGCCATGGCCATAGGGGATATTATCAGGAGGAAAACACTTGATGATGCCAGAAAAATTCATGACGGGAACGTATTTGGGCGCCTGGAAAAAATTCCCGAAAAAAAGCATCACTGCATCCAGCTGGCGGTAAAAACCATGCATAAAGCCATAGACGAATACAAGAGCGGCCAGACCTACGAAACCTCCCAGCCTCTTGCGTGCCAGGAAGCATGTTCAAGTGAATGCTGCAGCAAAAAGGATAATATCATAAACTGAAGCAGCGGCCGACCCCCTTCGGGCCCATGGCAACTTACCCGCCTGTCCCGGCTCCCGAAAGCGCCACCAGGCCGTCATAATCCTTTATGGATATACGGCCCGCCGCAACTCCAATAAGGTTTTCTTCCGACATTTTTTTGAAAATTCGCGAGAGAGTTTCGGGGGTCGTTCCGATAAGACTGGCAAGCTGCACTTTTGAAACGGGCAGCAGCACTTCATTGTTGTTTGACTGTTCCCGCATCAGTGTGACGAGATACGAGGCAATCCTGGCAGGGACTTCCTTGAGGGCCAGGTTCTCTATCTGAATGGTGAATTCTCTCAGCCTTTTCGAAAGAACCCCGAGCATGTTCATGGCAAGCGCGGGCGTTTCTGAAAGAACGGCTACAAACTTGTCACGCGGCATGTACAACAGCGTGGATTCCTTGATGGCCATGGCACTGGCCGGGAAACTTTTTCCTTCAAAGACAGGCACTTCTCCAAATGGCCGGCCTCTGCCGTAAATATGCAGAATCTGCTCCTTCCCGTCTATGGACAGTTTGAACACTTTAATCCTGCCCTGTTCGACAATGTAAAATCCGCTCCCCGGATCCCCTTCATTAAAAATCATCTCACCTTTTCTGTAAAACCGGCGGGAGATAATAGGGGTTATTTTTGAAAAGTGTTGATCTTCAATCCCTTTAAAAAGCGGGATGAGTTTCAGTGTCTCTTTGATGGCAGCATCCTTATTATCTGTTTGATATACACAGGCAACAAAAACGGTTGGTTACGATCCCTGCCCTTACTGTTCCTGTTTTTTTTGCCATTCCACGTAATTGAGTCCCCGTCGGTAGGCATTGATCAACTGCTGGTATTTTTCCTTGCCGGATAGACGATAGGCCTCTTTTTCCACACGAACCGCCTCCTTAAATTCCCCCCGTCTGGCATACACGCCTGCGAGGGTATCGAGACTGCCGGCATTCCGATCGATTTCAACCGCCCTTTTCGCATATGACAGGGCCTCTGACGCGTTCACATGCCGATCCCCTTCTGCTTTGGAAGCGTATACCCATGCCAGATAATTGTACGCATAATTGTCACGCGGATTGATCCGGATTATTTTCCTGTTGTCGGCCACCGCTTTCTCGATTTTTCCAATCCTGTCGTATGAATATCCCCTGTATCGGTAGGCCAGCGTATCTTTGGGGTTCATTTGAATGATTTTGTTGTAGTTGGTAATCGCCTCCCTGTATTTGCCCAGCGCGTTATACGCGCTTGCCCGGTTACCGTAAGCACTCGGGAGATTGGGGTTGTCAGGTTCCGCCAGCCGGATGCAGCTGTCCAGCACCGCCACTGCTTCTGCATACCGTTCCAGCTGAATCAGCGCCCATCCCTTGTTGTTCATGGCGGTCACAAATTCCGGTTTTATGTCAAGGGCCTCGTTTAACAATTCGAGTGCATACCGGGCATCATCCCCGCTTTTCAGAATGGCGTTGGCCTGATCGACGAGCCGCTCCTCTTTCGGCTTAATGGTTATTTTTTTCGGATCATTTTGAGAAGGATCTGTCGTCTGGGCCCAGCATTTGATACCCAGCACAAAAACCATAAATATAAGCAAGGGAATCCATTTAAACCGTATCTGCACGCTCGTCATTTGCAATCTCCTTAAATCCTGTTCAGGACCGGGTCGGCCACACAAACAAAGTAATTGGTTGTTTTCAAACCGGGGGGGATGCCTTATACCCGGCATTGTTTACCGCATCGACAGCCGCTTGCACGCTGCTTTCGTCATCCGTTTTAAAATAGGCCTTTTTTTTCTCCAGGTCAACAGTGACGTCTGACACCCTGTCAACTGCCGCTATCGCCTTTTTCACAGTGGCCGAACAATGGCCGCAGCTCATTCCCTCCACGTCCAGGGTAATTGTTCTTGAACTCATTTCATCCTCCTTGGTTGGGTTCTCTTTTTCATGAAAGACAGGCGACCCGCCAGGCATGACTGTAAATATTGAACCGGCTGTTCCGGGCGAATCCGATAACGGTCAAGCCGGCTTCAGCCGCGGTGTTCAAGGCGGTATAAGTGGGAGCCGCATTTGAAATTACAACAGGGATGCCTGTCATTACAATTTTTTCCGCAATTTCCTGGGATATCCGGCAGCTGACGGTTGCCACGGTGGTCTCTGTGGGGATTTCCCGCAGCAGAACATCGCCGGCCATTTTATCCAGGGCGTTGTGCCTGCCGATATCCTCGTAATAATACAGTATATCAGACTTGCTGCAGAGGCCGCAACTGTGAAGCGCCCCTGTCCGGTGAAACAGTTCCGAGTTTTCCGAATGCTGTTTCATCAGGGACAGAACCTCATTTGGGGTTATGGTGACGTCATTTTGGCCTCTTTCCGGCGTATCAGCGCCGTATTTAAACGGAAACATGCCGCCTGAAGACCCTCTTATTTCCCGGTTTCCGGTGCTCGTTTCCAACAGTCTCAAATGTTTCCGGTCCAGTTCAATATCACATTCCAGGGTTCTTTCATTGAATTCGATCCGCTCGATGCTGTTATTGCTGCTGATAACTCCTCTGGTGAAAAGAAATCCGGCAGCCAGTTCTTTTGGATGCGTGGGGGTACAGACCAGATAGAAAGAAAACCGTGTGTTTACCGTAATTTTGAGAACACGCTCATCCACCACCTGATCTTTCTGCGCTTTTCTTTCGGCGTTTTCGACGCGGACGATATCCACTTCCCTGATTATGCTGTATGATGACATAAGAAGGACTTTTCCCTATACAGAAAAAATCGAAATCTGTTTTTTAAGATTCCGGGTGTGTTGCTGCAATTCATCCTTTCCTCCCTCTTGTGAAGCGATACGGTCTATCGCCTCTATCTCTTCTTTAATCTCTTTTATATGAATGGACAGGTCCCGGCCGAGCGCATTCACCTGCCGGCTCTCTTCCTGAAGAAAATCATTTTTCCGGATGGAAACCCGTGCGTTCAATTTCCCCTGCCGGAACCGGTTCAGTATATTGATGACATTGTATATCGGTCCGCAGATCCTGTGCGTCAGGACCACCATATGAAAACAGGAGAGCGCAATCAGGACGCACAACCCCGGGATCAGTCTCGACGAGAGGCTGATAAATCTTTTGGCGGCCCGATACTGCAGTTCCGGATCACTGCCGGAAAGCATGTCCAGCATTTCGGGCAGCAGAATGGCACCGGAGGTGATAATGCTGCCCACGAATAAGTACAGCAGCGTATATAAAACCACTCGCAACTGAAAATCGTTGTTTAAAAGGAAATTTTTGAACGTTCGCCTGTTCTTTTTCATCTTGTCCTCACTTTTGAAACGATTATAACCGATAAGATAAAGAGGAAACCCGCCGCGGCAATAGTGGCCTTTCCCATTCCCGACACAAAAAAATTCAGAAAAGCGGCCATCTTTTCCTGAACGTTGCCGTACCTGAATTCGGAAAGCCGATTTGTATGGTGGGATTTCATGTCAATGGACACCACTGCGTCCCCGAGCTTGCCCACTGCTCTGAACGGACTGTCGCCATAAGGATCTGATGCATTCACCACCACTTCTATGCGGACATCTTCAAATGGGGAAAACCCCTCTACCGGGTCTCGGGACGAGATAACACGACTGTGTTCATAGGGGATGCGGCCGTGTGTCAGATAAAAATTTTGTGTGTGTTTTGCAAAACGTTTAAGCTCATGGGTTACCACAATTGCATAGGCCTTGTACATCTCGCCTTTGTAAACGACCATTGCCGCTGCGGCAAGCACCAGAATGATGCCCATAACAATAATAAGCTCTACGAAAGAGACGCCCCTTTCGTCAGCCGGTATCAAAACCATAGTCACTCCGTTGCGAGGTATTCTTTTGTGGAAGTTAAATGAAAAAAGGATTTTTTGTCAAGGTTTTGATGCGTCAAAAGGAGGGTCAGGGCGCACTGTTACGTCATGGGAAACACAACTGCCGTATCTGCCGGAAAGACGGCACTCTTTCCTTCCATCGGGGTTTAAACCCGCTGCCGGAACAGCAGGTTTAAACCGTAACGGTAAAAAAAGCAGGCAAAAAGTAAAAATTTTGCGGAATTCAGGTAATTTTTTTGTGTTGCCCTTATCCTGTTTTCCGGATTTCCGCTTCCTCCTTTTCTTCTTTGAGATAATTGGTTTCCCAGATAGGCCAGGTGATATTGTAGAGTTTTTTACCATACTCGGAAAGCCCTTTGATATAATCGGTGTCGTGCATGGCAATTTCCGCCTGTTTGTCAATCGGCCTTACATCGTTTTTCTGTAATATTTCCTGAAATTTGTCATGATGATCTCTTGTGGGACAGGGGCACAGCCAGTTGTCGATATCCGGATGTTTTCTCGCGTATGCATAATCATCCTGAAATTGTCTGATATCTTTGAAAAACTGAGTTTCAAACGCATCATTAATCGTGCCGCCCCGCTCATAAATATCGTAAATATTATCCGCGGCATAGGGTATAAACACACACGGGGTGATATCGCCGTTCCAGATAATATGAAAATATCCATGGGGTCTGCCGGCGGATATACAGCCGCTTGAGGCGGTGGCACTGTTCCAGAAATCCGCATAGAAAACTTTCTTCCGCGTCACAAGGTCCCAGGAGCGCTTCCACATTTCGGCCCGCTCTTCAGGCGGCACCATCAGACTGAGATCTGTGGACCTGCCAATGGGCATATACTGAAACAGCCAGCCGTAAAATGCCCCCTGATCGTAAAAATAGTAATCCACAAATTCATCACTGGTAACCGTTTTAAAGTTATGTTTCGTCCCGGTTACCGATATGCCGAAAGGCACACCGTAATTTCTCAACCGCTGGAAGGTTTCCAGGATTTTCTTGTGCACGCCTTTACCGCGCCGGTCGTCTGTTTCGGCCTCAAACCCTTCTACGGAAATGGCCGGTGAGGCATTGCCCATTTTTTCCATTCGGGATGCCGCTTCATCGTCAATCAGGGTTCCGTTGGTATAAATAAGGAAAAATTCATCCCTGTGGCGTTCAATCAGGTCAAGCAGATTTTTACCCTTGCTCTTCCACAGAAACGGCTCTCCGCCTGAAATTGCAGTAAAATTGGATCCCCACTTTTCTCTCTTTTCGGTTAGAATTCTGTCAAAGGTGTCGAAATCGAGATTGTCTTTCTTTGTTTTGTCACTGCCGGCATAGCATCCCTTGCACTGAAGGTTGCAGTTCTGGGTGGGGCTGATAAGCAGCAGATAGGGATGCCGCTCGTCATGAGAAAGACTGCCGTCCATCACTTCATTTGAAAAAATCGCGTTGACAACGAGGGACTCAACGACCCTTGCAAACACATTGGTGGATATCCAGCCGTTCTTTTCCCAACGCGCCATTGCATACACGAGTCCCTGCAGAATGCGCATTTTATCCCTCCATGCTTCCGGTGGGAAATCGTCCGGCGGCGGCGAGTTGATGGCGTTATCCAGGATGCGTTTGAGGTAAGAGACAACGTATTTACGAACAAAGTTGCGCTGGGAAAGAAAATGGGGCACGGTTTTTAATATCGGAGTTGCGATTGTGGGCTTAGAAAAAAACATAACACTTTCCTCCTTTTTTAATACCGTTTGTAAGGCTATGCGGCATTTGCTCTATGCCGCATAAAGTATGAACCAGACAAATTCATACTCCTTAAATTATTAATATAATCAGCATATTAAATGTGTCAAACCTTTTTCCGTGCGTTTTGCCGCAAACAAATTCAGGCTACCGGCAGCAATGAAAAAGGTAGTATCAAAATACGGACTCTCCCGCTTATTTATAATCCGGGAAATGATGTATATTGGTTTTGAAAACCATGTAGAATCCAGAAACTGAGAAACGTTGCCTTGAAACCGGTTCCGGCCGTCTTTCAATGAGGGCTCTGAATGGAAATATGTGAATTCGGGGAAATATTTGTGGTGCGCCTGGCGCGATTCGAACACGCGGCCTACGGATTAGAAGTCCGTTGCTCTATCCAACTGAGCTACAGGCGCAACAACAACCTGCAAATATATCAAACCGGATATCAGATGTCCATTAAAAAAATTAAAAAAAACTAAATCGAAAAATGTCAAATTATGTTATACTGATCGTCTGTAAAACAGAAATCTTCTAACCGTAAGGTATCACATACATGAGCAGTGAAAAAAAATCCGACAATTCAAAGGGAAAAAAAGAGAAGCTCCGCAAAAAAGACTTTCTTCAGTCTGAAAGAGAGAGAAGTCAGAGTTCAAGCAAAACACTTGTAAAATCCGACCCGGTTCAGAGCTATCTTGCCGAGATCAACAGATACCGGCTTCTCACCAGGGATGAAGAGATCGATCTGGGGCAAAGAATTCAGGAGGACAATGACAGTGAAGCCGCCTATATCATGACCACTTCAAATTTACGGCTTGTTGTCAAAATCGCCCTGGAGTTTCAGCGGATCTGGATGAAAAACCTTCTGGATCTGATACAGGAGGGCAATATCGGTCTTGTCCAGGCTGTTAAAAAGTTCAATCCCTATAAAAATGTCAAATTTTCTTATTATGCCTCTTTCTGGATCAAAGCCTATATTTTGAAATTTATCATGGACAACTGGCGAATGGTGAAAATCGGCACGACCCAGGGCCAGCGCAAACTTTTCTTCCGGCTGAAAAAAGAGAAACAGAAACTGATTGAACAGGGATTTGATCCGAAACCGAAACTTTTGTCTGAAAAACTCGGTGTGCCTGAAAAAGAGATAAACGACATGGACCAGCGTCTCAACAATTGGGATCTCTCTTTGGACGAGCCGCTTAAAGACGATTCCAGCACCGAAAGAATTGACTTTATCAACACGAAGACAGAGTCCACTGAAAACGAAATGGCGCAAAAAGAAATCGAATCCATTCTTCATGAAAAGGTGGCAGAGTTTAAAAAAACCCTTAATGAAAGAGAACTGGATATCTTCAATCGGCGTATTTTTTCGGACACGCCTGAAACACTTCAGGAAATCGGCGAGAGATACGCCATCTCGAGAGAGAGAACACGGCAGATCGAAAACGCAATAATAAAGAAGATGCGGGATTATTTCAGAAAAGAGATGCCGGATTTTGACATTATCAGTCAGGAAAGCCAGTAAATTTCCGAAAAACCAATTGTCCGTACATGGTAAATTTATGAAAAGATATTTATTTTATATTCTTCTTGTTCTTATCGGGGTGTTCTGGATTGGCGGTTGTCAGGCCGGCTCTCAGAAAGAGCGGGCGGCTCGACCGGCCCATGCCGCACACGAGAACGAAGACGCCTTCTCCGATATCGGGTCTGATGCGCTGCAATCACCGTATTACCACTATATGAAAGCCAGGTTCTGTCTCGGTGAAAACGATCCTGACAAGGCAGCCGAACTTTTGAAAAAAGCGATCGATCTCGACCCGGAGTCGCTCTTTTTGAAAAAAGAGCTTGTCTCGCTTTACGTGTCACAGGACAAAACCGAACCGGCAATGAGCGTTACCGAAAAGATACTGGAAAAACGGCCCGAAAATACTGAGGCGCTTCTGATGCTGGCCAAGCTCCAAATAAAGGCCGGCGATACCCAAAAAGCCAAAGAAACATACCACAGGATCCTTGGACTCGAACCGGAAAACAAGAACATCCATCTGGTTTTAGGCGATATCTACATGGAGGAGGGAAACCTGGAACAAGCTTTCGATATCTATTCAAAAATGGCTGAAAGTTTTCCCGGTTCATACGTGGCCCGTTTTTTTATGGGCAAAATTCACATGATGCAGAACAACCCCGCCGAGGCGGAAAAGGCGTTTTTAAAAACCATGGCGCTCAAACCGGACCTTGTCGCCCCCCGGTTCGAGCTGATCAATATATACAAATCCCGTGAATCAGAGCAGAACATCCCTTCCTCCCGGATCATGGACATGTACAAAGAGATTCTCGATGTTGATGAAGACAATACAAGAGCCCGGATGGAAATGGCAATCTATCTGCACAATCACGGCGCCATCCAGCGGGCGGAAAAACTTTTCCGGAAGCTTGGAAGTGAGAGCCTGAGCAACAAACGCATTCTAATGACGGCTGTTAATGAGTTCCTCACGGCAGAACGGTATAAAGATGCAGCGGTCCTGTTCACAGGGATGCTCAAGGCAGCCCCTGGAAATGACTATCTCAACTTTCTGGCGGGACTTGCCTTCGATTCCCTTGAACAATATGAAGCGGCCATCAATTACTTTTCAAAGGTTTCTCCCGCTTCCGAATACTACAAAAAAAGCATGATTCACACGGCGTTTCTGCATAAACAGACAGGTAGAAGCGGCGAGGGTGTCGCACTTTTAGAGAAACTGCACGGCCGCTCACCTGAAGATGTCGATATCATCACTTTTCTGGCCGCTTTTTATGAAGATACCAACGCCTATAAAAAGTGTATCCGTTTACTGGAAAAAGGGCTTGCGTCAAACAAAGACAATGCGGCACTCTATTTTCAAAAAGGGGTCTGCCAGGACAAGTCCGGTAATAAACAGGGCTGCATCGAGGCCATGAAAAAGGTCATATCTGTAGAACCTGAAAATGCCGATGCCCTGAATTATCTCGGATACACTTATGCTGAGATGGGTATCAAGCTTGACAGGGCAAAATCCCTTATCTCAAGAGCACTTGAAATAAAACCGGATGACGGGTACATCACGGACAGCCTGGGATGGGTGTACTATAAAAAAGGTCTTTATGCAAAGGCGAGACAACTCCTTGAAAAAGCGGCCGAGCTGACATCATATGACCCTGTGATCACAGAACACCTCGGCGACGCCTATTTCCAGGAAAAAAAATTCGATAAAGCCCTGGCCCTGTACAAAAAAGCCCTGGAAAAAACAAGCGGTGAAAAAAAAGAAAACATCCTGCAACTGAAAAAAAAAATTCAACAGACCCGAAACAGTTTAAATGATTCGAAATAGAAAAAAAGACCTCTTTACTGCTGCTTTTTTCCTTTACACGGTTTTCTTTTTTGCATCATGCGCTTCAATTGAACACGCTGATCTATCTTCTGTACACGATCAAAAAGCATTTGCGCTTGCCGCCACGATTAAAAACAGAAACAAGCACATTCAAACGACAAAAGGAGAAGGATGGCTCACTGTGCAGCGGGGTACCACGTCGAACCGGTTCAAGCTGGTCTGGGCCGCCGCCTATCCCGACAAGCTCAGAGCGACCCTCCTTGATTCAGGATTTCCTGTGGAAACAATTCTCTGCTCCGGGGAACACATCACCTTGTTTTCTCACTCAGACAGTCATCCGACAAAAAAGTACCGTATCCGCCATGCGCCCCTGGAAAAAATTTTCGCCATCCCCGTGAACATAAAAGACATCATCGCGCTGTTAACCGGCAGGATACCGGTTAAACATTTCGACTACGCCTTTTTCAGGGACACGGCAGACACCTCAAGGACGATTGTGCTTAAAAAACAGGGGGAAGATGATTACCAGATTATATGCACCCCCCCTCCCGGGCAGACCGTTCAGCACTATTCACTTGCAAACCGGAATATGGATCCTTTTTACACGATTGTGTTCGAGAAATTCAAAACCATCCGTGCGTCCAGGGTAGCGGTGGGGTTGCGCATCGGAAAAGGGTCCCGAAAAATTTTGCTTGATATAACAAGCTTTTCGGTTAATCCCCCGATAAAAAAGGAGGTCTTCAGCTTGACAGCAAACGGATAATGGTAATTTTACCAAATTAGGATGAACAGTTAAAATGCCGTTATTTTATGACGCAGGGGTGACAGACAGATTTTATTGGTTGTTGAAAAGTTGACTCGAACCCCTTTATTAAAAGGAGCCAGAATATAATATGATTCACGAAAGTGTCGACAAGGCAAAAACGGAGGCCTCTCAGCAGGAACAGCGCAAAAAACAGATGGAGGAGCAGGACAGGATCATCAGGGAGAACCTCTCTAAAATCAAAAACAAGCTGGTTGTCCTGAGCGGCAAAGGGGGCGTAGGCAAAAGCAGCGTAGCGGCCAATCTGGCGGTAAGTTTTGCCAAGAAAGGCTTTAAAACGGGGCTTATGGATGTGGATCTTCACGGCCCTTCCATCGCTCACATGATGGGAATGACGGAGCTTCTGAATGTCTCACAGTCGCAGCTTCTGATACCGGAAAAAGTGATGGAGAATCTTTCCGTGGTCTCCATAGAGGCATTGATGCATGACAAAGATCAGGCGGTGATCTGGCGGGGGCCGGCCAAAACCGGAATGATCAAGCAGTTTATTTCAAATGTGGAGTGGGGAGAGCTCGATTTTCTGATAATCGACGCCCCGCCGGGTACGGGGGATGAACCCATTTCTGTTGTGCAGACCATACCCGAAGCAATGGGGATTATCGTGACAACCCCGCAGGAAGTGGCGCTTTCTGATATCCGGAAATCAATATCTTTCTGTAAAACCGTGAAGCTCAAAATTGTCGGTATCGTTGAAAATATGGCGTCTTTTAAATGCCCCCACTGCAACCAGACGATTGACCTTTTCAAATCAGGCGGCGGAAAGCGGACGGCGGAAAAAGCCGGTATAGACTTTCTGGGGTCCATCCCCTTTGATCTCAATGTCGTGGACTCCGGAGACAGCGGCCGTCCCGTTTTGATGGAAGAAACGGATACGGACCTTTTCAAATCGTTTGAAACAGTTATAAACAATATAACACAACAGGTCGAAAAATACGAAAAACAGGCATGAATGAAAAAATATGGGAGAAGAAGACCCTTCTGGATGATCGGGAAAGTCGTCTCTTCTCCCCCTTTGCCGCCATGAGCAGCGATGCCGTGAGGCGGCATCAAGACAAAAGCGGCCCTGATGACAGCTACCGGCAGGCCTACAGTAAGGATGCGGACCGCATACTCCACTCTCTCGCCTACACGCGCTACATCGACAAAACCCAGGTGTTTTCTCTTATACAGAATGATCACCTGACACACAGGATCATCCATGTACAGCTTCTCTCCAGAATAGCCCGCACCATCGGCCGGTACCTCGGATTGAACGAGGACCTCATCGAATCGGCCAGTCTCGGCCACGACATCGGACATCCCCCTTTCGGCCACGACGGCGAAAAAATACTGTCAGAGCTGACCCGAAAAAACGGGGCCGGCTTTTTCCACCATAACCTGCAGAGTATCCAGTTTCTTGACAGAATTGAAAGAAACGGGCAGGGATGGAATCTCAGCCTTCAGACCCTGGATGCCATCGTCTGTCACAACGGGGAAATCCACGACGAAAAAATGACACCGCAAACCGGCCGGACATTTGACGATTTTGACGGGATGACGGGGGACATGAAGAAGCAGTCGGCCCTCACCCCTCTGCCGATGACGATGGAAGGGTGTGTCGTACGGATGGCGGACACGGTGAGCTACGTGGGAAGGGACATGGAAGATGCGCTGCGGCTCGGTCTCATCAGGCGGGACGACATTCCGGAAAAAGCGGGACGCGTCCTGGGCAGGACAAACGGTACAATCGTGTTCAGTCTTGTAACGGATATCATATCCAACAGCATGGAAGACAATGTCGTTTCATTTTCCAAAGAGGTTTCCGAGTCCCTTCTCGAACTCAAAACATTCAACTATGAAAAAATATATGCCAATCCCAAAATAAAAACGCATTTAAAAGGAATAGAGGCGATTTTCCACCACCTTTTTTATTGTTTTCTTGAAGATCTTGAGTCGTCAAATCATGCATCCCCCGTTTTTACGGAGTTCCTTGAAGGTATGTCCGACAGGTATAAAGAAAACCACTCAAATGTTGAAATCGTGCGTGACTTCATCTCGGGTATGACCGACTCGTACCTGGTTAGCAAAGCCCCCTCATACATGAGACCCCGATCCGTGACGCATGTTTGAAAACCGGACATACAGAAAGTTGTCCCTGAAACAGGGGTTGTGTGCATTCCATGTCACGGCAAAGGAGACCAATCTTCATATACAGGCGGAAACCGATCTGACGCAGCAAGCGCTCAGATCCGTACTGAAATGGAGAGGATATATCGAGTCCCATATTCAGCGGTTTCCGGAATTTGCCGCCTCTTTTGTACCGATCAGAACCGAGAGGTACGCTCCTGCCATAATAAGGGAGATGAAGAAGGCGTCCGAACTGGCGGGTGTAGGGCCAATGGCATCAGTGGCCGGGGCTGTTGCCGAATTCACCGGGAATGATCTTCTCCGGAAAACCGGCGAAGTGGTTGTGGAAAACGGGGGGGATATTTTTATCAAATCCGATACCCCCACCATCTTTACTATTTACGCGAAAAATTCGCCCTTCAGCATGAAAACGGGGCTGCTTGTCGAAAAACGGGATCACCCGTACGCGCTTTGTACCTCTTCCGGCACCTTTGGTCATTCGAAAAGTTTTGGCACGGCGGATGCCGTATCCATCCTCTCGGCCTCAGCCCCCCTGGCGGATGCGGTGGCAACCGCCCTTGGAAACCAGGTCCAGAAGAAAAAAGATATTGAAAAAATTATTGAAAAGGCGAAGAATATAAAAGGGGTCGAAGGGATTGTGGCCATCAAGGACGATCGTATCGGGTTGTGGGGAAAATTGCAGATCGTCAGGCTTTAACCCTGTCACAGGTTGAAGGAGAAATCGGCAGTTATGCGTATTTATGCAGTGGCGGACATTCACGGGAAAAAACCTTATATCGATGAGGTCAAAAAAAATCTTATCCGATGGGCACCGGATATCCTGGTCATGGCCGGGGACATGACCTCTTTTTTCAGGAAAAACGGACTGGCCTCGGAACTCAAACGCTTTGCACTTCCGAAACTCGCCGTCAGGGGGAATACGGATCTGAAACCGGCAGAGCAGGTTTTCATCCGCAACCGGATCATCATTATTGACAAAAAACAGTTTGTCTTTAAGGAGCATGATTTTGTCGGTATCAGCGGCACGATTCCCCTGCCCTTTCTGTCGATAATCGGTTTTCCGGAAAAAAAGCGGCTGGCCGAAATCGAACCACTCGTGACGCCGCATTCGATACTTGTTACCCACCCGCCCCCGAGAAAAACACTGGATAAAGCGGGCGGGAAATACCATGCCGGCAGCATCAATCTGAAACATTTCATCGAAAAACGGAAACCGCGGCTTCTGATATGCGGCCACATACATGAACAGTCCGGTTATGCGCTCCACGGCCGCACCCTGGTGGTGAACTGTGCAATGAACAGAACAAGCAGCGGGGCCCTGATCGATCTCAACAAAGACCATGACACACGGATCAGAACACTTGCTCCCGGGCCATAATGCCACCGCCGCCTGGCTTCGGTACAGAACAAATTCACCGTGCCTGCCGGATAAATTGGTTTGAAAAAAAAAACAAATTGATCTATGATCCATTTTGCTATAGTTTGATATGACTGTTAATCAATAAACATGGAGTGGCAAAATGAAAAAAATCAAACTTGTTTTCATCCTGATCATTCTCGTTCTTCTGGGACTTCTCGTTTATCAGAACGCCGACTATTTTTTTGCCAAACATGCCCTCTCTTTAAATCTCGGGCTTGAATCCTGGAAATGGACGACTCCCGGCGTTCAGAATATCGGTTATCTCGGCATATGTCTGGCTGCCGGATTGTTGATAACGGGCATCAAGGGGCTTGGCACCCGGATGAGACTGAAAAAGGAGGTAAAGCTTCTAAAAACCGATATTGAATCATATCTTGAACAGATATCTTCCCTGAAAACCGAACTTGAAAAATTCAAAAACGACCCGTACAGAAAAAAAGAGGTAACGAATCAGGCCCTTGATTCCCAGGAGAGCAATATCACTGTCCAGGAACAATAGACGCTGACGTCACAGTTTGTTTGACCATGAGTGACAAAAAAAGCACCCCTATGATGGCACAGTATGATGCCATTAAAAACAGACATCAGGATGCCATTCTGTTTTACAGAATGGGAGATTTTTACGAGATGTTTTATGGGGATGCCGACAAAGCGGCCTCACTTCTGGAAATCGCGCTCACCTCAAGAAACAAGAACGAAGAGAATCCCATCCCTATGTGCGGTGTGCCTGTCCGGACAGCGGAAACCTACATCGCCAAACTGATAAAAAAGGGGTGCAAGGTGGCTGTGTGTGAACAGGTTGAAGACCCGGCAACAGCGAAGGGACTTGTCAAAAGAGAGGTTGTGAAAGTTGTTACCCCCGGCATGATCCTCAATGAAGCGCTGCTTGACAGGCGGTCTCACAATTTTCTTCTGGCCCTGGCCAAAGACAGGCGCACGGCCGGCATCTCTTTTCTGGACATTTCAACCGGTTCCTTCCATGTGACGGAGTCGGCCCTCCAAAACGGAAGAATCCCCCCCGCCCTCATAGATGAAGTGATGCGGGTGGATCCGAGTGAAATCATCATGCCGGTTTCCCTCAAAAACGAGATTTCCCTGAAACCCGTTGTAAATGCTTTCAGCAACAGACAGATCACCTGGCTTGACAGTGAGCTGTTTCAGCCGGATACGGCCGGGAACGTCCTTCTGAACAAATTCAATACACGAAGCCTGAAAGGATTCGGATGTGAAACCCTGACCTCCGGCCTGACAGCGGCAGGCGCGGTTATTTCGTATGTAAAAGAGACCCAGCAGAAAGAGACAAAACACGTAAAGGCCCTGAAACCGTATACACTCGGCAGTTATCTGGTAATAGACGACCGGTCCTGCCGGAACCTCGAGCTTGTAAAAAATCTCCAGACCGGCGAAAAAAAGGGCTCTCTCCTTGGCATTCTGGATCAGACAGTGACCGCCATGGGATCGCGGCTGCTGAAAACCTGGATAAAGTACCCGCTTTTACAGCACGATCGAATAGAAAAAAGACTGACGGCCGTTTCCGACGCCGCTTCCTCCTCTTCTCTCCGTTCGGAGATCCGGGCGGAACTCAAGCAGGTATATGATCTGGAACGCCTCGGCAGCAAAATTTCCATGAAACAGTGCAATGCAAGAGACCTTGTGGCACTGAAGAATTCACTGTACCGGCTTCCCGGTCTTTTTAAACAGCTTGAAAATTTCTCCTCGGATCTGCTGACCGGCAATACCGCGAAAGAACTTGCAGGCGCCGAATCAGTGCTCTCAGGCATCTCCTCTCTTGTTGATGAGGCGGTCAGGGACGATGCCGTGCCCGTCATAAACGAAGGCGGCATTATCAGAGAAGGCTATTCCGGGGAACTCGACGAAATTGTCCGTATGTCCCGGGGGGGGAAAAAATGGATTCTCGAAGCCGAGGCTCAGGAGAAGAAAAAGACGGGGTTGAGCTCCCTTAAAATCAAATACAACAAGGTTTTCGGCTATTTTATCGAAGTGTCCAAAACCCAGGCGGCAAAAGTGCCTGATACCTATATCAAGAAACAGACCCTTGTAAACAGTGAAAGATTTATCACCGAAGAGATAAAAAAGGCGGAGACAGACATTCTGCACGCCCAGGAAAAAAGGGCGGCTTTAGAATATTCGCTGTTTTGTGATATAAGGGATAAAATCGCCGAGGAAGCACACTATATTATCGAAACGGCGGCTTTTATCGCAAGAGTGGATGTGCTGCTCTCTTTTGCCCAGACAGCGCAGGATAACAACTATACACGGCCGCACATAAACGATGCCGATGCCATCACCATCAAAGAGGGACGGCACCCGGTTGTCGAGAAGACGATTGAAGGGGAGAGATACGTCCCCAATACCATCCGTATGGACAACAGTGAAAATCAGATCCTGCTTATTACCGGCCCCAACATGGCGGGGAAATCCACTGTACTGCGGCAGGTGGCGCTGACATCCCTGATGGCCCAGGCCGGATCTTTCGTACCGGCTGACGAGGCCTCCCTATGTATCGTTGACAGGATTTTCACGCGGGTCGGTGCACTGGACAACCTCTCCCAGGGACAGAGTACTTTCATGGTGGAAATGGAGGAAACCGCCGATATTGTAAACAACGCCAGCAGCAAAAGCCTGGTGGTACTGGACGAAATCGGAAGAGGCACAAGCACCTATGACGGTATGAGTATCGCCTGGGCGGTTGTGGAGTACCTGCATAATCTTGAAGGCCGGGGAGTCAAAACACTGTTTGCCACCCATTACCATGAACTGACAGAGCTGGAAGAGCGGCTGCCCCGGGTAAAAAATTTTAATATTGCCGTCAAGGAGTTCAATGACAACATCATATTCCTGCGACAGCTTGTCAGAGGGGGCACAAACAAAAGTTACGGTATTCAGGTGGCCCGGCTTGCCGGTGTCCCTGACGACATTATCGCCAGAGCCAAAAAAGTGCTTTCAGGCGTTGAAACCATCTCCCGACAGGAAGAGAAGCCGGCCGGCAAACAGCGGGAACTTTTCAACAACAGCGGTGATGATGCAATTACCGACATGCTGAAAGGTATCAACATATCAGCCATTACCCCATTAGAGGCGCTGAACCTGTTGAACGACATGAAAACAAAAACGGAAAAGCCATGAGCCGCATCAACTTTTTCAAATCCAGACACGCCGCTTATGTACTGATCCTTTTGGTGGCAATATCGGTTCTGACCGTATGCGGAACAAGCTGTGCAACGGCAAGCCCGCGGCAAAAATATCTTGCCGCCGACAGCTGTTATAAAAAACTCCGCCATTCCAACACCAGACAAAAATACCGCCATCACTGGGTAAAATGCATTGACAAATATCAGGACATTTTCAAAAAGCACCCCGAGAGCGGATGGGCGCCCGCCGGCATGTACCGGTCGGCCCAGCTCTATCTCAAACTGTACAGCCACTCATACACGCCCGAAGACAGGCAGGAAGGCATCGATCTTTTAAGAAGAATTCAAAAACGGTACCCGGAAAGCGCATACAGTAAACGGGCGTCCAATCTGCTGAAAAAAATCGATATCAGGGAAACCCGGCAAAAGCCGATCGAGCTGAAAAAAGCACTGAAACAGCGAACCATAACGGACAAGCCGCCTGACACCGTATACAAGGAGCGGTATTTCAACAAAACCGAAGCAAAGAGGACGGAAAAGAACAAAAACCGTACGGCGGAAACGGCAGACAGCAGCAGTGAAAACACCGGCGATGATACGCTGGTTACGGGTCTTCGGTTCTGGTCCAATCCGGAGTACACAAGGGTGGTTATCGATGCAAAAAGCGAAAGGGTCTACAAACACCGTTTTCTCAAAAGAGATCCGTCCATAAACGTTCATTTCAAACGATTGTATGTGGATATTGAAAATGCAAGGCTGGGCGAAAATGTCCCCTCCCATACCCCGATTGAAGACGACCTGCTGAAACAGGCAAGGGCGGGGCAGCACACCCGGCATTCTGTCAGAGTCGTGGTGGATATCAAATCATTTGAAAACTACAAAATTTTTTCGTTGAAAGACCCTTTCAGAATCGTGATGGACATATGGGGGGAAAGTACTGAAAAAGTCCGTGGAAAAGCCGCCTCGATCGGCAAAGACCGGACCGAAGTCCTCTCCACCAGAAACCTGAAATCTTCCGACATCACCCGGCAGCTCGCCCTTGGCGTTGCCACCATCGTTATCGATCCGGGACACGGCGGCAGTGACCCCGGATGCCCGGGCTATTGCAAAGGGGTCTGGGAGAAAGACATTACCCTGGAACTTTCAAAAAAGCTGGCCAAAAAACTCAGGGACAGTCTGAAGTGCAATGTCCTTTTGACCCGGTCGGAAGACCGCTATCTGTCACTTGAAGAGCGGACGGCCATAGCCAACACGAAAAAGGCGGACCTGTTTATTTCTCTTCACTGTAATGGCGCTGACAATAAACGTCTCAGGGGGTTCGAGACATACTTCCTGAATCTGGCCACCGATGAAAGGGCCATCACGGTCGCGGCAAAAGAGAATGCCACTTCCAGAAAGAACATAAGCGATCTGGAAACCATACTCAATGATCTGATGAAAAACGCCAAGATAAAAGAATCGAGCAGGCTTGCCGAAAATGTTCAGGATTCCCTTGTGCAGGGGCTTAAAAACCGATATTCCCGCATCAACAATCTCGGCGTAAAACAGGCGCCTTTTTACGTACTGATCGGGGCCCGTATGCCCTCTATCCTGATCGAAGCCTCATTTCTGAGCAACAAACTGGAGTGTGAAAGAATGATGGATGAAAAGTATAAAGATCTGATATGTGACTCAATAAGCAACGGCATCAGAAAATACATCCGAGAGACGAATCCGCAATTTTTATAAACTGACAAGGAGGTAACCATGCCCTTTGAAAATCTTGTTCTGGAGACAGAAAACCGTATTGCAACCCTCACGTTCAACAGGCCCAAAGCGATGAATGCTCTGAACAACGCCATGATAGATGAATTCTCAACAGCAGTGGACCGGATTTCGGAGGACCGGGAAATAAAAGTCCTGATCCTTAAGGGTGCCGGGGAAAAAGCCTTTATAGCCGGCGCGGATATCTCGGAACTGTCACGCATGACCCCGCTTGCCGGAAAACAGTTTTCCCGAAAAGGGCAGACAGCACTTGCAAAACTGGAAAATCTTTCCATACCCGTGATTGCGGCAGTCAACGGATACGCTCTGGGCGGCGGCACCGAAATGGCACTGGCGTGCGATTTTATTTACGCCTCTGAAAAAAGCTTGTTCGGCCTCCCCGAGATCACTCTGGGGCTGATACCCGGTTTCGGAGGCACTCAGCGGCTCTCAAGGATTGTGGGAGCAAACCGGGCCAAAGAACTTATTTTCACGGGAAAAACAATTTCCGCTGCCGAGGCGGCAAATTATGGCATCGTCAATTTTGTGAGCGACGAGGACACGTTAATGGAACATGCGCTAAAAACGGCGGAGAAAATGGCGTCAATGGGAAGCGCCGCCCTGAGAGCGGCAAAGGAATCCGTAAACTGTGCCGGCAATGTCGATCTTGAAACAGGAACGCGCTTTGAAAACGGCGCCTTTTCAATCTGCATGGCCAGTGCCGATGCAAAAGAGGGCACCACTGCATTTCTGGAAAAACGCAAACCCGAATTCAAAGCGGCGCTTGAAGCGTAACGGATATGCCGTGGCAGTTGACCTGAAAGGTCCGGTCACACTATTTTTTTGGAGGACGGAAAAATGCGGGCAGTACAGATATCACTATTCCTTGAAAACAAGGCGGGGCACCTTGCAGAGGTGACGGCAATCCTGAGGGACGCCGATGTCAACATAAGGGCTTTGTCTCTGGCGGATACAACCGATTACGGCATTTTGAGGCTGATCGTCGACGATACCGAAACAGCCGAGGCCGCACTGGAAAAAGAGGGGTTTGACGTGGGCAAAACCAATGTCATCGGCATCAGTGTCGATGACACACCCGGCGGCCTGAACAGAATCCTGGATCCGATATGTGCGCAGGACATCAACGTGGAATACATGTATCCCTTTGTCAATCCCAAAGGCTACAAGGCGATTATGATCTTCCGGTTTGATGATATCGACAAAGCCATTGAAATTCTGGATGCCAATTCAATCGATGTGATTGACGGCAAACAGCTGTATCACCTCTAGGGTTACGTGTCATACCGGGTGGACCCCGACAGGGCTGTTGCCAGAACCCCCATTGCAAATGGTATATGAAAATCGGAGACGGGAACTTTCTGATCTGCGCCTTTAAAGGACGGAATCGTCAGCATCCCCGACACCGGAAATTTCAGAAAGGATACTTTTTCCGGCATTTCAAGGAAAAAATCCTGTGTGATCACCACGACCCGTGCATGCCGGCATCCGAACACGGCCAGATCATCTGCTGCATGATCGAGGTAACGTTCGTTGGTTGCATCCAGGAGGATCAGGTTGTCTCTTGAGACCGGGTAATCGGGGCGCAAAACCGGCAGGTACCATTCCCCTTCCGCAAAAAACGGCGTGTTGACCCGCTGGGAAAGTTCATTCCCGTTGTATTCCGGAAACGAATCGAGCGTGCCTTTTGTTATGTACATCTTCTCCCATCTGCCGACGTTTTCTTCACCGTATTTTTCCACCATTGTCTCCCGTTTTTCAATACGGACAAACTTTGCCTCCACCCTGTTGTCAACCGTTACGAGAGGACCGTGTGCGCCCGATCCAAAGGGCTCATAGGCGGACAGAACAAGCCCTCTGCTGTTGAAGCGGTTGATAAAGGACAACCCTGTTCCGTCGGGCGGAGACAGAAAAAGCAGAGACTTGTACTCCCTGTTGGCCGTCACCACCTTCTGAACCGTTTCACAAAGAGCGGCATCATTGAGGACCGAATGGATGACATGCCCGCTTCGCTTAAAACAGGCGGACAGGAGCTCCCCCCTCTCGGGATTGGTCATTGAAAACGCATTGATAAACATCAGAGAGAGGGCTGTATAAAGAATCAGGTCGTCACAGCTCTCCCGAAAGGGCTCCTTTACCGAATAGCAGGGAATACCGGATAAGACGTCATCGGCCGGCGGGGTGCAGCCGAACCATACCGTTCTCTTGTCAGCAAGTCTTTCCAAATTTTCGGCAATATAGCCGCGCCTGCCGGATGAAACCAGCAGGCAGACAGTGTCCTCTTTGATGCGGGGAAGCAGTTCGGACCGCTTCGCCACTCTCATGGTGCACAAAAGATAGCGCTGAAACACGGCCGCCACTTTTCCGGAAGCGGCCTCGGCAAAAGAATCCACGGGAATGAACAGGATGTCGGTTTCACCCCCCTGACCGAACATGAAATCGGCCAGTGCCGAATGATCGTTTTCTTTGTATTCGACAAGGATATTAAAAGGCGAATTGTCAGAAATAACACCGCCAAGTTTTTTCACGTTGTCAAAATGGGTTTTGGCAGAGGCGGTAAATTCACCCTTTTCAAAAACTGTAAGGCCGGCAAAATCGGGCGGCCTTTCCTCATTTTCTTGTTTGAAAAACGCCTCTTTGTGCCGCAGATTGTAATATTCCCCCTGTACACTGAACTCAACTGAATCAACCGACCGGGACGTGGTAACCGATTTGGCGCGGTTTCTCGGATACTCGTTGGCCTGATGTCCCCTGACCTGTCCGGAATAGAACGCAAACAGGTAGTAAAAGGCCACATCAATAAACGGCTGAAAGCAATCGTCGGTTTTGGGCAGAAGGATCAGATTCCCCCTGGACAGTTTCTCGATTTTCGGTCTCTCCGGACTGTCAAACGTGACGGCAATGAATTCTATGCTGTTACTGTAGAGGGCTTCCATGACAGAGACGGCTTCTCCAAGCCTTTCACCGCAGGTGGCATTGACAACAACCAGGTTTTTTCTCCGCTCCCGGCGAAAAAGATTCATCTCCACATCGGCATAGTCTACCGCTTTTCCTGCCACATACCAGGTCATCTCCTCCATTTTAAAAACCGCCTCTCTCCCGACAGGTGTCGTAAACAGGGCATCCACCACAAAAAAAATATCCATGTCGGCATACTTTCGGGCCGTGTTCCTGACATTTTCCTTCAATTGATTATCCGACAGTACATGCTTTACGAGATGCGGTACCTGTACGATGCTGCCCATAATCTGCCAGTCGATTTCCATCCCCATGGTCTTGCGGTACAAATAAAGCGACAGCATGTTAATACACATGAACATGCAGAATGTGCTTTTTACGGCCGGGACGGTGACTTCCTCACCGCTTCCGGCATAGACAACCCCGAGACTTTTCCGTGCCATAAGGGCCATATCGCCGAATGTTTTTTCCGTAATTCCGATAAAATGGATATTCCGTTTCTCAAGCTCTTTGGCGAATTTCACCGTTTCCGCGGTGGTGGCGCTCCAGCTGAGCAACAGGATCAGGTCTTCTTCCGGAACAAAGGTCCTTGAAATCAGTTCGATTTCAACCGGTTGGGCGGTGATCACCTGGATATCCTGAAATATCTTTCTGATAAAGCCGGCAGCAAATTCCGCTGTATTGCAGGAAGACCCCATACCCAGCAGGAATACCCGGCGAACGCCTTTCAGGTTTCTGCCGAACCGCCTTTGAAATTTTTTGAGGTTGATTTGAATTTCCGCAGTATCCGCTTCCGGGTCCATTATATTGGCGACCATGTTTTCCAGCAGATCCGGCACCTCCTCGAGATGGGACTCGAAAAAGGATTTGTCCATATCCTTGTGAACGTGCGGCGGGGTCAGATTGATGACGTACGGTTCTATATCACGGATGGGGTTTCCCCCGTAGTCTGTTAACACCAGATCCCGGGTCATCAAACCGTTTTTGAAACCGGTGGATATTTTCGCAAACACATTCTCTTTCTCCAGGGCATACACTTCTACAGAAAAATGGATCAGCACCTTGTCCGATTCTTTTGCCCACTTTTTGCGGCATTTTTCCATGTCCCCCTTGCCGGCGCCTCTGCCTTTAAGTGCTTCGATCTCTTTGTCCCGCTGTCTCAGCGTCTCTTCGTAGTCCCGGGTCACCGCCATTATTTCAGACTGGGGAAAAAGTCCCAGAGCGGCATTGATATCCGACACCACCATGTAATCATCCGTATCCTTCCGCCTGACAATGAAAAGCGGCCTGTTGCTTGAAGCGGCGTACAGCGTTCGTGGTGATTCGATGCTCATCCCGGCTACGGCAATCTGCCCCCCGTTTTTGGTAAACCGCTTGGCCGCTTCAATAAAAGCCGCCTCATCTATCGCCTGATCCGTTTTTCCCTGTACCTGCTTGAATATCTGGTAATTGATCGACGTGCTGCCCACGGCATATTCATCAAGGCCTTTTTCGATATGATCCTTGATTTCCTGAAACTGTTTTTTCTCGTTTCTGAGAATTTCAAAATAGTAGCCCCATAAAAGGGCAAAATATTCAGAAGAATTGTTGCTTCTAAAGGGCACTTTGACCACATTGGACAGGAAATCCTGCATCTGATCCTCGACCTGGGTGGAGAACTGACCGTTCAGGGCAATGACACGCTTCCCCTTTTCATCAATAAACGGATGGGCGTTTTTAACTGTCACTTCGGACTGCAAAGCCCACCGCCCCTGTGTAATTATCGGCTGGACAAGGTAGTTCAATCCTCTCGCACCTGTCATGCCCTCGGGTGAGGAAAAGGCCTCTGCGGGTCCTTTTAAAATACTGGATGCAAGCGCTTTCAGGACCTCGTTTTTGCGAAGCCATTCAAAAGCGGCTGAAGCGGCCCGCCCGTATACGTTCATCCCTTTTTCGGCCCTGTAAAGCGCATGCCAATTATAACTGTTCTTCAGGCTCTCCAGCGGCAGTGACCGGTTCAGAAATTCCTGCAGCTCATCGGCGATATCCGGTTTGTGAATGATTCTCGAGGTCACCGCCTCATCAATTATCCTGAAAAGATTCGATATGCCGTCCCTGTCGAAATCTTCCGGCACTGTAATGGGAATACTTGAAATAAGCTGCCAGAGATATTTTTTTGCACGGGGATTCAGATGTACCCGCTTGTAACTGCTGTCCCGCCTCTTGACATACGGCCTGTACTCCTCGAAAATTGTCTGAAAAAGGTGATCAAAGGCATTGTATATATCTGCCGCATCCGCCTTTACCAGATCCGCATTTCCCAGTACTTCAATACCGTAAACAAGTTGCTTTCTGAAGATGGCCTTGATGGCAACAAAGGAGAGATCATAGGTTTTCAGCATACTCTCCACCACCCTTTTGAGATCGTTTCTGGAACGGATAGTGAATTTTTCCAGCCGGTAAGGCCTGCCCGGGCACCCGACCGTCACTGACACGGGATTTTGGGACGATAAAGAGCGGATTTCATCTGCAGTCGGATACGACACGCTTCCCTCTTCAATCCGGTTGAACACATCCGGAGAAAGCTGCTCATATTCAATCAGCTTTTTCTGCATATCCGCAGGTGTCAGCCGTTCCAGCTGAAAGAGGCTGAAAATTTCCTTGTCGGGATTGGTGTTGATGGGATGGGCTTCCAGTGTTTCAAGGAGCCTGGCCACACTGCCGATATTCTTGCGTATGGAAATCGACTCTGAAAGATTCCCGAAGGTAGCCACACCTGTACTGTCCGGAGCGCGGTATATAATTGCCGACATCCCGGTGACAACCCGGCTCAAGGGGTTGGGTGCGCTGCCGAAGTAGCTCACGATTCCGCACATAAAAACTCCGTATACTTCTCAAAAAGGTGATCTCGAATTTATCACACGACCTTGAAGTATGAAGATATATGAAACAAATCCCGTCATCAAGAAAAAAAACATTTCAAACAGACTTTTTTTGTTATAAAATCCTTTATCATAAAGTTCCGGCTTATCGGGTATGCTATTGCAAACATAACAGCCTTCAGCTCTTAGCGGTCAGCAGTCAACGACCACCCGCAAAGCGGGTGGCCAGGTGCTAAAAGCTTCAAGGACGAAAAGTATTCAAATGGTTTGGGCCGGGGGTTAAACCGGCAATCTGATGCAGATACTGACAGTAAGCGATAAAATAGAGAAACGGTTTTTAAAACACAACACCCTTGAAAAAGCGTGTGCGGATGTCAAACTCATCCTGGCCTGCGGTGATCTTCCCGCTTCCTACCTGGAATATATCACCAGCGTTCTCAACGTCCCGCTCTTTTATGTGTTGGGCAACCATGATGTGGCCCCGGACAGGCACTTTGCCAGGGGATGCACCTGTATCGATGAAACATGCATCCGTTTTAAAAATCTCTTGATTGCCGGCCTTTCCGGTTCCATTGCCTACAGGAAAGGGCCGTTCATGTATACGGAAAAGGACATGTGCGGTAAAATGGCAAAACTGTTTCCTTCGCTTTTACTGAACCGGATAAAATACGGCAGGTATCTGGACATCCTGATTACCCACTCACCGCCCGCCGGGATACACGAAGGAGAAGATGCGCCTCACAAAGGATTTGCGGCCATCACCCGATTCGTTAAAAAATTCAGACCCCGGTTCCATATTCACGGCCATACGAGATTTAAAGGCCCGGGAAGGGAAACCGTGCTTTATTCAACAACAATTGTGAATACGAATCACTATTTAATCATGGACATATAAATGGCACTTTTCAGAAGCAAAGCACAACAACAGGCCGACAGGGAAGACCTGCGCGATACCCACTTTTCAAAAGCCATGACCCGGGCTTTCTTAGAGGAGATGAAAGGATTTCCCTTCAGGAAAGCCAAGCGGCTGCTGCCTTTTGAAGCGGTGAAAGAACAGCTTGATCTGTGGTTTGTAAAAGATATCGGTCTCCTGTGTGTCAGGCTTGACGCCATTATCGGAAGTCAGGGACGGTACAGGGATTTTACACGGCATTTTTTCCCGCTTGAAGAAAACATGCGGACACGATGGAAAAATGTTGAAAAAGCCGTGTCTTCAAGAAAAGAGATGCCGCCTGTCGAGCTTTACAAAGTGGGCGACGCATACTTTGTCAAAGACGGTCACCACCGGATTTCCGTGGCCCGGGCCCGGAAGAGACAGTATATCGATGCACGGGTTTATGAATATGAGTGTGATGTTCCGCTGAGCACAGATACGGATGTGGAACAGCTTGCCATACTTGCCACCTGCCACCGGTTTTTGAAAGAAACCGGACTTAAAAAAACCCGGAATGCCGATCTCAACCTCAGCAGAATAGGCGGCTATCCCATTCTCATGCAGCATATTCAGACGCATCAGCACTATCTTGAGACAAAAGAGAGCCGATCCGTTTCTTTGGCGGAAGCGGCGGCTTCGTGGTATGACAGAATATACACGCCGTTCGTGGAAATCATTAAAAAACACGGCATCATGACACATTTTCCCCACAGGACCTGCACAGACTTTTATATCTGGGTGATGAAATTCAGGGAAAAATTTGCCGGGAAAAGCATGGAAGCGTTTGACAGCTACGAAGCGGAAAGCCTTGTCGGTGAGTATGCACGGATTTTTACAAACCCGCTCCGGAAATTCGTGGGCTTCCTCAAACGGATTTCCGGGCTGGTCAAATACTGAAAAAAAGAACCCGGTCCTGCAATGGCAGGTTCACCGGGTTCTCATGTTCAGATTTTACACGTGTTCTGCTCTTACATCATTGTTGCTATTTTCTCTTCTGGATAATCAGGCCGATCCCTTTAAGCCAGCTTTTGGCAACGGCGGCCGGTTTCTCACCATTGGCATTGACCCTGTAATTGAGCCGCTGCATGGTGCCGGTGTCCAGGGACGGCCCTATCTGATTCAGCGTAAACGTCATCTTGGGATATGCCTCGAGAATGGAAGCGCGAACGACCGGAGCGGGGTTGTAAATCGGGAAAAAACTTTTGTCGTCTTTCAGCACCCGCAGCCCGTAGTCAATGATGGCGCTGTCGGTCGCAAACGCCATTCCGCAGAGCGCCTGTCCGTCCCGGACCGCTTTCTTGGTCAGGGCGATCTCCATTTTACTGACATCGGAATCGGGGATGTCCTCTCCGAAATCGAGTCCGTAATGCGCCATCATCCCCTTAAACCCGTCAACCCGTGAATAGAACTCAGGGCCGACAGAGACCGTCATTTTCCCCGGATTTTCCTTGATCCAGGCCGCCCATTCGGACAGCGTACTGATCCCGTACTTGGCAGCGGCCTCCTCTTTCATCACAATGGCATAGGTATTATTGAATTTGCACGGTTCAAGCCAGACCAGATCGTTCTTCTCCTTGTCTATGGTCTTCACTTTCTCGTAAAGCTCCTGGGAATCCCGAACCACTTCGTTTTTCTTGAAATGGGTGAGCCATGCCGTTCCGGTATACTCCATGTAAACATCGATCTGCCCCTGAACCAGCGCATCCCTGTTGACATTGGTGCCCCCGAGATTGGTCTTGTCCACTACCGGTATCCCCCTGTCCTCGAGCATTTGAACCATGATCTGACCTAAAACCAGCTGCTCGGTAAAATTTTTGGACGCGACCTTTACCGGTGATCCGGCAAAAGATGCCATGGGCACCGCCAGAAAAATCAGTGCCGTCATCAGAATACCAAATTTCTTCATTGTCATTCCTCCTTTAAATAAATTGAAATTGGTTTATCACCTATAACAACAGACAGGCTACATTGCCGACATGGCAACCTCATCTGTCTGAACCCCCCTGCTTACGATAATTCTTTCCGCAATTTCAAGAAGATAATCAAAAAGCATGGCGATCACTGCAACAGGCACCGCCCCTGCCGTCATGATCCCCATGTCCACCAGGGCGATCCCCGTAAAAATCCAGAAGCCGAGTCCGCCGCCGCCGATCAGAAACGCCAGCGGCGCCGTACCGACAACCAGGGCCGTGGACGTCCTGATACCGCCCATAATGACCGGCAGGGCATTCGGCAGTTCAATCCGGAAAAGAATCTGTCTTTTCGTCATCCCCATACCGGTGGCCGCCTCGAGAAGATCCTGGTTCACCGACTCAATCCCGGCGTATGTGTTTCGCACCACCGGTGCAACGGAAAAGGTGAATATCGCGATCAACGCCGGGATGATCCCGATACCGGAAAGGCCGATCAGGGGCAGCAGACCGTATGCCAGCGCAATAACCCCCAGAGAAGGGACCGCCTGCCATACGTTTACGACCGCCATCACCACAGGGGATATGTTTTCCCACCCTTCCCGGGTCATGATCGTGCCCAGGGTCACACCGATACTGATGGAAAAACACATGGCAATCAATACAATCATGAGATGCTCAAACGTGAGTTTGAAAAATTCCGGCAGGTTGTTGACGGTATACTCCCAGGCGCCGTATATTTTATACAGGGCCAGAACAACCCCGATGGTAATGATGACCGGCAGCGCTTTCTTTAAAAGTTCCAGAAAAATTTTTGACGTCATGGTGTTATCCCTCTTAAAATGGCAATTAATCTTTGAGCGCCTCTTTGATGTCTTCGGTCAAAAGCCACCCCTGGACCGTTTTCGTATGATCCACAACGACCAGGAAACCGAGATCATGGGTAAATATCTCGGAAAGGCCGTCTTTTAAACTCGCCGTACTTTCAAGGTATGCATCGGTTGTCCGGGTGACCTCTTCTACGGATTCTGCTTCTTCTTTGAGATCATTTTCACTCACAAGGCCGATCAGCTTTCCGTTGTGATCGGTAACGATCAGATACGCGGCATCCGTTTCCTTAAACCGTTTCCGGGTTTCTTCAATGGTTCTTGACCCTTTTATCATCGGCGGGTCTTCTCTCATGGCTTTTTTGATGGAAAAAAGATTAAGCCGCTTCAACGTCCGGTCTCCGCCGACAAAATCCCTTACAAAATCATTTTTGGGGTTCGTCAGCATATCTTCCGGTGAGGCGAACTGGACGAGCTTTCCATCTTTTAACAGACAGATTTTGTCCCCCATTTTGATGGCCTCGTCTATATCATGGGTCACGAACACGATGGTTTTCTTCACCTTTTCCTGGATCTTTAAAAATT